>JADGQW010000109.1 GCA_017881505.1 Gemmatimonadales bacterium
GCGGCCGAGCTCGCCCGGGCCGCGCACTGACCATGCGCCCGCCGCGGCCGGACTCCACCCGATGAGCGCCCAGCGCTCTCCGCTGTCGCATGCGCCGTTGGGCGCGTTGCGCTCGACGGCCTTCGGCCCGGGGCCGTTCCTCCTCGCGGGGCCCTGCGTCGTCGAGGATGATCGCCTCAACCTCACCGTCGCCGAGCACTTGGCGAAGGTGGCCCAGGCGCTCCAGCTGCCCGTGATCTTCAAGGCGTCGTACGACAAGGCCAACCGCTCGCGCCTCGGGGCCGCGCGCGGCCCCGGCGTCGAGGAGGGCCTCGCCGCTCTCGCGCGCGTGCGCGCCGCGACCGGGCTGCCGATCCTCACCGACGTGCACGACGCCGCCCAGGTGGCGGCGGCCGCCGAGGTGGCCGACGTCCTCCAGGTGCCGGCGTTCCTCTGCCGCCAGACCGACCTCCTCCTCGCCGTGGGCGCCGCGGGGCGCGCGGTGAACGTGAAGAAGGGGCAGTGGCTGTCCCCCGAGGGGATGGCGGGCGCGCTGGAGAAGGTGCGGAGCGCGGGCGCGACGCAGGTGGCCGTCACGGAGCGCGGCTCCTTCTTCGGGTACGGCGATCTCGTCGTGGACATGCGGAGCTTCGCGCGCCTCAGGGAGGCGTGCCGGGCGCCGGTCGTGTTCGACGCCACGCACAGTGTCCAGCAGCCGGGGAAGGGCGCCGAAGGCGCGAGCGGCGGCCTGCGCGAGTGCATCCCGCCCCTCCTCTACGCCGCGGCGGCCGCCGGGGCCGACGGCTTCTTCCTCGAGACCCACCCCGACCCCGACCACGCCCCCTCCGACGGCCCCAACATGCTTCCCCTCGCGGAGCTCGAAGGGGTCCTGCGGCGGGCCCTCGACGTCTGGCACGCCGCGCGGGACGGGGCCCGGTGATCGAGCCCACGATCGCCCGGCGCATCCGCCTCGTCGGCCTCGACGTGGACGGGACCCTCACCGACGGCGGGGTCTACATCGGGCTGGCGGGGCTTCAGCGTGTCGAGCTCAAACGCTACGACATCCAGGACGGCCTCGGCGTGATGCTCCTGCGGATGGCCGGCCTGCCCGTCGTGATCGTGACCGGCCGCTCCGGCGAGGTCGCCAAGCTCCGCGCCACCGAGCTCGAGGTGGACGAGTTCGTCGCCGACCCGCTGGCCCGCAAGCTCGAGCCGTTCGAGGCCATCCTGAAGCGCCGCAACATCCGGTGGGAGGAGGCGTGCTTCATCGGCGACGACCTCCCCGACCTGCCGCTCCTGCGCCGGGTCGGCCTGGCCATCGCGACGGGCAACGCCTGTCCCGAGGTCCGGGAGGTCGCGGCCTTCACCACGACCCTCGGCGGGGGCCACGGCGCGGTCCGGGAGTTCGCCGAGGCGTTCCTCAAGGCGCGCGGCTCGTGGGCCGAGGTCTCCCGCACCTATCTCAAGGAGCGCGGCGATGTCACGGCCCGCTGAGGACGGCGCCCGCGCCCTGGAGCGCGGCCGCGAGGTCCTCCGGCAGGAGGCCGCGGCGGTGGCCGCGCTCGCCGGCCGCCTCGACGAACGGTTCGGCGCGGCGGCGCGGCTCGTCGCCGGGTGCAAGGGGCGCGTCATCGTGAGCGGGATCGGCAAGTCGGGGCTCATCGCGCGGAAGATCGCCGCGACGATGACCTCGACCGGCACCGCGGCGCTGTTCGTCCACCCGGTGGACAGCCTCCACGGCGACCTCGGCATCGTCGGGCGGGAGGACGTGGCCATCGTCCTCTCGAAGAGCGGCGAGACGGAGGAGCTCTTCGGCCTCGTCGCGCAGCTCAAGCGCCTCGGCGTGCCGATCGTCGCGATGGTCGGGGAGCCCGCGTCCACCCTGGCGCGCCACGCCGACGTCGTCCTCGACGCCGCCGTGGACACCGAGGCGTGTCCCTACGATCTCGCGCCGACGACCTCGACGACGGTGGCCCTCGCCCTCGGCGACGCCCTCGCCGTGGCGGCGTACGAGGCGCGCGGCTTCCGCCCCGAGGACTTCGCGGCCCTCCATCCCGGCGGGGCGCTCGGACGGCGGCTCCTCCTCACCGTCGGCGACGCGATGGTCACCGACGACCTGCCCACCCTCGCCCCCAACGCCTCGATGCGCGAGTGCGTGGTGCTCCTCGCCGAGCGGCGCGGCACGGTGGCGGTGGTGGACGGCAGCGGGGTCGTGGTGGGCGTGTTCACGGCGGGCGACCTCACGCGGCTGATGGAGCGCCGCCCCGACTTCCTCGACGTGCGGGTTGGCGAGGTGATGACCCGCACGCCGCAGCTCGCGCACCCCGACGAGCTCGGCGGCGCGGTCGTGCTGCGGATGGAGCAGAAGGGCATCATGGCGATGCCGGTCGTGGACGGCGCCGGCTTGCTGGTCGGCGTCGTGCACCTGCACGACCTCCTGCGGGCGGGAGCGGCGTGATGCGCAGACACTCCAGTGACCAGACGCCAAGACACCCAGGGACGCTCAACGGACCTCGCGTCCCTTCCTGGCGACTTGGCGTCTGGACCCTTGGCTTCTTCTGGCCCTTCGGCGTCCTTGCGTCCGTCCTGCTGGCCTCCGCCTGCGGCAAGGCCCAGCACGACCCGGCCGCCGCCGTGGAGGCCGCGGCCGACACCGCCGACCAGCTGCTGATCCGCATGAAGCATTTCATCACCCAGGACGGCGTGCGAAAGGCCTTCCTGGAGGCCGACTCCGCATGGCTCTACGAGACCGCCCAGCACGCCGACCTGAAGAAGGTAAGGGTGACCTTCTTCGGCCTCGCCGGGGACACGTCCTCGGTGGTGACGTCCAGACGTGGCACCTACGACTACCGCAACGGCCGGATGGAGGCGATCGACGACGTCGTCGTGCTCCTCTCGAACGGTGGCCGTCTGACCACGTCGATTCTCCGCTACGACCAGGTGAAGAACGAGGTCAGCACCGACCAGCCATACGTCTACCGCGGCCCGGACCAGAACGCCGAGGGACCGGCGGGATTCGTGACCGACCCGTCCCTCTCCAAGTTCCGCACCATGCGCGCCCGCGGCTCCGCGGGCAGCTTCACCCTGCCGGGCCAGTGAGATGCGGACCGGGGCCCTCTTCCTCGCGCTCGGCGCGCTCGCCGCGACCGCGGCGGGCGCGCAGCAGCCGCTGGCCGTGGGCCCCGCCGCGCCGCGGACGTGCGGCGTGATCATCGACAGCACCGGAGGGGAGGCGGTCATCATCCAGGTGCCCAGCCGGACGGGGCCTCAGCGCCAGGCGTTCGTGGGAGGAGGAGTTTACGGCCACTGCGCCAATGATCCGGCCACCACGATGCAGTCCGATTCCCTCGCGTGGTACGCGGATCGATCGGAAGCGCGCTTCCTCCGCAACGTCCATTTCCGCGACAGCACCGCCACGCTCGACGCCGACAAGCTGACCTACACGGTGCGCGAGGAGCACCTCTACGCCGAGGGGCGCGTCTACACCGTCAACCTGCACACCCGGTCGAGCCTGCGCGGGCCGAACCTCGATTACCGCCGTGCGAGCCCCGGCATCCGCGACACGGCGGAGATGTACGCCACCAGCCGGCCCACGATCCGCTTCTACTCGGCCCGCGACTCCGCCCGCGGCGACAGCGCGGAGCCCTTCGTCATCGTGGCCGACCGCGCGCGGATGCGCGGCAACGACCAGATGTGGGGCGGCGGGAACGTGACGGTGGACCGCTCGGACCTCGCCTCCCGCTCCGATTCCGCGGCGCTCGATCTCGGCGCCGGCGGCGGATCGCTCGTCGGCGGGCCCCCGGTCGTCGAGGGGAAGGGCACGAACCACTACCGCCTGACCGGCACCCGGATCCAGGTCGGACTGAACCCCGACCACGACGTCCGCCGGGTGCTGGCGCAGGGACGGGCCGACGCCGTGGGCCCCGACTGGCACCTCCGCGCCGATACGCTCGACATGGCGCTCGACAGCGGGAAGATCCAGCGCGCCCAGGCGTGGGGGCGCACGCACCGGCCCGACGCCGTTTCGGGGAGCTACACCGTCGTCGCCGACTCCCTCGACATTCTGATGCCGGGGCAGATGATGCGCGAGACGTGGGGCTTCGGTCACGGGCGCGCGACCGACCGCCCCGATTCGAGCGTGACGGAGGACGACTGGATGGTGGGCGACACGCTCCACGCCGAGTTCGTCCCGGCCGACTCCCTGGCCCCCGATTCGGCGGGCCGGAAGAAGCAGGAGCTGCGGCGCCTCACCTCCCACGGCAGCGCGCGGGCGCTGTATCACATCGTGGACGACGCTCACAAGGACCTGCTTCCGGGGATCAACTACTCCCGGGGCACGCGCATCGCCATCGCGATGCGGCAAGGGAAGGTCGGCACGGTGGACGTGGTCGGGCAGGTGGACGGCGTGTACCTCGAGCCCGCGCCCCGGCGGCCCGTCACGGACAGCACCCGCGCGGCGTCGGACTCCACCGGGCGGGGCACCGCTCCGCTGCCGGCGGACACGACCCGTCGCGCGCCACCACCCGCCCCGGCGCCCCGCCCCCGTCCCGCCGCGCGGGAGCCCCGCCCATGACCGACCCAGGCCTCCTCGCGCATCTCAAGACCCGCGACCCGTCCCTCTGCCTCGCCGTGGCGGCGCTCCTCAAGCTCGCCGACGAGTCGGGGGGCGTGCCCTTCGGCGCCCTCGCCGTGGCGTATCGCGAGGACTACCTCGCGGCGCTCCACCGCGTCGCCGGCGAATCCGGGCGCGGCGACGCCGGGACGTTGTCGGTGGACGACGTGCGCCGGCACCTCGCCGTCTCCGTCCTCCCGCGGCTCGCCCAGGAAGCGCTCATCGAGGCGCCGCTCCGCGCCTGGGCGGAGGATTCCCCGGTCCGGCTCCTGCCGGCCGTGGCCGGAGCGCTCCGCGCCGACGCGACGACCAACCGGGTGGTCCTCCTCGAGGCCGCGTACGAGGGGATGCTCCTCCACACCACGGGGGAGCACGCCACCAGCGAGCCGCCCGCAGCGGAGCGGGGGAGCGTCCTCGAGGGATCGCACCTCACCAAGACGTACAACCGCCGCGCCGTCGTGCGGGACGTGGACGTCACCGTGCGGCAGGGGGAGATCGTCGGCCTCCTCGGGCCCAACGGGGCAGGGAAGACCACGACCTTCTACATGCTCGTGGGCCTCGTCGCGCCGCAGACCGGTCGCATCCTCCTCGACGGGGAGGACATCAGCCGGATGCCGATGTACCAGCGGGCCCGGCGCGGCATCGGCTACCTCGCGCAGGAGCCCTCGGTCTTCCGGAAGCTGACGGTCGAGGAGAATCTCACCGCCATCCTCGAGACCCTCCCCATCGGCCCCCACGAGCGGGCCGAGCGGCTGGAGCGGCTCCTCGACGAGCTCTCCATCCGGCACGTCCGGCACAGCAGGGCCTTCTCCCTCTCCGGCGGGGAGCGGCGGCGGCTCGAGATCACCCGCGCCCTCGTCACCCAGCCGAAGTTCATGCTCCTCGACGAGCCCTTCTCGGGCGTGGACCCCATCGCGGTCCACGACATCCAGACCATCGTCGCGGGGCTGCGCCACAAGGGCATCGGCGTCCTCATCACCGACCACAACGTCGAGCAGACGCTCGACATCGTGGACCGCGCCTACATCATGTTCGAAGGGCGGGTCCAGGTCTCCGGCACCGTCCGCGAGCTGGTCTTCAACGACCGCGTGGCCGAGATGTACCTCGGGCCCACGCTCACCGCGCGGCTCCGCGCCCGCCTCGCCCCCGCCGCGTGAAGCAGACGCTCGGGCAGCACACGCTCCTCAGGCAGGACCTGCGGATCAATCCGCGGCTGTACCAGGCCATGGACCTGCTGTACATGCCGCTGCTCGACCTGCAGCAGCACCTCAAGCAGGAGCTCCTGAACAATCCCTTCCTCGAGCTCCTCGAGCCCGAGGACGACGAGGATCTCCCCCTCACGGCCGCGGAGAAGAAGGAGGCGTCGGACCCCCCCGAGGCCCAGCCCATCGACTGGGAGGACATCCTCCTCTCCGGGTTCGACGAGGGCGGCCGCCGGGAGGAGACCGAGGAGCGCGAGTACATCGAGCCGGTGCGGGTGCAGGCGCCCGATCTCGGCTTCCACCTCCGCGAGCAGTTGCAGATGCTCGACCTCACGCCCCGCCAGCTCCTCCTCGCGGAGCAGTTCATCGGCAACATCGGCGACGACGGCTATCTCTCCGCCTCCCTCGAGGAGGTCGTCCACGGCGCCAACGAGATCCAGGCCGAGTTCGCCGAGCGGGCGGCCGGTCGCATGCCCCCGGCGCTGTACACGCTCACCGACGCGGAGGCCCTCCTCCCGGTGATGCAGGCGCTCGACCCCGCGGGCGTCGCCGCCCGGGACCTCCGCGAGTGCCTGATGCTGCAGCTCAGGGACCGCAAGCAGGCCGACACGCTCGCGTACCGCCTCCTCAGCGAAGCGTACGACGACCTCATCGCCCACCGCTGGAGCGACCTGGCCAAGCGCCTCGGCCTCGACGCCGGCTCCGTCCAGGACGCCGCCGACGAGATCGCCAAGCTCGACCCCAAGCCCGGCCTGCGGTACAGCTCCAACGAGGGCGACTACATCATCCCCGACCTCGTGGTCGAGAAGGTGGACGGCAAGTACCACGTCTACCTCAACGACCACAATCTGCCGCGGCTCCGCCTCTCCCGGTCCTACCAGGAGGTGGCCCGCGACAAGAAGAAGTTCGTCGGGGAGAACCGCGAGTTCATCACCCAGCGGATGAACAGCGCCCAGTGGATGATCCAGGCCATCGAGCAGCGCCGCCAGACGATGCTGAAGGTGATGCACTTCATCGTGGACCGGCAGCACGAGTTCTTCGAGAAGGGGATCGAGCACCTCCGCCCGCTCACCCTCCGCGAGGTGGCCGAGGTCATCAACATGCACGAGAGCACGGTGAGCCGCGTGACGAACGAGAAGTACGTGCAGACGCCGCGCGGCGTGCTCCCCCTCAAGTTCTTCTTCTCGAGCGCCCTCTCCACCACCACCGGCGAGGACGCGAGCGCCCGGGCCATCAAGGCGCAGATCCAGAAGCTCGTGGAGGAGGAGGGTCCGACCGACCCCCTCACCGACCAGCAGATCGTCCAGCGGCTGCGGGCGAAGGGCGTCCGCATCGCCCGGCGCACCGTGGCCAAGTACCGCGACCAACTCGGCATCCTCTCCGCCCGGATGCGGAAACGCATATGAGCCTCGCCCCCCAGTCCGGCCCCGTGGACGTCAGCGTCCTCGTCCCCGCGAAGGACGAGGCCGAGAACCTCCCCGAGTTCCTCGCGCAGTGCGAGGCGGCGTTCCGGGACGCGCCCTTCGCCGCCGAGGTCGTCGTGGTGGACGACGGGAGCGTGGACGAGACGCCGCAGGTGCTCGCCGCCCTCGGCGCCCGGTATCCGTTCCTCCGCGCCCTCCGTCACCGCTCCCGCCAGGGGATCGCCGAAGCCCTGCACACCGCCGGCCTCGCCGCGCGGGGCGGCGTGCTCGTCTTCTACCCGGCGGACCTGCAGTTCCTGCCGGGGGAGATCCCGGGGCTCGTGGCGCCCATCCTCGCCGGCGACGCCGACCTCGTCACCGGCGCGAAGCAGGGGCAGTACGAGAAGGCGTTCGTGTCGGGGGTGTACAACCGGCTGTGCCGGATCCTCTTCGGCCTCAACGTCACGGACCTCAATTCCGTGAAGGCGTACCGCCGCGAGGTGATGGACGTGGTGCCGCTCCGGCCCGACTGGCACCGCTACTTCGCCGTCGTCGCGGCCGCCGAGGGGTTCCGGCTCGCCGAGCGCCCCGTCACCCTCCACCCGCGCCGCGCGGGGCAGAGCAAGTTCGGCCTCGGCCGCATCCCCGTCGGCGTGATGGACCTCCTCTCCGTCTGGTTCCAGCTCCGCTACGGCCGCAAGCCGATGCTCTTCTTCGGCGTGTCGGGGAGCATCCTGTTCATCCTCGGATTCCTCGCCGGCGTGGCGGCGCTGATCATCCGGTTCGGCTTCGGCGTGGGGTTCCGGCCCCTCCTCAACCTCATCGAGACCCTGGTCATCTCCGGCATCGCCCTCTTCGGCTTCGGGTTCATCGGCGAGCTGCTGGCGGGGAACCGCGAGGAGCTGCGCGAGATCCGGCGGGAGGTGGACCGGCTGCGGAGGCGGGAGGAATGACGGGCATCGCGCCGGGCTCCGGCGAGCTGGAGGCGTTCTACCGCGCGCGCAGCGCCTGGCGCAGCGGCGGCGAGGAGCGGATGCGCCAGCGGAAGGCGGCCGCCCTCGCGAAGGTCGCGCCCCGCGCCGCCGTGCTGGAGATCGGCTGCCGCGACGGCGGCCTGCGCCGCTTCCTGCCGTCCGACGTGCGCTACCAGGGGATGGACATCGCCCCCGAGTTCGCGGCGAAGGACATCCTCATCCGCGACGTCTCCGACGGGATCCCGTTCCCCGACGCGAGCTACGACCACGTCTTCTGCATCGAGGTGCTGGAGCACGTACCGGATCCGTTCGGCGCCCTCACCGAGATCCGGCGGGTCCTCAAGCCGGACGGCGTCCTGGTCCTCTCCGTCCCGAACCCGTACCACGTCAAGGAACTCATCTGGAACCTGCTGCGGATCCCCGACCGGCAGGGCCACATCTACGGCTGGACGCGGCAGAACATGACCGCCCTCGGCCTGATGACCGGCTTCCGCCTCGAGGCGTGGGGCGGGACCTACCTCCATCCGCCGATCCCGATGGTCGCGCTGCTCGCGCGGTCCGTCGTCTACCGGTTCCGCAAGGCGTGAGCGCCTGGCGGATCGGACCCCAGGCCGCCCGCGCCCCGCTGTCCGCGTGCGCATCCTCCACCTGACCCACAACTACCCGCGCCACGAGGGCGACCTCGCGGGGGCGTTCATCGAGCGCCTCGTCCTCGCGCAGGCGGCGAACGGGCACGAGGTCGCGGTGCTGACCCCGTCGGACGGGGGCGACGCCGGCGTCGTCACCCGCGGCGGCGTCACGGTGCACCGGATGCGGTACGCCCCCGCGCGATGGGAGACGCTGGCCCACACCGGGACGATGGCCTCGGCGCTCGGCTCGCCCACCGGGCTCGGCGTGTTCTCCTCCCTCGTCCTCACGCAGGCGCGCGCCGCCCGGCGCCTCGCGCGACAGCACGGCACGGAGATGGTGCACGCCCACTGGTGGATCCCCGGCGGCGCGAGCCCGTGGCTCGCCCGAGCGGCCGGCGGCGTGCCGTACGTCGTGACGATGCACGGCACCGACGTGGCGCTCCTCGAGCGATCGGCCCCCGCGCGCGCCCTCGCGCGCCAGGTCCTGCGCCGCGCCGCCGCGGTGAGCGCCGTCTCGGCGTACCTCGCCGGGAAGGCGGCGGCCGTGGCGGCGCTGGGCTCGGACGCCATCACCGTGCAGCCGATGCCCCTCGACACGGGTCGCTTCGCCCGCGCCAGCGCGGGGGGCGGAGGCGTGGTCACCGTGG
>JADGQW010000110.1 GCA_017881505.1 Gemmatimonadales bacterium
GACGACGCGGTGCAGCACCCGCGAGAGGGTGCTGTCGAGCAGGTACACGCCGTAGCGCTCGGTGACCGCCAGCGCGCGCCCGGTGGCGGCGTCGCGCGCGAAGCCGCTCAGCGGCCCGTCGAGCGGCACGGCCACCCGCTCCCAGGCCGTCACGGCGAGCACCCGCAGGTTCGCGAGCGGTCCGTGTGCCGGGTCCGGGTCCGCGGAGCCCGCTTCGGGCTTCGGGACCGTCCAGCCGCCGCGCAGCGAGATGTACGGCGGATCCAGCTCCTCGAACGACCAGACCCAATGCCCGGGGTTCCACGACAGCCGCACCGGGTCGCCCTGGCCGATGAAAGGCGGCGGTCCCGTGGAGGCGAACGCCTGCAGCGCGTTGGCGGCCGCGACCACCACGAAGAGCCCCATCGCGAAGCGACCCGCGCGCCCGGGCTGACGCACTCCCTCCGACGGCGCGACTTCGCGCAGCAGGAGGAGCAGCGCCCCGATCACCGCCAGCACCGTGAAGTGAATGACCCACGACCAGACGTACGTGTGGGCGCCGAAGAACGCCCCGCTGAATCCCTGGCCGATGTCGCGCGCCAGGTGGAGCGCCGCGTGGCGCAGCGCCATGAAGGTGCCCCACGCGCCGAGCAGCACCACCATCCCGACGTACCTTGGTCGCGGCCCGTAGCGGATCACGAACAGCCCCACCAGGCCGATCAGCACCATCGACGTCCGTTGCGCCCAGCACAGGATGCAGGGCGAGTCGCCGGCGAGCACACCCAGGAGGACCGCTCCCGCCACGGGGCCGCCGACCAGGACGATCACCACCCAGGCCAGGATCCCCCGCAGCTTCTCCTCGGAGAGCGTCATCACAGGTTCACCCCTGGGATGAGCGAGCCGTGCGTGCCCACGAGGAACAGCAGGGCCATCAGGAGACAGCTGACGATGAGGAGCCGGAACGCGAGGCGCTCGCGCTCCGGGCGGCGCCACACCAGCCACCCGGCCCAGACGATAAGGAGGAAGTTCAGGAATTCCATGGCGTCGATAAGTGTCGGCTCGGCCGGGACCCGTCGCAAGTAGGCCGGTCCCGGGACCCGGGTGGCGGGCGGCGGGCGGCCCTCGAGGGGGCTCGCTATCTTGTCCCTATGGACCCCGTCATCCAGCACGACCCCGCCGGACACCGGTTCTTCGCGGACCTCAGCGGGAAGTTCGCGGAGCTCCGGTACGCCGAGCGCGACGACGCCACCGTGGACCTGCACCACACCTTCGTGCCCCCCGACCTCCGCGGCGGAGGCGTCGCCGGCGCCCTCGCGGCCCACGCGCTCGACTGGGCGCGCGCCTCCGGTCACAAGGTGCTCCCCTCCTGCCCGTACGTCGCCGCCTACATCCGCCGCCACCCCGAGTACGCCGACATCGTAGCCGGCTAGCGCCCCGCCCCGCCGGCCCGGTCCGCCTGGCGGTCCGGGCCGCCCCGAGGGAGATTATGCCCTCCTCCGGCGCCGCTGGCGGGCGCGGACGGCCGGGACCGGACCACATCGGAACGAAAGCGTGGGTGGGCCATCAAGATCGGACTCGTGGGCTTCGCGGGATCAGGCAAGACGACCGTCTTCAACACCCTCACCGGACTGAACGTCCCCATCGGCTTCGGCGGCGAGGTGCACCTCGGCACGGTGAAGGTCCCCGACGCGCGGATCGACCGGCTGAGCGGGATGTTCAAGCCGAAGAAGACCACCTACGCCGAGATCGTCTTCAGCGACATCCCCGGTGAGCACGGCGCCGAACACAAGGGGCTCTCCAAGAAGGCGCTGCGCCAGATCGCCGATCAGGACGCCCTCTGCCTGGTCCTCCGCGCCTTCCCGAACCCCGCCCTCGACGCCGCCGCCGATCCCGCCGCCGAGCTCGACGCCTTCGCCACCGAGTGCCTCCTCGCCGACCTCGACGCCGTCGAGCGGCGCCTCGACCGCGCCAAGAAGGACAAGCCCGACGCGAAGGAGATGGAGGCCTTCGAGCTGATGAAGGAGACCCTGGAGCACGAGCACCCCCTCCGGGCCCTCTCCGAGGACGTGCTGCACCGGGAGCCGTTGCGCGGCTACGGGTTCCTCACCGACCGGCCGCTCCTCGTCGCCCTGAACTGCGGCGAGGCCGAGGCGGCGCAGGGCCTGCCCCCGGCCATCGCCGAGCGGCTCGGCGCCCTGCACGCCGCGGGGCTCGTCCTCTCGGCCAGCGTCGAGGCGGAGATCGCCGCGATGGAACCGGCCGACCAGGCCGCCTTCCTCCAGGACCTCGGCCTCACCGAATCCGCCCTCGCCCGCTTCATCCGGGCCGCCTACGGACTCCTCGACCTCATCTCCTTCTTCACCGTCGGGCCCGACGAGGTGCGCGCCTGGCCGATCCGCCGCGGCACGCACGCCCGGCCGGCGGCGGGGAAGATCCACACCGACCTCGAGCGGGGCTTCATCCGTGCCGAGGTGATGCCCTACGAGCTCTTCCTGGCCGCGGGCACCGAGCAGGCGATGCGCGACACCGGCCGCCTCAAGGTCGAGGGGAAGGACTACGTCGTCGCCGACGGCGACATCCTCAACATCCGCTTCAACGTCTAGCGCCACCGCAGCGTATCCAACCCGTCCCTCACGCAGCGAGAATCCCGATGCGTCTCCAGACCGTCCGCACGCTGGCCCTCGTCCTCGTCCTGGCGCCCACCGCGCTGTGGGCCCAGCAGAAGACCCCGTTCCACAACCTGCAGGAAGCGCTGATGGCCGGCGGCCAGATGTCCGGCCGCGGCGGGCCCCGGGGCCTCGTCTGGATCGACGGCGGGCGCCGCTATTCGTTCACGACCCGCGGCGCGAACGGCGAGGAGATCCGCGCCATGGACCCCGCCACCGGGCGTGACACCCTGCTGTTCAGCGCGCAGGGGCTGACCTTCCCCGGCACCAGCGACGCGTTCGCGTACCAGTCCTTCGACTGGGCGCGCGACTTCCGCCATCTCGTCTTCCAGACCCACTTCCACCCTCTCTACCGGCGGTCGGGGACGTCCGACTTCTTCGTCTACTCCCTCGCCGACCGGTCCCTGCAGCTCGCGGCCCGCGGCGCCCGCACCGGGGAGCTCTCCCCCGACGGCGCGATGCTCGGCTACGAGCGCGACGGCGACATGTACGTCTACGACCTGGCCCGCAACCAGGAGCGACGCCTCACCAGCGACGCGAGCGAGACGGTCTACAACGGCCACTTCGACTGGGTCTACGAGGAGGAGTTCGGGATGGCCCAGGCGTGGAACTGGTCCCCCGACAGCCGCTACGTCGCCTACTGGCAGCTCGACGAGCGCGCCGAGCCCGTCATCCAGATCAGCGACCTCTCGGGAACCCATCCGACCTGGGAGCGGATCCGCATCCCGCAGCCGGGGGACTCCAACGCCACCGTGAAGATCGGCGTCTCCGACGTGCGCACCGGCCAGAAGGTGTGGCTCGACCCCGGCGAGACGGGGGAGTTCTACATCCCGCGCATCTACTGGACGAGCCGCGCCGACACCCTGGCGATGATCACGCTGAACCGCCTGCAGAACACGATGAAGCTCTACTTCTTCGACGTGCGCACGGGCGGGAAGCGGCTGGTGATGACGGAGACCAACGCCGCCTGGGTCGACGTGTACGACTTCTACGCCGGTGTCCAGGACCTCATGAGCTTCCCCGAGGGCGCGACGCAGTTCTTCTGGATCTCCGACCGCGACGGGTGGCAGCACATCTACCGCTACGACTACTCCGGCCGCCTCCTGGGCCAGGTGACGCGGGGGACCTGGAGCGTCACGCGCGTCGAGGGGATCGACGCCCGGACCCAGACCATCTACTACAGCTCGACCCAGGCCTCGCCCCTCCAGCGCCAGCTCTACAGCGTGAAGTTCGACGGCACGAACCCGCGCCGCATCACGCAGACGCAGGGGACGCACAGCATCAACATGTCGCCCGACGCGAAGTTCTTCATCGACAGCTGGTCGAGCACCCGCCAGCCGCGCCAGGTCGAGATGTGGACCACCACCGCCACCGGTGGCCAGATGCTCCGCAGGATGGAGGACAACGCCGCCGTCACGCAGTGGGTCGCGACGCACGCGTACGCCCCGACGGAGCTGGCCTCCTTCACCACCTCCGACGGCCAGCGTCTCGACTTCTCGATGATCCGGCCCCCGGACTTCGACTCCACCCGGCGCTACCCCGTCGTGTTCACCATCTACGGCGGCCCCGGCTCCCAGGCGGTGTACGACCGGTGGGGCGGCGGCGGCTTCCAGCAGTGGCTGGCCCAGGAGGGGTTCATCCTGGTGGACGTGAACAACCGCCCCTCGAACAACTACGGCAGCGCGTTCATGAAGGGCGCCTACCGCCACCTTGGCACCTGGGAGGCGCACGACTTCGCCGAGACCGCCCGCTACCTCCAGCACATGCCGTGGGTGGACAGCGCGCACGTCGGCATCATGGGGACGAGCTACGGTGGGTACACCACGCTCTACACGATGGCGACCTACCCCGACGTCTTCAGCGTCGGCATCGCCAACTCGGCCGTGACCGACCACCGGCTCTACGACACGATCTACACCGAGCGGTACATGGGGCTCCTCCCCGACAACGCCGCCGGCTACGACAGCGCCTCGGTCCTGCTCCGCGCCGGCCGCATCCGGGGACACCTCCTCGTCATCCACTCGCTGCGCGACGACAACGTCCATCCACAGCACACGATGCAGCTCCTCACGGCGCTCACCAACGCCGGCGTGGACGCCGACGTGCGGATCTTCCCGCCCGGCCGGCACGGCGCCGTGTACAGCCCCGCGAGCGGGATGCTCCTCCAGCGCACCTACGACGCCTGGCTCAACGCCTGGCTGAAGGGGACGGAGACGCACTAGAACGGCGCACGACTGCGGCGCACCACAAAGCGAACGGCGCACCGGGTCTGGCCTGGTGCGCCGTTCGCGTCCGCCCCACCATCCCGTGCCGCGCTTGCTTCGCCACGCCGAGCGCGGGATATTGGCGCCACCATGGACCGCCCCGCCGCCGAGATCCAGACCGCGTCCGCGTGTGTCCCCAACATCGGGCCGACGGGCCGGCGGCTGCGCTACATCGGGGCCGGCGTCGCGCTCGCCCTCGCGCTCACCGGCGCCGTCCGGGTCGCGCTCCTCCGCCTCCCCGCGTTCGAGATGTTCGGCCCCGGCCTCGCCTTCTTCGCCGCCTCCTTCGGCTACTTCCAGGCCCGCGGGAAGACCTGAATCTTCCTCGCCGCGCTGGGGCAGCGCGAAGCCGACACCCCCGGGCCTCAGCGCCTCGAGCGGGAGCAGCTGGTGCTCCTCAAGGGGCAGGCGGTGCGCATCACCCTCGAGGCGCTTGGCACTGCCCTCGCCGTCACCGCCGTCGCGGTGGCTATCGCCCTCTGGCGCGCCCGCTGACCTAGGCCATCAGTAATCAAGCGACGCCAGCGACACCATACTATCACGACACTGGCCTCAGCAACGGACAAGCGCAGTATCCGTAAACACTGAAGTACCAACGACATGCCAAAGAAGCACCACCACGTCTATGTGATCGAGCTGGATCCCGCTGTCTGGAAGGCCTCGCCGAGATTTCGCCTCGCCAACCCCGACCGCGACCCCCGGAAGCCATGCGTCTACGTCGGGATGACCGGACTCAAGCCGGAGGAGCGGTACGCCAACCACGTCGCCGGGATCCGGTCGAGCCGCCTCGTACACCGCTTCGCGCGGCGCCTCCGGCCCGACCTCTCCGAGGGCATCGAGCCGATGACCTTCCGTGAAGCCGTGCGGATGGAGCGGGCCCTGGCGAAGGTCCTCCGGGGCGACGGCTACGGGGTGTGGCAGAACTGACCCGACCGGCCGGGCGCTTCCCGGTCCCCGTCTGGTGCACCTGCATCTACCCGCGTTCGGCCGCGCCCCCAGACTGGTGTTGAACCCAACCCACCCTTCCCATGCAGATGCCGCGCGGACGAGTCGTCCTCGGCTTTCTGGTGGCGCCTCTGGCAGCCCCGGTGGCCCTGGACCTGATGACGAGCCTGGAAGGCCTCGCGCGAGGCGCGGCGCCCTCCCTCGGCGTGCTGGGCGCCCTCTTCCTCGTGGGCTTCATGGCACCCTACGCCTACCTGGCGATGCTGGTTGTCGGCGTGCCGGCGTACGTCCTGCTGCGACGCTTCGGCGGGCTCCGGCTCTGGGAGCTCCTCCTGGCGGGAGCCGCCGTGGCGGCCGTCCTCGCCCCCGCCGACACGACCGCCCCCGCGCGGGCGCTGATCCTCTTCGTCGCCGCCGGGGCGGCGAGCGGGCTGGTCTTCTGGCTGTTCGTGCGGGAGGAGCCGGGCCCTACCGGTTGAGGGACCGCATCGCCGCCTGGAGGTAGCGGAGGCCACTGGCGGCGCCGGGGGGCACGGCGGCGCCGAGCGCCTCGAGCTCCTGCGGGAGCAGGGCGAGATCCATCGCCGCCACATTCTCCTCGAGGTGCTTCCGGCGCGTGGTGCCGGGGATCGGCACGATGTCCTTCCCCTGGGCGGCGACCCACGCCAGGGCGAGCTGGCCCGGCGTGACGCCCCTCGCCTGCGCGAGCGCCTCCAGGCGGGCGACGAGCTCGAGGTTCTTGGCGAGGTTCTCCCCCTGGAAGCGGGGCGAGTTGCGGCGGAAGTCGTCGGGGGCGAGGTCGTCGGGGGAGCGGAAGCGCCCCGTGAGGAATCCGCGTCCCAGCGGGGCGTACGCCACGAGCCCGATCCTCAGCTCGCGCAGAGTGGCGAGGATCTCCCCCTCGGGGTCGCGGCTCCAGAGGGAGTACTCCGACTGGAGCGCGCTGATCGGGTGGACCGCGTGCGCGCGCCGGATCGTCTCCGCGCCCGCTTCCGAGAGCCCCAGGAACCGCACCTTCCCTTCGCGGACCAGATCGGCCATGGCGCCGACGGTGTCCTCGATCGGCACCGTCGTGTCCACGCGGTGCTGGTAGTAGAGGTCGATGTGGTCGGTGCCGAGCCGCTTGAGGGACCCCTCGCAGCTCTCCTTCACGTACTCCGGCCGGCCGCTGATGCCGCGGACCGACGGATCGGTCGCGCTGCGCACGATCCCGAATTTCGTGGCGAGCACCACGCTGTCGCGGCGGCCGGCGAGCGCCTTCCGCACCAGCTGCTCGTTGGTGTACGGCCCGTACATGTCGGCCGTGTCGAGGAAGGCGATGCCGAGGTCGAGGGCGCGGTGGATGGTCGCGACCGACTCCGCCTCGTCAGCGGCGCCATAGAACTCGCTCATCCCCATACAGCCGAGTCCGAGCGCGGTGACCGTGAGGCCCTGGGTGCCGAGGGTGCGAGTGTCCATTCATCCAAACTACTCACATCCCGCCCGGGCCGGCACAGGTGTATCCACCGCCTCCTCCGTAGGAGTGTCCGGCGTTGTCCGAGGTCAGTACGGCGATGATGCCCGCCACCATGGGGACCGCCATCACCAGTACCATGGTCCTCGCCACCGAGAACCTGCGGGTGGAGAGCGAACGGACGCCGGCGAACGGGATCGCGACCGGGAACGACACCATTCGGTCGATCCCCCGGAGCGCGAGCGAGTCACCGAACAGTGTGTCGCCGCGCACCCGCGGATGTTCCACCTCGAACTGCCGGCCGTCGGCCAGCGTCACGCGGACGCGACTGGGGCCCTTGTCGAGGAGGGCGCGATCGGCCGGCGCGGGCCTGCCCCAGGACGTGCAGCAGACGAGCGCCACGGTGAGGAACGCGCGTAGCGCATGCTTGGATGAACGGGTCAAGGACACCTCCCATAGAGTCACGATGACGATGGCTCACGCCCGTCAGGCAGTCGTCAAGAACCCGCCATCCGAGCGTGGACCGCGGCCGCCGGGGAGCACGGACGCCGTTCCGATGCCCCCGGGCCGACGCCCGGGCGGCCTGGTGGCGGACGGAGGTCCGACGGATATATTCCCGTATTCCCCGCTATCGAAGCCCAGCTCCACCATAGAGGCGTTGATGCCGCGCGCAGCCGTCGCTCTCGCGCTGTCCCTGCTCGTCCACCCTCATCCGGGGGTCGGCGCGGGCGCGCGCGGCGCCGGAGGTGGTCCGGCCGAGACTCCCCCCGCCATCGTGGCGAACGCGAACCGCGTTCCGGCGGGACGGCTCGCGGGAGGCGTGCTGACGATCCGCTTGGTGGCGCGCGCGGGGCGGTGGTTCCCCGAGGAGGAAATGGGCGCCGGGCTCGACGTGGAGGCCTTCGCCGAGGAAGGCGGGCCGCTCCGCAACCCCGGTCCGCTGATCCGCGTTCCGGAGGGGACCGAGATCAGGGCATCGGTCCGCAACGACCTCGCCGGCGAGACGCTGGTGGTCCACGGCCTTCTCACCCGGCCCGGGGCGGCGGACGACACCATCCAGGTGGCGGCGGGGGCGACGCGCAGCGTGCGCTTCCCGGCGGGCGCGCCCGGCACCTACCTCTACTGGGCGACGACGACCGGCGCCGGCACGATCCAGGGCCGGCACGGCCGCGACAGCCAGCTCTCGGGGGCGTTCGTCGTGGATCCGCGCGGCGCCCGCCCCGCCGACCGCGTCTTCGTGATCAGCCTCTTCGACGACACCCTCGTCGTGGCCGGCGTCCGGGACGAACATGAGGTGGTGGGCATCAACGGCCTCTCGTACCCGCACACCGAGCGGCTCGCGTACGCGGTGGGCGACTCCGTCCGCTGGCGGTGGATCAACGCCAGCGATCGCCGCCATCCGATGCACCTGCACGGCTTCTACTTCCGGGTGGACGCCCGCGGCGACGCGGCGCGCGACACGGCGTACGCGCCGGACGCCCGGCGTCGCGCGGTGACGGAGCGCATGGAGTCGGCGACGACGATGCGGGTCGTGTGGTCCCCCGACCGGCCGGGGAACTGGGTCTTCCACTGCCACATCCTCTACCACATCGCCCCCGGCCTGCACCTGCGACGGTTCCCCTCCGATACGATGTCGCACGGCGTGCACATGGCCGGCCTCCTCCTCGCGATGCGGGTGCGCCCGGCGCCGGGCGACCTGCAGGCGCCGGCCCCCGCCGACACGCAACCGGTGCGCCTCCTGGTGCAGACGCGGCCGCACGTCTACGGCGCGGACCCCGGGCTCGGCTACGTGGTGGACGCGGGGGGCGCCGTCGCGCCCGATTCCCTCACCATCCCCGGCGCGCCGATCGTCCTCACGCGCGGGCGGCTCGCGCGCATCACCGTGGTGAACCACCTCCCGGAGCCCACGTCGGTGCACTGGCACGGGCTCGAGCTGCAGAGCTTCTTCGACGGAGTAGCGGGGGTCAGCGGCACGCCCGGCCGCCTCGCGCCGCTCATCCTTCCGGCCGACTCCTTCGTGGCGGAGATGACGCCGCCGCGCGCGGGCACGTTCATCTACCACACCCACGTGGACGACGTGCGGCAGATGAGCCTCGGGCTCTA
>JADGQW010000272.1 GCA_017881505.1 Gemmatimonadales bacterium
CCGGGACCGACGGGCCGGCAGTATGTCTTCAAGACGCGCGCCGAGCAGGCTGCGCCGTACGCGGTCTACCGCGACCGGACCGGCGGCGGGATGCGGCAACCGCCGGGGCGCGGCGCGCGCGGCGCGGATCTCGGCGGCGTGGGGAGCATCCCCGCGCCAGGCGGACGCAGGGCCTTGGGCGGGAGCATCGGGCAGGTGCGGGGCGGTGCCTACGCCCAGCGGCAGTACATCCCGCAGCCGCGGCAGGAGATCGCCCGGGCGGAGCCGCGCCAGCGCGGCGAGTACATCGATCCCGGCGCGCGGCAGCAGAAGAGCTCACGGTCGCCGACCCCGCTCGGCCGCTCGTACCAGGGCGAGAGCCAGCGGTACATCCCGCAGGGCGCGCCCCGGCAGGGGTCGCGCGGCGCACCGGGTTACGGAGCCTCCCAGGCGCCGCGATCCGGATACGCGCCTCAGCGCGGCTACGTGGATCCCGGCACGCGGCAGAGGAGCGCACGGTCGCCGGCCGCGCTCGACCGCCCGTACCAGCGCGAAAGCCAGCGGTACAACCCGCAGGCCGCGCCCCGGCAGGGGTCGCGTGGCGCGCCTGGCTACGGGGCGCCGCAGGGGTCGCGTGGCATGCGGGGCTACGGAGGGTCGCAAGCGCCGCGATCCGGATTCGCGCCTCGAGGCGGCGGCCGCGGCTCGTCATCGCCCTCTGGCCGGGCGGCGCCACGCGGCGGTCCATCACCTCGATCGGCGCCAGGCTCGGGGCGAGGGCGTAGATGATCTGTGGATAAGCCCCTCTGACGCCCCACCGCGGAGGGGCCGGGCGGCGTAGGCCCCACGCGGCCGAGCGCGTCGAATCCCGCCCTCCGGACTACTCGAAGCCCCGCCCTGCGATCGGCTGCAGAGCGGGGCCTCGTGGTTCAGTCAACGACCTCGCCAGGGCGGCGCGCTAGCGCGCCCCTCCCGTCAGCCCCCGGTTCGCGAGCAGCGGCCCGATCTCGGGGTCCCGCCCCCGGAACTCGCGGTAGATCTGGGCCATGTCGCCCGTCCCCCCGCGCGCGAGGATCATGTCCCGGAACCGCTGCCCGTTCTCCCGCTTCAGCCCGCCGTGCTCCAGGAACCAGGCGTACGCGTCGGCGTCGATCACCTCGGCCCAGATGTACGTCCAGTAGCCCGCGGAATAGCCGCCGCCCCAGATGTGCGAGAAGTAGTTGGTCCGGTACCGCGGCGGCACCACCGCCAGATCCACGCCGTAGCGGTGCAGCGCCTGCGTCTCGAACGAGTCCACGTCCGTCGGGTGCTCGTCCACCGTCAGGGTGTGCCACGCCATGTCGAGCAGCGCCGCCCCCAGGTACTCCGTCGTCGCGAAGCCCTGGTCGAAGGTCGTCGTGCGCCGGATCTTGGCCACCAGGGCCGCCGGCATCGGCGCGCCGGTCCGGTAGTGCCGCGCGAAGTGCGCGAACACCTCGGGGTCCAGCGCCCAGTGCTCGTTGAACTGCGAGGGAACCTCGGTGAAGTCTCGCGGCAGATTCCCCGCCAGCCGCGGGTACGGCGCCGCGCTGAAGAGACTATTCAGCCCGTGGCCGAACTCGTGGAACATCGTCGTCACGTTGTCCCACGTGAGTAGCGCCGGCTGCCCCTCGGCGGGCTTGGTGAAGTTGCAGTTGTTGATGACCAGCGGCCGCGTGCCCATCAGCGCGTTGCGGCCCACGAACCCGCTGGACCAGGCGCCGCCGTTCTTGTTGTCGCGCTTGAAGTAGTCGGCGTAGAAGAGGCCCAGCGACGTGTCGGCGTCGAACACCTCGAAGACCCGCACGTCGGGATGGTACACCGGGATGTCGTGCCGCTCGCGGAAGGTCAGGCCGTAGAGCCGCTGCGCGGCGTAGAAGAGGCCTTCCGTCAGCACCCGGTTCAGCTCGAAGTACGGCTTGATCTGCTCCTCGTCGAGCGCGAACTGCGCCGCGCGCACCTGCTCAGCGTAGTACTGCCAGTCCCACGGCTGGAGCTGGAAGCCACCGTGCTGCCGGTCGATCAGCCGCTGCATGTCCGCGGCCTCGCCCCGCGCCTTCGCCGTCGCCGGCGGCACGAGCTGGGTCAGCAGGCGCATCGCGTTCTCCGGCGTGTGCGCCATCGTCTCGTCGAGGTTGTAGGCGGCGAACGTCGGGAACCCGAGGATCCGCGCGCGCTCCGGACGGAGCTGGGCCAGCCGCAGGATGATGGCGCGAGTGTCGTTGCTATCGCCCCTGTCGGCGCGCCGGGTGGATGCCTCGAAGAGCCGCTGCCGCAGGGCGCGATTGCTGAGGGAGGCCTGCGCCGGCTGTTGCGTGGTGTTCTGGAGCGGCAGCAGCCACCGGCCCGTGAGGCCGCGGCCACGGGCGGCCCCCGCCGCCGCGGCGACCTCGCCGCTGCTCAGGCCGGCGAGCTGGGTCGAGTCGTCCACGACGACGCCCCCCGCCCGCGTGGCCGCTAGCAGCCGCCGTCCGAAGTCGTTGGTGAGCGACGCCTGCTCCCGGTTCAGGGCGCGCAGCCGCGTCTTGTCGGCTTCGGAGAGGAGCGCGCCGGAGCGTACGAAGTCACGGTAGTAACGCGTCACGACCAGGCGCTGCAGCGAGTCGAGGCCCAGGCTGTCCCGCCGGTCGTAGAGACTCCTGATCCGCTGGAACAGGGTGTCGTTGAGGGAGATCGCGTCGCGGTGCGCGGCCAGCCGGGGCGCGAGGGCCCGCTGGATGGCCTGGAGGGTGTCGTTCGTGTTGGACGC
>JADGQW010000273.1 GCA_017881505.1 Gemmatimonadales bacterium
CAGCGCCACCTCCGAGCCCGTGCCGAGGAGCACCACACGCGGCGCACCGCCCGCCGCCTCCGCGAGCACGTAGCCGCCGCGCGTCACCCCCTCCGTCGCGCCCATCCCCGCTCGTACGAGGGCCGGCACCTTCTGGCGCGTCAGCACCAGCGCCGTCGGGCCCTCGCGCCGGAGCAGCGCGGTGCGCCACGCCGCCGCCGTCTCCGCGGCGTCGGCCGGCCGCAGCACCACCAGGCCGGGGATCGCGCGAAGGGCGAGGAGGTGCTCCACCGGCTGGTGCGTGGGGCCGTCCTCACCGAGCCCGATGCTGTCGTGCGTGAAGACGTAGACGACCGGCAGCTTCATCAGCGCCGCCAGGCGGATCGCCGGCCGCGCATAGTCGGAGAAGACCAGGAACGTGGCCCCGTAGGGCCGCAGGCCTCCGTGCAGCGCCATCCCGTTCAGCACGCCGCACATCCCGAGCTCGCGGATGCCGAAGTGGAGGTTCCGCCCTTCGGGGTGCGCCGCCGAGAAGTCGGCGTACCCCTTGAGGAGCGTGTTGGTCGACGGCGCGAGGTCCGCCGACCCGCCGATCAGCGTCGTCACGACGGGCGCCAGCGCGTTCAGCACCTTGCCCGACGCCGCGCGCGTGGCCTGGCCGGCGTCCTGCTCCGTGAAGACGGGGAGCGCCGCTTCCCATCCCGCCGGCAGCTCGCCCGCGAGGGCCGCGCGCCATTCCGCCGCGGCCTCCGGCTGCGCCGCCGCATACGCCGCGACGCGCCGCTGCCACGCGTCCACGAGCGCGGCGCCGCGCGTCACGCACGCGCCGGCGTGGGCGCGCGCGGCCTCGGGCACGAGGAAGGACGCGTCCTCCGGCCAGCCGTACGCCCGCTTCGTGAGCGCCACCTCCTCCTTCCCCAGGGGCGAGCCGTGCGCCTCCGCGCTGTCCTGCTTGTGCGGGCTCCCGAAGCCGATGTGCGTCCGCACGATCACCAGCGACGGACGCCGGACCTCGGCCTCGGCGGCGCACGCCGCCGCGTCCAGCGCCACGAGGTCGTTGCCGTCCTCCACGTGCTGGACGTGCCAGCCGTACGCCTCGAAGCGGCGGGCCGCGTCGTCGTCGCACGCGAGGGACGTCGCGCCCTCGATGGTGATCCGATTGCTGTCGTAGAAGACGATGAGCTTGCCGAGGCCCAGGTGGCCGGCGAGCGACGCGGCCTCGTGGGAGATCCCTTCCATCAGGTCGCCGTCGCTCGCGATCACGTACGTGCGGTGGTCCACTACGGCGTGGCCGGGCCGGTTGAAGCGCGCCGCGAGGTGCGCCTCGGCGAGGGCCATCCCCACGCCGTTGGCGAGCCCCTGGCCGAGGGGGCCGGTGGTCGTCTCCACCCCGGGGGTGTGGCCATGCTCCGGATGCCCGGGGGTGCGGCTCCCCCACTGGCGGAAGTGGCGGATCTCCTCGAGGGGGAGGTCGTAGCCCACCAGATGCAGCGTCGCGTAGAGGAGCATCGACGCGTGCCCGCAGGAGAGGACGAACCGGTCGCGGTCGGGCCAGTCGGGGCGGCGCGGGTCGTGGCGGAGGTGCCGCGTGTAGAGGAGCCACGCCAGCGGCGCCAGCGCCATGGGGGTACCGGGGTGGCCCGACTGCGCCGCCTCCACGGCATCCATCGCGAGCGTGCGGATCGTGTTGATGCAGAGCAGGTCGAGGTCCGACGCGTCCGCCGGGCGTTGGGGCGTCATCCCGGAGAATCTACGCAGGGGGCGGGGTGGCCGCGATGCGCGAGCCTCGGCCCCCGCGGGAAACCGCTACCGGTCGGTGTGATCGAGGCGGAGGGTGATGCCTTCGACCTCGCCGTGATTGGCGGGATCGATGATGATTGTGACCGGCACCGACGCGAGATGTAGCTGCTCCAGCTGATCGTTGTCGACGAACACCCAGTACGTGCCGGGGCGAAGCCCCATCACATAGAATGCGCCATCGTTGAAGGTCGTCACCGCCGTCTCGCGACCGTGCTGTTGCTCGCGGAAGACGACGCGCATACCGCCCACCGAACGTTCGTGCCCTTCCCAAGTCACCCGGCCGCTCGCCTCGCCGCCCTGCACCACAGCGAACCGGACGAACTCGTAGCTGTTCGGCGACGGGCGCAGGGCGACGCGCCCCTCTGCCACGACCCATGTCGGATCCCCCAGTGTCAACGAGTCGAGTTCGATCACGGTCTGCTCGAACGGGACCAATTCGAAGACCGAGAAGCGCCCGGAGGAATCGGTCGAGAGCCCCTGGGACCCGACCCGCAAGAGGACGTCGGGCAATCCCGGCTCGCCTGGATCCTGCACGCCGTTGCCGTTCGCATCGAAGAAGACGACACCGGCGATCCCCGCCCGTCCGAGGCTCCGCCCGCTGCCGAGAACGAGGCGACCGCGGTGGCGGTCCCAGAGCAGGGAACCCTCCAGCAACTGCGTTCCGCCCACGCCGGAATTCGGATCGGCGGCATTCTGACTGGAGAACCGGAGACCTGCCAGATCGCCGGATAGGGTGAGTTCGAGGGCCGGGCGCGACTGGCCGCGTTGCCAAGACAGGCTGACGTCGGCCCGGAGCCCGCGCGCGACACGCCTGGCGACCCCGACCCGGACCTGGGAGAGGACCTGCGGACAGCCAGGCAATTCGCCGGAGCAGGTGGTGCGGGCATCCGCGTGCACCAACACCGAGCGCAGCAGACGCCCCGGGCCGAGGAGCGCCGTGGCGATCGATC
>JADGQW010000111.1 GCA_017881505.1 Gemmatimonadales bacterium
CGAGGACTACGGCCTCGTGACCCGCCTCGCGCAGAACAACGACCACCCGGTGGTCGAGGGCACGGCGGAAGCGGAGTTCCTCGGCGACCAGCCGACCTTCAACGTGGTGGGCGAGATCCCGGGCGCCCAGCTCCCGAACGAGTACATCGTCCTCTCCGCGCACCTCGACTCCTGGGACGCCGGCTCCGGCGCGACCGACAACGGCACCGGCACCGTGATCATGATGGAGGCGATGCGCATCCTGAAGCAGGTGTACCCCAACCCGCGCCGCACCATCCTCGTCGGGCACTGGGACAGCGAGGAGCAGGGCCTCAACGGCTCCCACGCCTTCGCCGCCGATCATCCGAACATCGTCCAGGGGATGCAGGCGCTCTTCAACCAGGACAACGGGACGGGCCGCGTGATGAACATCTCCGCGGTGGGGCTCGTGAACGCGACGGGGAACCTGGCGCGCTGGCTCTCGCAGGTGCCCACTGACCTGATCCGCGGCCTGCAGTTCGGGATGCCGGGGATGCCGGCGAGCGGCGGGACCGACAACGCCTCGTTCAGCTGCGCCGGCGCGCCGGCGTTCGGCATCGGGTCGAGCTCGTACGACTACTTCGCCTACACCTGGCACACGGGCCGCGACACCTTCGACAAGCTCAACATCGACGACGTGAAGACCAACGCGACGGTCGTCGCGATGCTCGCCTACCTCGCCTCCGAGGACACGGAGCAGGTCTCGCGAGTGCGGCGCAGCGTGCTGCCGCAGGGCCGCAACGGCCAGCCCGGCACCTGGCCGGAGTGCGCGCAGCCGATGCGCACCCAGCCGCCGGTGCAGTGATCCGCCGCTGACCGGCCGCGAGGCCTGGCGCAGCAACGCCGACGGGGAGCGGAAGGCCGCTCCCCGTCGTGCGTCAGCGACCGGCGGGGTTCTCCGCGGCGATCCGGCGCATCACCTGGGCGAAGCGCGCGGGCTCCTCGAGGAAGGGGAAGTGCGCGGACTCCTCGAACCAGACCCACTCCTTCCGCGGCGCGGCGAGCCGCGCGAAGTACCGCTCCGCCAGCTCGGACGGGGTCGTCTCGTCCCACCGCCCCGCGAGGAAGTAGACGGGCACCTGGACCGACAGGATGTCGTCCCGCAAGGTGTCGGCGGGCACGTCGAACGTCATCGCGCGGGAGTAGAGCCGCAGCCCCTTCGGGATCCGGAGGACGTCGCCGAGGGTGTACTCCGGCGCCTCGAGACCGAGGCGCATCAGGGGCCACCAGCTCGTGGCGGCGTGCACCTCGCCCCCGAAGCGGAACACCCACTTCTCGACGACGCTCCGGCCTTCGGCGTCGAGCTCGCGCACCGCCTCCGGCACCCCGCGGCGCGCCGCTTCCCGGCGGATGAACTCCGCCTGCAGCCGCGCCGCCACCGTGTCCTCGTGGCCGGCCCCGGTCATCTGCCCGACGCCGACGTACGCCCGGAAGAGGTCGGGGCGCTCGCGCACCGCCAGCATCCCGAGATACGTCCCCCACGAATGGCCCACGAGGAAGATCCGGTCCTGCGCGAACCGCCCGCGCAGGATGTTCGCCAGCTCGTACGTGTCGTCGAGGAGGCGGCGCACCGTCAAGTAGTGCGGCGGGATGTCGCCGAAGTACGACTTCCCCGCCCCGCGCCGGTCCCACTGGACGATGGTGAAGTCGTTCTCGAGCGGGCGCTGCCAGGCGTGGGCGAGGTACATCGCCGGCATCCCGGGCCCCCCGTGGAGGAAGAGGAGCACCGGGTTCGTCCGGGAGCGCCCGCGGATCAGCACCGACTGCGGCACGCCGCCGAGCTGCATCCGCTCCAGCGACGCGACGCTCCCGGGCACCACCTTCCCGTCGGCGTCCACGATGGGCGGGGTGCGGCCGTGGGTGGTGACGTGCCAGAGGACGAGCGCGACGAGCACGAGGGCGCAGACGCCCAGCACGGCGAGCACCGCCCGCAGCGCCCGCCACGCCAGGCGCCGCAAGTCCGAGGACGCGGTCATTTCGCGGCCAGAAGCAGCTGGAAGCGGGGATCGGCGCGGAGGGCGTCGAGATCGGGGTCGTGCTCGACCCACTCCCGGTTGGCGAAGCCGTGGCGGAAGGCATCTCCCAGACACCGAAGCGCCTCGTCCACCCGTCCCTCCAGGGCGTAGAGGCACGCCACGTTGTAGCACACGCCGGCGTCCTCGGGGTCCACCTCCACCGCCCGCTGCGCGCACGCCAGCCCCTGCTCCGGCTGGCCGGTGCGGCAGAGCGCCACGGCGCACATCGTGAACGCCCGCGGGTCGTCGGGGTTGAGCGCGAGATGCTCCTCGGCCACCTGGTACGCGCGCCGGTACGCCGCCTCCGCCTCCGCCGCGCGCCCGAGCACCGCGTACGACTGCGCCGCGAAGAAGCGCGCCTGGTAATCCTCCCGCACCGCCGCCGCCTCCTCGAAGAGCCGCGCCGCCTTCTCCGTCTCGCCCCGCTGGAAGCAGCTCCGGGCGTAGAAGTAGCGCGCCTCGAACTGCCTCGGATCGAGGCGGATCGCCGTCTCGAACTCGGCCACGGCCTCTTCGGTCCGATTGAGGAGCCAGAGGGCGAAGCCCCGCGCCGCGTGCGGCTCGGAGAGGTCCGGCGCCAGCTCCAGCGCGCGCCGGCTCGCTTCGTCGGCGCGCGCCAGCTCCGCGTCGCCCGGGGGGTAGTACATCCCGAGTGCCGACGCGGCGTCCGCCAGCCCCGCCCACGCCAGCGCGTACGCCGGGTCCACCCCGATCGCGCGCTCGAACATGCCGATCGCGTACTCGAGGCTTTTGCGGCGCGTCTGCCCGAAGAAGTGCCGCCCCCGCAGGTAGTACTCGTACGCCCGGACATCCGCCGTCGGGACGCGCCCGAGGGCGCGCCGCTCCCGGTCCCCGAGGATGACCTGCAGCGTGCGCGCGATGTTCTCCGCGATCTCGTCCTCGATCGCGAACACGTCCTCCATCTCCCGGTCGTACCGCTCGCCCCAGAGATGGTAGCCGTCGGCCACGTTGATCAGCTGGGCCGTGACGCGGAGGCGCGTCCCCTCCCGCCGCACGCTCCCCTCCAGGACGGTCGCCACGCCGAGGCGCTCCCCGATCACGCGGATGTCCTCGCTGCGCTCCTTGTACTGGAAGGCCGACGTGCGGGACGCGACCCGCAGCCCCGGCATCCGCGCCAGGGCGGTGAGGATCTCCTCGGTGATCCCGTCGCCCAGGTAGGCGTCTTCGCGCGACGGGCTGAAGTCGGCGAACGGCAGGACCGCGATGGACTTCCCCGCTTCCCCGGTGGCCTCGGCCGGGGCCACGAGCGCCGCCGCGAACTCGGCCAGGCTCGCGAAGCGGTCGCCGGGGGACTTGGCCAGCGCCCGATGCACCGCGCGCACCACGTGCGCCGGCGCGTCGGGCCGCAGTGTCCGCAGCGGCGGGACCTCGTCGTACAGGTGGCGCGCCGCGAGCGCGAACGGCGTCGCGGCGACGAACGGCGGCTGGCCCGCGAGCATCTCGTACAGCACGCACGCCAGCGCGTATTCGTCGCTCCGCCCGTCGGGCTCCACCGTCCCCTCGCACGCCTCGGGGCTCATGTACGAGGGCGTGCCGACCGCCACGCCCGTCGCGCCGCTCCCGGCCGCGCTCATCGCCGAGGCGACCCCGAAGTCGGCCAGGATCGCGTGCCCTTCCTCGAGGAGGACGTTCTCCGGCTTCACGTCGCGGTGCACCACCCCGCGCCGGTGCGCGAAGTCGAGCGCCTCGGCGAGCTCCGACGCGATCCGCACCGCCTCCCCCACGCCCAGGCAGCGCGCGCGCTCGAGCCGGTCCCGGAGCGACGGCCCCTCCACGAACGGCATCACGAAGAAGAGGAGGCCGGCGGCCTCGCCCGAGTCGTGCAGCGGGAGGATGTTGGGGTGCGTGAGACCCGCGGCGATGCGGATCTCGGCGAGGAACCGCTCCGTCCCGACGGCGCGCGAGACCGACAGAGGGAGCACCTTGATCGCCACGTCCCGGCCGTGACGGAGGTCCGACGCGAGGTACACCGCGGCCATCCCGCCGCGGCCCAGCTCGCGGCGCACCGTGTAGCGCTCCGCCAGCGCCGCCTGCAGTCGCTCGAGGTCGTCGCTCACGCGGGTAAGATGCGCGTTCCCTCGAGGACGCGCGAGACACCGCAGCCGACCGCCGGATAGCCCAACCCGAAGCGGAAAAGACGACAGATTCGCTCTTCTTACCGGTCCACCCGCACGATCGCGGTGACGATCGGCATCCGCGAGGAGAGCCTGCGTCGCTACTATGGGAAGGTGACCGCCGCGGCGCAGCTCCTCAACGCGTGGACGGTGCAGGAGGAGCAGGACATCACGATCTACGTGTGTGACGAGCCCGGGGGTGCGATCCAGGACCTCTGGCCCCGGTGGACCGGCCGGAACTGACCGCGGCTCCCTCTCAGGCCTCGAAGATCACGCTGCAGCAGGTGACGGCCCCCTCGGCCTTCTCGAGCTCCGAGACGTCCACCGTCCGCGGCGCGATGCCCCGTGCCGCCAGGCGCTCCGCCGTCCTCGGATGCGACGCGGGGTAGACCAGCGCTTCGCCCACGCGGAGGGCGTTCGCCGCGTGCGGTTCCTCCGGGTGCACGTCCACGAGCTCCATCCCGCCGAACGCGGCGCCGTCCACCCAGCGACGGTTGATGAGGAGCGTTCTCTCACCCACCTCCGTCACGGCGGACTTGAGGTGCAGGCACTCCCGCACGGCCACCGACTGCACCCGGTAGCCGAACGGCGCGAGGGCCGCCTCGAGCTGGCGGAGTCCCGCGCCGTTGGTCCGGCCGCCGTCCGCGCGACCCACGTAGACCGTCCGGCCGACCCGGAGCACGTCCCCGCCATCCACCGTCCCGGGCGCGTCGATCATCACTATCTCCCGGTAGCCGGCAAGCGCGGCGGCGACCGCCGGCGTCTCGCCCTGGCGCGAGGGGGCGCCCGGCCGCAGCACCACCGCGACCTCGTCCACCACCAGCGCCGTATCCTCGACGAACACCGCGTCCGGCAGTCCCGCGTCCGCGGGGAGCACGACCACCCGGCACCCGAGCGCGGCGAGCGCCTCCTGATACGCCCGGTGCTGCACCGCCGCGAGCGGGACGTCGATCGGCACGCGCGGGAGGTACGTGAGCTCGCACCGCCCCAGCGCCGGGCTCACCTCGCGGGTCAGCGCGACGAGCACGGGGGCCGTTCCTTCAGCCGCGGGCGCGGTGACGGGCCGTCAGGGGGTGTCGACAGTGAAGGAGAACGTCTCGACGATGAATTCGTCGTCCAGCACGCTCGCCACCGGGTCCACCTGGACGTACGCCGGGTACCCGAGGCTCGAGCTGAACGAGGCCCTGAAGTCCGCCGGCCCGGCGGCCATGACCTGGTCGAGGAGGGCGAAGTACCGGTCCATCGTCAGGTACTGGCGGAAGAGCGTGGTGTCCGCGGCACCCCCCACGCTGTCCGTGTAGACGATGCTGCTCAGCACCCCGCCCCGCACCGTCACGCGGACGGGCCGCAGCTGGTCCGCGGTGCAGTAGCAGGTACGGACGATGCCGTACGTGTAGTTCTGGAGCGCCGCCGCATGCCAGCGCGCTTCCGAGGCACTGAGCGCCGCAGCCCACGCCGCGGGAGAATTGGGGTTCCGGGTACAGCCGGCGGCCAGCGCGACCAGCGCCGCCGACAGGGCCGCGACCGCGAGGGGCGTGGACGGGAACGGGCGCCTGGGTCTCATGGGTTCGGAACCTAAGCTCGTCCGGCGGGAGAGGGTATCAGGCGGGCTCGCGCACCAGGCGCGCGAGGAAGTTGTCGAGGAGGCGCCCCGCGACGCGCTCCAGCTCCGGCTCGATCGCGCGACACGCCTCGACCAGCCGCGCCTTCGTCGTCCCCGCGGCGGCGACGTCGGCGGGGTTGGCGTCCGCCCACCGCGCCACCTCCTCCTCCGTCACCTCGGGGTGGAACTGCACGCCGACCACGTGCCCCGCACGGAAGAGCTGATGGCGGATCCCCTCACCGCGCGCGAGCAGCCGCGCCCCGGGCGGGAGGTCGAAGGTGTCGCCGTGCCACTGGATGACGGGGATACTCGGCGGGAAGCCGGCGAGGAGGGGATCGCCGCGGCCCTCCTCGGTGAGCCACACCGTGTGTGCGCCGAGCTCGAGCCGGTCGGCGCGGAACGCGCGGCCGCCGAAGAGATGGGCGAGGAACTGTGCGCCGAAGCAGATGCCCAGCGTCGGGACCCCCGCGGCCAGGGCCCGCGAGAGGAACGCCGCCTCCGCGCGGAGGAAGGGGTGCTCCTGCCAGTCGTACGCCGCGAGGGGTGAGCCGCCGACGAAAAGCGCGTCGCAGGCGCCGGGATCCGGCAGGGGGTCGCCCTGGTACGCGTGGATCACCTGGAGTGCGCGGCCGTCCCGCGCCAAGTGCCGCTCGAAGCGAGGAAAGCCGCCCCCCGCCATGTTCTGCAGCGCCACGAGCCGCAGCGGCCGGGGCCCCGTCCCCGCGGCCGGCCTCGACGCCGTCACGCTCCGCCGCTTCCGCGCGCCGTCGCGCCGGCGTCCCCCACTACACCGCCCCCGCCCAGTTCACGGCGAAGACGCCCCGGCACGAGGGGCACGTCAGCTCGGGCTCCGACGCGCGCAGCGGCGCCCGCTCGAAGCACGAGGGGCACACCCCGTAGACCGGGCCGAGGACCTCGTTCGGGGGATCCTCCCGGACCACGCTCCACCCGGTGGGCCGCTCCGCCCACAGCGTCACGCACCCGCGATCCACGACGAACGGCGCGCCGCCGACGTCGAGCGTCACCGTGTCGGGCGCCGACGCGTCGAGGACGCGGTACCAGCTCCCGCGCCGCAACCGCTGGATGCACAGCCGCACGATCTCCGCCCACTGCGCTTCGCTCATCACTCCTCCGCTCCGGGCGCGGTCCCGACCCCGACCCGCCTCGGTCGGACGCCGACCCTTCATCACCTCGTCTCCCCTCACCTCTCACCCTCTCACCTTGCCGATCCCCACCGCCTCCGAATCCTCACCGTCCGCTCGAGTTCGTCGGTGTTCTGGAGCACCTTCTGCTGCAGATCTCGCGGGAGCTGCGGGTGCTCCGCCAGATATCGCCGCACGACCGCCAGCGCCTCCTCGCTCGTCTGTCCCCCCAGGAACGCCCCGAGCCAGGAGCCGAGGAAGAAGATCCGCCGGTGCGCCTGGATGTACGGCAGCGAGTCGAGCGCCGCGCGGAGGTATGGGAGCGTAAGCTCCTGATGCTCCAGCGCGTTGAAGCCGCCGAGCGAGCCCGTCGCCCAGTCCTCGTTGAGCGTCGTGTCGGCGAAGAACCGGGTGAAATACTCGGCCTTCGCCGCGGGGTTCCGGCGCGCCGCGCCCGCCGTGAAGGCCCTCCGCCGCCCGTCGGGCGTGGTGTCGCGCGCCGCCTGCGCGGCGGCGAGGCGCTCCGCGTCGCCCGCGCCGAGGACCAAGAGGCGCGTCACGACGTCCCAGCGCGTGGGGTCCCGCACGGGCTCTCCCGCCGCGGAATCGGCGGTGAGGAGCGCGGTCAGTTTTGTGATGCCGTCCGGCGTCGCCGCCAGCGCGACGAAGGCGTCGAGGTACGCCTTCCGCAGGCCGTAGGGCAGGTTCGCGTCGGAGGCGCCGGTCCAGAGCGCGTGCTCCGCCGCCGGGCGGAGGCGTTCCCGCGCCGTGGGGCTGGCGTACGCCGCGACCGCGCGAGCGAGCCGCCCGAGGAGACCGGGGAGGATCTGCTCGTCGCGCTCGGCGGGGAGCTCGCGCAGCACCAGGCCCGCGAACCGTTCGGGGGCCATCCGCGCGGCGCGGACCTGGTCCCAGACCGCGCCCCATAGCATCGCGCGGAGGAACGGGTCGCTGACGCGGCCGAGGGCGCCCCCCTCCAGCGCCGCGAGGCTGCGCGCGTCGAGGAGGGTGCGGAAGTAGCCGAAGTCCCCCGCGTTGGCGAACACGTACGCGGGCGCCGGGCGGCCGCGCGCGGAGTCCACATCGGTGGTGAGGCCGTTCAGCTCGACGGGGATGACCACCGGCGGCCCCTCGGCATACGCGAGGAGCACCTGCGTGCGCATCGGCCAGGGATCGGGGCCGCTCAGTGCCTGCGCCGGGTGCTGGACCAGGGTGAGCCGCACGATCCGCCCGTGCGCCACGGTGAGCCGCTGCTCCACCTCGGGCATCCCGGGCCGGAGGACGAAGGCGCGCCCGAACGCCCCCAGATCGCGGTGCGCCGCGTCGCCCACCGCCGCGAGGAGATCCTGCCAGGTGAAGTTCCCGAATTCGTGAGTGCGCAGGAGGGACCGGATCCCGGAGCGGAAGGCGGCCTCCCCCACCAGGTAGTTGAGTTGCTTGAGCACCGACGGCGCCTTGTTGTAGACGATGGCGCCGTAGTTGCTCTTCGCCTGATCGAGGTTGGCCAGCTCCTGCCAGAGCGAGGTCGTGCCCGCGGTCTCGTCCACCCCGTACGCGGCGGGCTTGTTCGCGAGGTAGAAGGTCTTCCACGCGCCGCTCGTGGAATCGAGGTCGGCGAGCGCCTTGGCGGCCATGTAGGTGGCGAACCCCTCCTTCAGCCACAGGTCGTCGAACCACCGCATCGTGACCAGATCGCCGAACCACTGGTGCGCGACCTCGTGCAGGACCGTCGAGAACCGGCCGAGCCGGCGCGGAAGGGTGGGCCGCTCGCGGAAGATGAAGCGGTCCTCGTTGTAGAAGATGGCGCCGGGGTGCTCCATCCCGCCGAACGGGAACGCCGGGGCGAGGAGGAACTCGAATTTGTCGAACGGATAGCGGATGCCGAAGTACCACTCCATCCACTCGAGCGCCCGGCCGTTCTGCACGAGCAGGGTGTCCAGGTCCACCTCGGCGGCCCGGGACCGCCGCACGTACCCGCGCACGAGCCGCGGGCCGACCTGCCGCTCGCGATACGTCCACGGTCCCGCGGCGAAGGCCACGAGATAGGTGCTGATCGCCCGCGTCTCGGCGAACCGGTGCGTGATGGTGTTGCCCGTGGTGTCCGCCGCGATGTGGATGCCGTTCGCGAACGCCGTCCAGCCGCGCGGGGTGATGAGGGTGAGCCCCACGTGCGCCTTCAGGTCCGGCTGGTCGAAGCAGGGGAAGAGCTGGTTCGCGTCCGCGGGGACGAGGAGCGTGTAGAGGTAGTCGCTGGCGTCGGCCCGGTCGTGGAAGCGGATGATGCTGGCGCCGGTCGGCGCGATGTCGGCCCAGAAGGCGAACTCCAGGGTGTTGACGCCGGTCTGGAGCCACCGGTCGTCGATGCGGATGTGGGCACCGTTGGCGACGTCGGGCGGGAGCTCCACGCCG
>JADGQW010000112.1 GCA_017881505.1 Gemmatimonadales bacterium
GCAGACGGTGGACCAGGCGACGCGGGCGTACCACCTGGCCGACGTGCGCTACACGAACGGGATCGCGTCGTCGCTCGAGGTCTCGGACGCGCGGCTCGCGCTGCAGCAGGCGCGAGTGAACGAGGCGCAGTCCACGCGTGACTACCTGGTGGCGCTGGCGGGGCTCGAGCGGGCGCTGGGGCGGCCCGTGCCGGTGATGCGGCCGGGACAGAAAGTGGCGGCGGGGACGACGGGGGAGGCGGCACGATGACGACTCAGACGAGGAAGGCGCGGGTCATGACGCGGTATGGTATCCCGGTGGCCGTGGCACTGGTCGCGGCCCTCTCCACCTCCGGCTGCAAGGCCAAGGAGGGCGACGCGCAGTCCGGCGGCGCCGCGCAGCGCATCACGGTGGGCGCCTCGGACGTGGCGACGGCGGCGCGCGCCACCCTCTCATCGGGGGTGCCGGTGAGCGGCTCGCTCGAGCCGAAGGTGAACATTACCGTCGGCGCGCCGATGGCCGAGCAGGTCGTCGAGACGTTCGTCGAGGAAGGGCAGCGGGTCGAGCAGGGCCAGCCCTTGTTGCGCTTCAAGGACGAGGTGGTCCGGGCGACCGCGAACTCGGCGCGTGCGGACGTCGCGACGCAGCGGATGCAGGTCACCATCGCGGTGGCGGAGTCCACGCGGGCGGAGGCGCTGCTGCGGGAGGGCGCCATCGCGCCCCGCGACCGCGACAACACGGTCCTGGCGCTGAACACGGCCCGCGGGCGGCTGGCGCTCTCGGAGGCGCAACTGGCGAGCGCCGAGGACCGCCTCGCCACCTCCACGGTCCGCGCCCCGGCCGCGGGGGTCGTGAGCAAGCGCTACCTGCAGGCCGGCGACCGCGTGGACATGGGCAAGCCGGTGATGGACATCGTGGACACACGCATCCTCCAGCTCACGGCGTCAGTGCCGGTGGAGTACGTGGGCGACCTGCGGGTCGGGCGGGCGGTGACACTGCAGGCGGCGCAGCTCGATTCGACGCGCATGACGGGCCACATCAGCCGCATCAACCCCACGGCCGACGAGGCCACGCGCCAGGTCAGGATCTACGTGGACATCCCGAACGCCGGCGGCCGGCTGATGGGCGGCATCTTCGTGTCGGGGCGGGTCCTGGTGCGCGAGGTCCCCGGCGCGGTCGCGGTACCACGGTCGGCGGTCCGTGCGGAAGGGGACGCACGGACGCCGGTGGTCTACGTCATCGCGGGCGGCACGGTGCGCAAGCGCGTCGTGTCCGTCGGTGTCACCGACGAGGACCAGGGGCTGGTGCAGCTCACGTCCGGAGTGCAGGCGGGCGAGGTCGTGGTGGTCGGGCCCGTCGAGGGCCTCGCCGAGGGCGTGCGCGCGGAGGTCGTGGGCGCCGGGCCGGCGCCGAGCGCGACGCCGGCGTCCGTGAAGCGCTAGGGGCCGGCCGATGTTCCTCTCGAACCTCTCGATCAAGCGCCCCGTCTTCGCGACGATGATGATGGTGGCGCTCATGGTGCTGGGGCTCTTCTCGCTGCGCCGGCTCCCGCTCGACGAGATGCCGGATGTCGAGCTGCCCTTCCTGATGGTGCAGACCGTCTACCGAGGCGCGAGCCCCGAGGCGGTCGAGCGCGAGGTGTCGAAGAAGATCGAGGAGGCCGTGAACCCGGTGCAGGGGGTGAAGCGGATCGAGTCCTCCTCGGTCGAAGGCATGTCGATGGTCTTCATCGAGTTCCAGCTGAAGACGAAGGTGATGGATGCGCAGGCCGACGTGCGCTCGAAGATCGACGCCCTGCGGCCGAGCCTGCCGACCGACATGGACGATCCGGTCATCTCGCGCTTCGACTTCCGCCAGTCGCCGATCGTGAGTCTCGCGCTCTCCGGCGAGGGGTGGGCGTTGCGCGACCTCACCCAGCTGGCGACCGAGACGATCTCCCGGCGCATCGAGTCGGTCGACGGCGTCGGCAACGTGACGGTGGTCGGCGGGCTCGCGCGGGAGATCCACGTCCTCCTGCTGCCGCCGCGGATGCAGGCGCTCGGCGTCTCCCCGGACATGGTCGTGGGCGCGCTGCGGCGCGAGAACATGGACGCGCCAGCGGGGCGGGTGGAGCGCGGGATCGCCGAGCAACTGGTGCGGGTGAAGGGGCGCCTCCGCGATCCGCGGCAGTTCGCCGCCATCGTGGTCACGATGCGGAACGGGATGCCCGTGCGCCTCGGCGAGGTGGCGCGGATCGAGGACGCGCAGGAGGAGGCGCGCTCGGCTGCGGAGTTCTCCGGCCGGCGGGCCATCGGCATCGACATCCGGCGCATCTCCGGCTCCAACATCGTGGAGGTGGCCGACGGGGTCCGGAAGGTCGTGAACGACCTCAATACCCAGCTCCCGGCGGGCGTGCGGCTGGAGGAGATCCGCGACAACTCGGTGTGGATCCGATCCGCGCTCGCGGACGTGCGCACCACGCTGCTCATCGGCGCGCTGCTGACCGTGCTGATCGTGTTCCTGTTCCTGAACTCGTGGCGCTCCACCGTGATCACGGGCCTGACGCTCCCGGTATCCGTGATTTCGGCGTTCCTCGCGATCTACCTCTTCGGATTCACGATCAACATGTTGACGCTGATGGCCCTCTCCCTGGCCATCGGCATGCTGATCGACGATGCCATCGTGGTCCGGGAGAACATCGTCCGTCACGTGGAGCGCGGGGAGGACCACTACACCGCCGCCGGGGCGGGCACGAGCGAGATCGGCTTTGCCGTGCTGGCGACCACCATGTCGGTGCTGGCGGTATTCATCCCCGTCGGCTTCATGGGCGGCATCATCGGGAAGTTCTTCTTCCAGTTCGGGATCACGGTGGCCTTCGCCATCGCCGTCTCGCTGTTCGTGTCGTTCACGCTCGACCCGATGCTCTCGTCGATCTGGTACGACCCGCAGGCGGAGGGGCACGCGGAGCGCGGCCGGGTCGGCAAGCTGCTGGAGCGGTTCAACGAGCGGTTCCGCGATCTCGGCACGTGGTACCGCGGGGTGATCGCGTGGGCGTTGGGCCACCGGAAGACGACGCTCGGTATCGCCCTCGGTGCCTTCGTGGTCGCGATGGCCCTCTTCGGGACGGGCGCCGTCGGCGGCGAGTTCAGTCCGAAGAGCGACCGGGGCGACTTGCAGATCACGCTGGAGACGCCGGTGGGCTCGTCGCTCGCGTACAGCCTGGCGCGGGGCGAGGAGGTCGACCGCTTCGTGCGCTCGCGTCCGGAGGTGCAGTTCACCTATCTCACGATCGCCGGCGGGATGCAGTCGGAGGTGAGGGACGGGACGCTGTACGTGAAGCTCAAGCCGCGGGCCGAGCGGTCGCTGTCGCAGGAGCAGACGATCGTGGCCCTGCGCCGCGAGCTGCAGCGCTTCCGCGGCGTGCGGGGCTACCCGATGGACGCCGGCGGCATGGGGGGCGGCGGGCGGCCGATCCAGGTGAACATCCTCGGGCCCGACCTGACCCGCCTGCAGGGCATCTCCGATCGGGCGCTCGCGGCCGTCCGCAACGTGCCGGGGTTGGTGGACCTCAGTTCGAGCCTCGAGGGCCGGAAGCCGGAGTTGGTGGTGGAACTGGACCGTGACCTCGCGGCGCAGATGGGGGTGACGATCGGGTCGGTCTCCACCGGGCTCCGGACCGTGCTCTCGGGGACCACCGCGAGCGATTACGAGGACGCGTCGGGGCTCTCGCACGACGTGGTGGTTCGGCTCGCGCCGGAGTACCGCGAGTCGAGCGCGGACCTCGGGCGGATCCCGCTGGCCACGACCCGGATCGACCCGCGGACGCAGTCTCCGGTGATGGTGCCCCTCGGCCAGGTCGCCCACATCAGCTCCGGCGGCGCGCCGAGCGAGATCAAGCGCTACGACCTGGAGCGGATGGTGCGCCTGGAGGCCAACTACCAGGGCCGGGCGCTGACGCAGGTCTCGGCGGACATCGCCAAGCGGCTCGCGGCGGCGAAGGTCATCCCGCCGGGGTACCGCATCGCCGTCGGCGGCACGCAGGAGATGTTCATGGAGTCGGTCGGGTACATCCTCGAGGCGCTGATCCTGGCGATCGTCTTCGTGTACCTGATCCTCGCGTCGCAGTTCGGCTCGTTCCTGCAGCCGCTGGCCATCATGCTCTCCCTGCCGCTCTCGCTGATCGGCGTGATGCTGGGACTGATCCTGACGCGCGGCACCTTCAATATGATGAGCATGATCGGCGTGATCATGCTGATGGGGCTCGTCACCAAGAACGCCATCCTCCTGGTGGACTTCACCAACAAGCTGCGCGAGTCCGGCTCGTCGCGGCGAGAGGCGTTGATCGACGCGGGCCAGATTCGGCTCCGACCGATCATGATGACGACCCTCGCGATGATCTTCGGGATGCTGCCGACGGCGCTGGCGCTCGGCGAGGGGGGCGAGTTCCGGGCCCCGATGGCGCGGGCGGTGATCGGCGGGCTGATTACCTCCACCTTGCTCACGCTGATCGTGGTGCCGGTGGTCTACACCTTCATGGACGACTTCGGCAGCCGCGTGGTGGCGTTCTTCTCGGCGAAGAACCGCGCCACGGCGAGGGCGCCCGCGCCGAAGGAAGTCGTTCCGGCCCCGATGCCGGAAGGGATCCCGGCCGACTAGGCCTCAGACGTCGGCGCCCGGCGCACATCGCCCTCCGGGTCCCGCGGGATCCGGAGGGCGGCGTGCGTCCGGGAGGCCGGGTGCGACCCTATTCCTCGATGAACTCCACGGGCACGGGGGCCGGGAGGAGCCCGGCGCGGTACCCCGCGTCGAGGAGCCGCTCCACCGCGGCCCGGCCGCGCGTGCCGTAGTCCACCGTGAAGTCGTTCACGTACATCCCGACGAAGGTGTCGGTCCGGGCGGCGTCCATCCCGCGGGCGTACTGCCCGGCGTGCGCGAGCGCCTCGGCCCGGTGGGCGAGCCCGTAGACGATGGACGCACGGAGGTCGCGCGAGACGAGCCGCAGCAATTCCGGCCCGAGGTCCTTGCGGATCACGTTCCCGCCGAGGGGGAGGGGGAGCCCGGTGGTGCGGCCCCACCACGCGCCGAGGTCCTCCCAGAGGTGGAGCCCACGGTCGCCGAAGGTGAGTTGCCCCTCGTGGATCAGGAGGCCGACGTCGGCCTTCCCCTCCAGGACGGCGTCCTCGATGCGGTCGAAGGGGACGATCACCGTGCGCACCGCCGGCTGGAAGAGGCGGAGCGCGAGGTGCGCGGTGGTGCGCTCCCCGGGGATGGCGACGAGGACGTCGCACAGGGCGGCGGCGGGATCGGCGGGAGCGGGCCGGCGCGAGACGAGCCGGGGGCCGTAGCCGTCGCCGATCGAGGCGCCGTGCGGCAGGAGGGCGTAGCGGTCGGCGAGGTAGGCGTAGGCGTGGAACGAGACGGCCGTGACCTCGAGCTCGGCGGCGAGGGCGCGCCGGTTCAGCGTCTCGATGTCGGCCAGTTCGTGGTGGTACACGCGGTCGCCGGTGTCCACCTTCCCCGCGGCGAGCGCCCAGAACATGAAGGCGTCGTCGGAGTCCGGGCTGTGGGCGAGGTGGATGGTGGGCACGGTCAGCGCTTGGCGGCGGCGCCCGCGCCCCGGGTGGCCTGGTCCCTCGTCTCGATGAGGAGCTGGTTGTGCTCGGCGTACTCGGGGAGTTTCTTCGCCCGTTCTGCGTCGTAGTTGGCCACGAACGCCTGCATCGAGCTGCGGGCCGTGGCCGCGTCCCCCATCGCTTCGGCGGCGCGGGCCTTGAGGAGCAGGCCATAGAGGTGGGTGCGCGAGGCCTTGAGGAGGGTGTCGGCCTCCGCGCGCGCGCCCGCCGGGTTCTTGGCGGCCAGCTGCAGCAGGCCGACGTGGAGGCGCATGTCGGGGTCGAGCTCCCCGCCGAGCACTTGGTATGCCTGGACGGCCATCGGCGCGAAGAAGTTGACCTGCGCGGTGTCGCCCGACTCCTCGGCGCGCATCGTGCGGTCGAAGAGGCGGGTGGCCTGCTCCACCGGCGACATCTGGCTGAGGTCGGTGGTCGCGGGGGCGCCGGCACCGGAGGGCGTGGCGCCCGCCTCGCCCTGCGCCGCAGGTGGCCTGCGCGCCACCAACACGACGATCGTGATCAGCAGCGCCACGACGCACACCCCCGCCACGATCCACGCCGCCCGCTGGTTGGGGGCGATCAGGGGCCGGGGCGCGGCGGCGGCGCGGCCGGCGAGAGCGCCGCACGCGGGGCAGAACTTGGCGCGGGCGCTGAGCTTCGCGCCGCACTTCCCGCACGCCGCCCCACCGAGCGGGGCGCCGCACGTACTGCAGAACTTGCCTGTGGACTCGGCGCCACAAGCCGGACATGTCTGGGTCGCGGGATTGGCCATCGGCGAAAGCTAGAAACCCCGGCTCCCGCGGTCTACTGCCCCGACGCGGCGCCTCTGATGCCGGGGGCACGCCTCCGCGCCGGAGTGTGACGGCGGTGCTGGCGGCCTCCCGGAGGCCGTCCTAGGTTTACCCCATCATGTCCCTCGTATCCCAGGCCCATCGGCAGGCGGGCGAGGCGATCGCCTCCCACGCCAACGAGATCGCCCGGAGCTGGCGCGACGCGGTGCGCGCGGACGACGCCATCGAGGGGGACGAGGGCCTCCCCGACCTCCTCCTCACCAATCAGGTTCCGGCCCTCCTCGCCGACATCGCGCACTCCCTGCAGGACCCCGACGAGGGCGCGACCTCCGAGGCGTCCCTCGCGCGGCGACGGCGGGGCCTGCGCTTCGGGAAGCTGCGTGGCCTCGCCCGTTACGACGCCGCCGACCTGTACCGCGAGTTCCGCCACCTGCGCCAGGCGGTCTGGCGGTTCCTGCGGAGCGAGCTGGACTGGCACCGCGGCGAGACATTCGAAGTGATGCTGGCGATCGACCAGTACCTCGACGAGGTCATCGGGGCGAGCCTCCGCGGCTTCGTCGAGGCGAAGGAGCGCAGCTCCGGCGCCGAGGCCGAGCCGGCGGATGGCTGAGACCACAGCCCACGGCCCCGGGGTCCCCGGGGCCAAGCTCATGGGCGAGCTGGCGCGGGGCCCTGCGCTCTGGGAGGTGTATCTCGAGACGGCCGTCGCCCCGGAGGGGGGCGCCGTGCGCGGGCGCCTCCAGTTCGTCCAGGCCGAGCGCCACCGGGCCAGCGCCTGGATCTTCCTCGAACACACTGAGCGCGAGGTGACGGAGCGCTTTGCCGACTTCTCCTCCGTGGAGCTGTGGGCTCTCCTTGAGTCCCTGGCCCCCTGACGCCGCGCTGCAGTTTGTCGTAGAAATCACGAACATTTTGCACTGATATCGGGTATTCGACAGTCCGAACGTCTCTGATCGTGCGTGGCGTTACAGAACCGCTTGACATCGAGCAATAGCGCCGATACGTTCTCGCAACCCCAACCGGACCCGCTCCCATGTCTTCAGGCACGCTCACGAAGCCCCCGGCCGGCAACGGTGCCGCGCGGGTGGCGGCGCCGTCGCCGCACGGCTACCCCGACCGCCGCACGCTCCCCATGATGAACGACCCGCAGTACCGCGAGATGATGCACGCGCACGGCCTCGGCAAGCGCGACATCCTCAAGATGTGCGACAAGCTGGACGTGCGGTTCCTGCGCCTCCAGTTCACCGACATCCTGGGGGTCAACAAGAACGTCGAGGTGCCGCGGAGCCAGTTCGAGAAGGCGCTGGACGGGCAGATCATGTTCGACGGCTCCTCCATCGAGGGGTTCGTGCGGATCGAGGAGTCGGACATGCTCCTCGCGCCCGACCTCGACACCTTCCGCGTCTTCCCGTGGGGCGCGGAGGACGGCCTCGTCGCCCGGCTCATCTGCGACATCCAGAACCCCGATGGGTCGCCCTTCGCCGGCTGCCCGCGCTCGGCGCTGACGCGGCAGATCGCCAAGGCGAAGAAGCTCGGCTTCGAGATGATGGCGGGGTGCGAGGCGGAGTTCTTCCTCTTCTACAAGGACGCCGAGGGGAAGCCGACCACGCTGGTCCACGACACCGCCGGCTACTTCGACGTCGGCCCGGTGGACCGCGGCGAGCGCGCGCGGCGCCTGATCGTCGCCGACCTGGAGGAGATGGGCTTCGAGGTGGAGGCGGCGCACCACGAGGTCGCCCCCGGCCAGCACGAGATCGACTTCAAGTACGCCGACGCCCTCGCGACCGCCGACGACCTGGTGACCTTCAAGCTGGTGGTGCGGAGCGCGGCGGAGCGCTACGACCTGGCGGCGAGCTTCATGCCCAAGCCGATCTTCGGCCAGAACGGCTCGGGGATGCACACCCACCAGTCGCTCTTCAAGGACGGGAAGAACGCCTTCTTCGACCCGAAGACGGACTGGCAGCTCTCCAAGACGGCGCTGGCCTACATCGCCGGCCTCATCCGGCACGCGCGTGGCTTCTGCGCGGTCACGAACCCGCTGGTAAACAGCTTCAAGCGGCTGGTGCCGGGGTACGAGGCGCCGGTGAACGTCGCCTGGTCGATGCGCAACCGCTCGCCGATGATCCGCATCCCCGACCGCCGCGGCTCCGGCACGCGCTGCGAGCTGCGGATGCCCGACCCGGCCTCGAACCCCTACCTCGCGCTCGCGGTGCAGCTCGCCGCGGGTCTCGACGGCGTCGAGCACAAGCTCACGCCCCCCGATCCGGTCAACAAGAACATCTTCACGATGACCGTGCGCGAGCGGCGCCACCACAAGATCGACGACCTGCCGCGCGACCTGCACGAGGCGCTCGACGTGCTCGAGAAGGACGACGTCGTCATGATGGCCCTCGGCGAGCACATCGCCGGCCGCTTCGTCGAGGCCAAGCGCTCCGAGTGGGCGGAGTACATCTCGCGGGTGAGCGAGTGGGAGATCGAGAAGTATCTGGGGTTGTACTGACAATATGAGTGATGGGTGATGAGTAATGAGTGAAATGGGATGGGTGTTGGGGTGCGCGGCCCGGGGACGTTCCCGGGCCGCGTCGCGTTCGGGCTCGACGGACCTGCGCGCTGGGGCGATGTTCCATTCCGGCGGCGGGCAGGAATCTCTCTCCGTGGAAGGCGGTCGTTCCGGCGTGTCAAGCATGCGCGCATTCCTTCTCGACCTCGACGGCACCTGCTACGGCGAGGCCGGCGCGGTGCCCGGCGCCGTGGCGGCGATCGCCGACCTGCGGCGCCGCGGCGTACCCCTGCGCTTCGTCACCAACACCACGCGCCGCTCGCGGCGGCTCCTCGCCGAGCGCCTCACGGGCTACGGCTTCGCGGTGCGGCCGGAGGAGATCGTCACCACCGTCATGGCGGCGGTGGCGCTGCTCCAGGAGCGGGGCGTGCGGCGGGTGGCACCCC
>JADGQW010000113.1 GCA_017881505.1 Gemmatimonadales bacterium
GATCCCGACCTCGGGGTCGAACCCCGTGTACTTCGTGATCGTAAACACGTTGCGGCCGATGAGGCTGACGTCCCAGTTCCCGACGCCGCCGACCCGGCCGACGTGGTAGGTGACCGACAGCTCACGCAGCTTCGCGAAGCTCGCGTCCTCGACCGTGCCGTTGTACGGGTTGAGCGTCTGGTAGAGCCCGCCCAGCCCCGCGCCCGACTCCGGCAGCGCCGAGCGGTAGTAGTACCCGATCGGCTTGGCCAGCGTGGGATCTACCCCGCGCTGCTCTTCGTCCCGGTTGATGAAGTCGATGTACGACCAGTGCCGGCCCTGGTTCCACACGCTGCGGCCGATCACCGCCTCGAGGAGGCCGTACACCGTCAACCGGCGGAACTGGAAGTTCTGCGAGATCGAGAACCGGTAGTTCGGCAGCGCCGTCCCGAGCGGCACCTGCCGCCGGGCGCCGGTGCTGTCACGGTAGGAGATCAGCATGCCCCAGTTGAGCGCCACGCCCCAGGGGGCGTTCGTGCCCAGCAGCCGGGTCATCCACAGGTTCTTGGTCAGGCCGTCGCCGGGGGTGTACGCGTTCCCCGCCGCGTCCTTGCCGACCCACACCAGGTAGCCGTCGCTGTTCACCTGGAAGGAGGAGTTCGGCGTGCCGCAGTCGGCCGCGAAGGTGCCGGGCAGCTTGGCGCAGTCGCCCGCGCCGCGCAGCACGTAGGAGCCGTAGATGGTCCCGTAGCGCTCCCCCTCCTTCGCCAGCATGATCGCGCCACCGTTCTGCACGCTCGTCGCGCCGAAGTTGAAGGGCGGCACGTCGAGCTTGGTGATCACGGTCCGCGTGCGGTCGTAGTTGAAGCGCCACGACCACGAGAGGTCGCGGGTGCGGACGACCGGCACGTTCACCGACAGCTCCCACGACTTGTTGGAGAGGGTGCCGGCGTTCTGCCACTGCGTGCCGAAGCCCGTCACGGCGGGCGCCGGGACCGGAAGGATCTGGTTCCGGGTCTCGGACTGGGAGTACGTGAGGTTCACGCCCACGCGGCGGAAGAGCTCCATGTCCGCGCCGTACTCGTGCTCGACGTTCACTTCGGGCTTCAGGTTCGCGTTGCCGATCTGGCCGGGGCTGAGGATGCCGCCCGCGGCGATCGTGTAGGTCTCGTACTGGGCCGTGAAGTTCGGCCGGCCGCCGGCGGTGCCGTAGGAGGCGCGCAGCTTGAACTCGTTGATCGCGTCACGCCACGGCCAGAAGCCTTCCTGCGCCAGGCGCCACGCCAGCGACACGCGGCCGAAGGTCGCCCAGCGGTTGTTCGCGCCGAAGAGCGACGACCCGTCCTCGCGGATCAGGAGGTCCGCGATGTACTTGTCCTTGTAGGAGAGGTTCGTCCCCGCGAACAGCCCGATCTGCCGAGTCGACTGCTGGCTCGAACGGATGTTCTGGGCGGTCGTCGCGTTGATGGCGGCGTCGATCCCCACCACCTTGAGCGCGCTCCCCCACTCGGTCCGGTCGTATTGGTCCTGCCGGTCGAAGAGGTAGCGGAAGCTGAACTTCGTCTGCAGGTCCGTACCGAAGTTGTGGCGCAGCGCCAGGTTCAGGCTGGCGTTGTACGCCTCGGTGCCCCAGTTCTCGTACTCGACGAAGCCGTTGTAGTCGGTCCACGCCGAGCCCTGGGTGCGGAAGCCCTTCGGGATGTAGTAGTTCCAGCGGTTGGCGCTCCGGTCGTAGGAGAAGTTCCCCTCGAAGTCCATCCAGCTGAAGGGCGCCCACCGCATGGTGCCGCCGCCGATGAACCGGTCGGTCGTCACCATGTCATTCACCCCGTTGCCCGTCGTGTACATCAACGGGTTGTTGTTCTGGTCGCCCTGGTTCAGGATCTGCGACCGGGCGTAGAGCCGGCCCAGCGTGTCCCGCGCCAGGAGGTTCGCCGACGCCGGCTGCCGCGTCAGGCGGAAGAACAGGTTCCCGCCGCCGTCCTGGTTCCCGCCGTCGGAGTTGTTGCGGCTGTAGAACGAGGTGAACGCCAGCGAGAGGTTGTTCCCGATGCTCTGGTTGACGTTCAGGCGCGAGGTGTAGCGCGTGAAGCCGTCCAGGTAGCGGACCGAGCCCTGCTGCCGGAGCTGCGACACGCTGGCGAAGTACTGCGTGCCGCCCATCCGGCCCGTCACGTCCACGTTCGTGTTGACGAACGGGGAATTGGTCGTGATCTGCCGGACGTTGTCGTAGGTCGGTACCGGCCAGTAGTGCGACAGGAAGTTCTGCCGCAGCGGGTTGCCGGAGGCGCCGGAGCCGGGGTCGAAGGTCAGGGTCGTCGGCACCAGGGCATAGTCGCCCGGCGCGTTGTTGACCCGATTCGTCTCGGTCGTCCAGTCGAGGGAGCGGGCGCAGATCGGTTGGGTGTTGTCCGCGATGCAGAACCGCTGCCCCTGCGCGTCCATCATGAGCGCGTTCTGGCGCGCCAGCGCGAACTCCTTCTCGATGTCGCTCATGCCGGCCTCGGACCGGAAGCGGAAGGTCATCCCCTCCGCCGACGTCCGGCCCGACTTGGTGGTGATGTTGATGACGCCGTTCGCCGCCCGCGCCCCGTACAGCGACGCGCCGGCCGCGCCCTTCACCACCTCGATGTTCTCGATGTCCTGCGGGTTGATGCTCGGGAGGCCACCCTGCAGGATGATGCCGTCGATGATGTACAGCGGGTTCTGGCCGCGGCCGTCGGCGTTGATCGACGTCGGGCCGCGCAGCATCACGTCGGGCGAGGTGCCCGGACGACCGCTGGCGGACGTGACGCTCACGCCCGGCACCTGGCCGGCCAGCTGCGAGAGGGGGTTCACCGCGGGCACCGGCAGGTCGGCCACGTTCACGCGGCCGATCGAGAAGGTCGTGGAGGTCTGGGGCGTCCCTTCCATCACGCCCGTGATCACCACGTCCTCCAGCCGGTTGACGTCGGTCGCCAGCGCCACGTCGAAGACCTGCTCACCCGCCCTGATGGTGATGGTCTGCGTGTGGGGCCGGAACCCGATCATCCGGAAGCGCAGCGTCACCACCTGATTGTGCACCCGGGCCGCGGCGATGTTGATCATGTACTGCCCGTTCGACGCCGTGGCCGTCTGGATGCTCATCTCGGGGATGATCACGCTGGCGCCTTCGACGAGTTCGCCGATGTCGGAGCGCACCGTCCCACGGAGCACCGCGTTCTGCGCCCAGGCCACGCCTGCCGAACCGACAAGCAAGGCCAGGAACACCGCGACGATCCGCAGGGTCCTGAACGTTGAACGATTCATCGAGCTCCCCCTGCAAAAGAGGAAAGGTCGCCACAGGATGCGCCGCCGATGCCGCGCCGGGGAAGCGCGACACCACGGTGTCCTGCGGGTCCTGCCAAACACCCTGTAAAGCCACAACCCGCCCGCGATCGTTCGCGGAGGGGACACGCCACCGGCGGGATGGGCCCGCCCGGTCGCGCGCAGTGACTTCGATGTTGTCAGCTCAGTCCAACGGAAAGGTGCAGCACTCGGGCGGAACCGGTCGCAGACCGGAGCACCCGTTGGTGCCTAATTATGACTCGGCAGCAGAATTGTCAAGATTCGTTCGACCCCTCTATTCCAAGCCCGCATGCCGAGCCCTGTCCCTACTGGTATGGATGAGAACCGCTCTCAGGCGTCCACGGCGCAGCCCGCGCGCGCCGAAGCGCCTGTGGCGATCGCGCGGGCCGGCCTCCCCGACGCGGTCCCGCCTTTCGCACGGCCGTGCCTTGCGGTAGAGTAGGGCCATGCCGGTCCCCACGTTCACGATGGCGTTGGCGCGGCGCCTCCGGGCGGCGCCCGGCGCCCTCGCCACGCTCGCGGCCCTCGCCGCCCTCGTCCTCGGCCCCCCTTGGGCCACGAGGGCGCACGCCCAGCGGGCGCGGGGTGGCGACCTCATCTGCCGCATCGTGAACAAGGCGACTCGCGAGCCGATCGCCGGGGTGCGCGTGCAGCTCGTCGGGACTCGCGTCGCCGCCTTCACCGACTCCGCCGGCACCATCGCGATGCGCGGCCTCCCGAGCGGCACGCCCATCTCTTTCCAGGCGCGCGCCGTCGGGTTCCGGATGGCGTCCTTCGAGATCACCCTCCCCGCCGGTACCCAGATCGAGCGGGTGCTCGAGCTCGATCCGCAGGCCATCGGCCTCGACACCGTCGTCGTCGCCACCACGCCCACGACCGACTGGCGCTCGCTCAACTCGTTCGAGCTGCGGCGGACCCGCGGCATCGGCTACTTCATCACCAAGGAGATGATCGACGAGCGGCAGGCCAACATCATCCGGGACCTCCTCGTCGTGGTGCCCGGCGTATTCACCACCTGTCGGGGTGGGAGCTCCACGTGCCAGGTCCAGATGATGGCGAGCGGGAAGAACTGCACGCCGGAGTGGTTCCTCGACGGCTTCCCCGCCTCGAACGCGATCGGACCCGACTTCCCGATCCAGCGCATCCGCGGCGTCGAGGTGTACCGGAGCATCTTCGAGGTGCCTCCGGAGTTCCAGCGCTCCAACCTGCGCTGCGGCGTCATCGCGGTGTGGACGAACATGGAGAGATAGGAGCCAGGGACCAGACGCCAGGACCTGCAGACCGCGCTACGAGCCCGCCATCAAGAGCGACAGCCCCAGATCGTACAACGCGTGGGTCCACGCCGTGATCCCGAACCCGCGCAGCACGTAGAGCACGCTGAACGCCACGCCGGCGATGGCCCGGAAGGTGAAGCTCGGCACGGCGAACGTGTCCCCCAGCGGCCCGACGTAGTGGAAGGCGGAGAAGACGAGCGCGCCCGCGGCGACCGCGAGGGTCGTCGCGACGCCCCGCCCGCCGGGCAGGAGGAGCGAGAACAGCCGCACGAGCAGTCCCACCAGCAGCACCCGGAAGACCAGCTCCTCGTAGAGACCGGCGCCGAGGGAGATCACGAGCTGCGTCTGCAGGTCGAGCGCGGCGGCGCCGCCCATCGAGAGGCCGCGCGGCCCGCGCAGGAGCAGCGAGGTGAGCCACCCCACCACCACGCCGAACACCGCCGCGTACGCCGCGCTCTCCAGCAGCATCCAGGCGAGGACCCCCCCCTCCCACGGCTCCTTCGCGGCGCGGCGGTCGCGCCAGACCAGCCAGGCACCGCCGCCGAGGAGCGCGGCGCCGAAGACGTACAGCCCCTCCCGCCCCCCGAGCGAGAGGAAGAGCGTCTTGAGGAGGACGTCGGCGCCGTTGCGGATCCCTTCGCTCCCCGAGCCGGTCATGGCGGCCGAGAAGCCCTCGTAGAGCAGCAGCAGCGGGAGCGCGAAGACGAGGCTGTAACGGGGCGCGTGGGAGCGGTGGAGGTACTCGCGGGCGGTCATGCCGGGCACGCTAGCCGTTCGCGGCAGCGGCGGCAAGCGCCCCTTGGCGTCTTGGCGCCTGGCTCCTTGGCGTCTGGCTCCTGGAAGCTGGCATTGACCCTCCGCCGGCAGGCAGGCACATTGCGCCCGCGATGACCCCTCCGTGGTACCGCGCCGCCTGGGCCCTCGCCCGCCCCTTCGCTCCTTTCGCGGCCTCCGGCGGCGGGAAGTTCGCGCGATCGGTCGCCGGGCGCCTCGGCGCCGCCAACGCCATCGTGGGGTGGGCCGCCGCGCACCGCGACCCCGCCCGCCCGCTGGTCTGGCTCCACGCCGCCTCGGTCGGCGAGGGCCGCCAGGCCGAAGCGGTGCTGCGCCTGCTGCGGGCCGCGCGGCCGCGGTGGCAATTCCTCTTTACGCACAGCTCGCCCTCCGCGGAGCGGCTCGCGGCCGCGCTTCCGGCGGATTTCGCCGGCTACGTGCCTTTCGACACGGTGGCGGAGACCGGCCGCGCCCTCGCGGCGGCACGGCCCGACCTGCTCTGCTTCGCGGCGACGGACGTGTGGCCGGAGCTGGCCCATCAGGCCGCCCTTCGCGGCATCCCGACCGCCCTCGTCTCCGCCAACCTCGCCGCCGCATCCTCCCGGCTCGGCGCGGTGGCCCGCGCGCTCCTCGGGCCCGCCTACGCCGAGCTGGACCTCGTGGGCGCGATCGACCAGGGTGACGCGGAGCGCTTCGTGGCCCTCGGCGTCCCGCCGGGCCGCGTCGTCGTCACCGGCGATACCCGCCACGACGCCGCGCGCGAGCGGGCCGACGCCCTCGACCGGCGCGCACCGCATCTCGCCGCGCTCCTCGGCGGAGCCGGCACCGCGCCGGTCGTGGTGGCTGGCTCGACCTGGCCCTCCGACGACGCACGGCTCCTTCCCGCCCTCGGCGCGCTGCGCCGGGCGGGCATCCCGTTCCGCCTCGTGGCGGCGCCCCACGAGCCCACGCCCCCGCACTTGCGGACCCTGACCGCGGCCATCACCGCGGCCTTCGGCGCCGGGGTGGAGCTGACGACGCTATCCGTATTAGAGGAACGCGCGCGCGGAGGGGGCGCTCCGCCCCGCTGGGAGGTCTGCGTGGTGGACCGGGTGGGGGTGCTGGCGGACCTCTACGCCGCCGCGGCGCTGGCCTACGTGGGGGGTGGATTCCATCGCCACGGGCTGCATTCCGTGATTGAGCCCGCGGCGCTCGGCGTGGGCGTCCTCTTCGGCCCGCGGTGGCGGATGAGCCGCGACGCCCGCCTCCTCCTCGACGCCGGCGGGGGCGCGAGCGCCGCCGACGCGCCGGGGCTGGAGTCCCTCCTCCATGCCTGGCTTACCGACGACGCTGCCCGTGCCATCGCGGGAGCGGCGGCACGGGCAGTGGTGGATCGCGGTCAGGGGGCGGCGGAACGCTCGGTCAGTCTGCTCCTCGAGCTCCTGGCGCACCCCTCGGTCTAGTCGTTCGGCCTAGCGCATCCCACCGAAGCCGATGGACGCGCCGACGCCCCAGAAGCTGACGGTCTCGGTACCCACCTTGCCGCTGTCGAACGCCCCGCGGATCGAGAGGATCCCCAGGATAGGAAGATCCGCGCCCACGGCCCAGCGGAACTTCTGCTCACCGCTAGGGCACGGCCCCCCACACTTGACCCAGCGCGTCAGATTGAGCCGCGGCGCGCCCCAGATGTTGAGGCCGAACGGCGTGTGCACTCCGATCGCGGCTCCCACCGGGATGTTCAGCTCATGCGGGAGCGATCCCACGCCGAAGTTGTACGCGGCCGCGTCGTAGCCGGTGATGTCCATCGACGCGCCACCGAACACCGAGAGGGAAATGGGATTGAGGCCCCCACCCATCAGGCGGAGCTGGGCCAGCGCCGCCGCCGAGTACTTCTGGCTGCTGCAACTGACGGTGGGAGTCTTGATGCAACCCTGCGCGCTGCTGAGCTGGGTCTTGGGCATCCCGACGGAGGCGTCGATCCCGATGGGCCCCAAGGCGAAGCTCAGGCCTGCCTGGATAACCGTCAGATCGCCAACGCCGGTGGTCGTCTTGGTGGGCCGACCGAAGTCCGCGTGCACGCGCAGGCCGGTGCCGTAGCGCGGGTTCGTGAACAACGGCATCCCGGGGATCTGCGCCGAGGCCGCCGCCGCGACGCCGAGCAGGCCGGTCACCAGTGCGACACCCACACGCATCCTTCCAATCATACCGAGCCTCCAGTGAACGTTGGACCCCACCCTGCGATCGGGGCCTGGGCCAGTCGCCCGGGTCCCTGGGGACGCCCGATAATAGCAGGGGACCGCGCGGCGCGCACGGTGACACGGGTCACCCGGGGCGCGTTTGGGGAGCGGGGATACGGCGGGTTTGCGACGCAGGTCACCGTCCGGGCCCCGGGCCCGGCCGGGGGCTACCGGGGTGCGCGAGTGATGACCCCGTCGAAGGTGACGGACGTCGGCGAGACGAGGCCGGCCGTGAGTATGGTCAGGATGAGGTCGCCGAGCGACTTGCGGGTGCGGATCCGCAGATTGGCGATCCCGTGCCCCTCGCCCAGCTGGTTGGCGAGCGCGCTCTGGAGGTTGACCGCGCGCACCTGGTAGGCGCCCCAGAAGAGGTGCACCGCGGTCTGGCGGACGGTGAAGGTGTCGCCGACCGCCGGCGCCGCGACCGGCGAGGCCATCGTGACCGGCACCCCCAGCGACCGGGTGTCGAAGGTCAGCGCGCACGCGCCGAGCGCGGCGGGGAGTCCCACGCAGAGCAGCGCGCGGCGGAAGGCGCCGGAGCGGAGTACGGTCATGGATGCGGCGTGGACAGGGTGGAAGACGCGGCGGGGCGGGCCGGACCGGCCCGCCCCGTCGCAGCGAATCACATGACGGGCATGCGGAAGTTGAAGTGCGCCCCGACGCCCCAGGTGTTCTGGCTGCCCATGTCGTAGGCGGCGTGGACGCCGAGCCCGAGCAGCAGGTTGAAGTCCGCGCCGACCGTCATGCGGAACTCCTTCTTCACGTTGCTGCCCAACACGTAGTAGCCGACCGCGAATGGCTTGAGCGGGAACAGGGGCAGGTTCGCCCGGACCGCCGCGCCGACCGGCACGTACGTGGAGGTGTAGTTGATGCCCGGCGCAACGAACTTCAGCTGCCCGAAGCCGCCCTGCGCCGAGATCGTCACCGGCAGCAGCCCGCCGCCGAACAGCTTCATCGCGGCGGATGCGCCGTAGGCGATCTCCCGAGAGAAGCCCGTGGCCTTGTACTGGCCCACGGCTGCCGTGACCCCGAACGGCCCGAAGCCGATCCCGGCGCGGAGCGCCAGCATCGTCTGGTTACTGCCGGGGACCGCGTAGTCCGCCGAGGCCAGGATGCCCATCCCGGTCGGCGTCGGATAGAACGGCAGGCCGGGAATCTGCGCCCGGGCAGCCGCCCCAGCGAGCGAAAGCACCACGGCAGCCGCGAAGACCTTCGAGAGCTTCATGACGTCCCTCCCTGTGAGGTGGCGGGCGCCCAGGAGGCGCCGGTACGCGCGGAAAGATAGCGCCCGGCCGCCGGAAAATGCATGTGGCCCGTCCCCCGGAAGCTGGACGGGCCACGCGGAAGCAGGCCGTGACGCGGCTCACGCGGCCGCGCGCATCCTCAATGCCACAGCGACAGGCCCGCCCGGACGCCGAGGGTCAGCGTGTTCGGCGCACCGAGCGCGGTGTCCTCGAAGGCGTAGCGGAGGAAGAACTCGGTTCGGAACGCCCCCGCTCCCCAGGGGTGGCGCATCCCCAGGCCGCCGTTGAGCGCGAAGATCGCGCCCGACGTGCCCGCCTTCCGGAACTCGATGTCCGCGCCGAAGGTGGCGTAGTGGTTGTGGTTCACCGACGTCCCGCCCAGCCGGTAGAGCAGGTTCACGCCGGGGTCGATCGCGTACTGCGTCCCGCCGTCCGCCAGCAGGATCATGCTGAACCGCGGCTCCACCGAGAG
>JADGQW010000274.1 GCA_017881505.1 Gemmatimonadales bacterium
GAGTCGCCGTCGAACTTCCGGACCCAGAAGCCGTGATCGAGCACCACCACCGGGGCCTGGCTCCGCTCTTCGTCGAGGGTGATCCACCGGCCCAGCGCGGGCGCCACGCCCAGCACGCCCGCGAGGTTGGACGACACCGCCTCGCCCCAGGCGCGCTCCGTCCCCTCGCCCCGGCGCAGCCCCACCTGCGCGAACGTGCTGGCGGCGAGGTCCGCCGAACGGGCCTGCTCCCGCCAATCGCGGAATTCGGGCACCGAGACCGACCAGTCGTCGCCCCCGGGGGCACGGGTGTTGACCACCACCAGCCGGTCCACGCCCTCCACCAGCGGCAGGGGCCGCAGGATGAAGCGGTCCACCCAGGTGTACGCCGTGGTGATCGCGCCGATGCCCAGCCCCAGCGAGAGCACCGCGATGGCGGCGAGGCCGGGGCTCCGGCGGAGCCCGCGCAGCCCGTAGCGGACGTCCTGGAGGAAGGACTCCATCACGCCGACTCCTGCGCCGTCCGCTCGTCCACGATCCGCCCGTCGAAGAGGTGCACGGTGCGGTCCGCGTGCGCGGCGTAGCGCGGGTCGTGCGTCACGGTGCAGATGGTGCTCCCCTGCCCGTGCAGCTCGCGGAGGAGGTCCATCACCGACTCGCCGTTCTTCGAGTCCAGGTTCCCCGTGGGCTCGTCGGCGAGGAGGATCGCCGGATCGCCCGCCACGGCGCGCGCCACCGCCACGCGCTGCTGCTGGCCGCCGGAGAGCTGCGAGGGATAGTGGCGCGTGCGGTGCGCCATCCCCACCCGCTCGAGCGCCGCCTCGACGCGCTTCTTCCGGTCCGCCGCCGTCAGGCCGCGGTAGCTGAGGGGCAGCTCGACGTTCTCGTAGACGGTGAGGTCGCCGATGAGGTTGAACGCCTGGAAGATGAAGCCGATCTGACGGTTCCGGATCCGCGCCCGGTCGGCGGCGGAGAGCGAGGCCACCGCCTCGCCGGCGAGGACGTAGCTCCCCTCGGTGGGGGCGTCGAGGAGCCCGAGGATCGAGAGGAGCGTCGTCTTGCCGCAGCCCGACGGGCCGGCCACCGAGACGTACTCGCCCTGGCCGATGTCGAGGTGCACGTCCTCGAGCGCGTGGGTCTCCACCTCGTCGGTGAAGAAGACCTTGCGGATGCCCTGCAGCCGGATCAGCGTCTCGCCGTTCCCCGCCATCGTGCGCCTCCGTTGAGTCGGTGCGTCTGTGCGCCTGTGCGCCCGCCTACTTCACTCTCACGCGATCCACATTGTCCCACCGGCTCATGTCGGAGAGGATCACCAGGTCCCCCTCCTTGAGCCCGTCCACCACCTCGACGGCGTTCACCGACGTGCGGCCGATGCGCACCGGCACCCGCGACGCGTAGCGCCTCCCCGGCTCCAGCCGGAAGAGCGACGTCGGCGAGTTGGCCTGCGCGAGCGCCGGCGGCCCGACAAAGAGGACGCTCGCAAGACGGTCGATCTCGATCGTCCCCTCGACGGTGAGATCGGGCCGCGCCCCCTGCGGCAGCGCCCCGTCGAGTCCCACGTCCACGTTCACCGTCCCGTTCGCCGAGGCCAGGTCCATGCGGATCACGCGCCCCTTCACGTGCCCGATGCGCGTGTCCACGTCCGCCTGCTGGCCGATCGCCACGTCGCGCGCCTGCGTCTCGGGGACCTGCAGCACCGCCTTGAGCCGCCCCGGCTGGACCACTCGCGCCAGCGTCGCCCCCGACATCACCCACTGCCCCGGCTCGAGGGAGAGCTCCTGCACCACCCCGTCCGTGCCCGCCGTGACCCGCATCGAGGCGACCCGCGCCTTTTGATACTCGGCGATCGCCCGCAGCCGGCTCACCTGGTCCCGCTGGAGCGCCACCTGGCTGTCCACGGTGCTGGTGAAGAGCTGGAGCCGCTGCTCCTCGATGTGCAGCCGCCCTGTCATCTCCTCGAGCGCGTCGCGCGCGTGCGCCAATTCGTTCGCCGCGATCAGGTTCCGCGTGGCGAGGGACTCCGCCGAGGCCACCGCGCGCTGCGCGTCCCGCTGCGCCGTCCGCGCCTGCGCCAACACCCCCGCCTGGTTGAGCCGCCCCGTCTCGAGCGACGTCCGCAGGCTCACCAGCTGCGCCTGCGCCGCCCCCACCTGCTGCTCCGCCGTCAGCGCTTCGAGCTGCACGTCGGGATTGCTCATCTCGAGGAGCACCGATCCCGCTTGGACCACCGCACCGGGCCGGACGTTGACGCGGTCCACCCGCCCCCCCGTCACCGCGCTGATCCAGCGGATCTGTTCCGGCACCAGCCGCCCCGGGCCGCGCACCTCGCGGACCATCGGACCGCGCTTCACCGAGTCGATCCAGACCGACCCGCGCTCCACCGTCGGCGCCGCGGGCTGGAGGTGGCCGATGAGCAGCGTGATGACGGCGAGCACCACGACGGCACCCCCGGCGATCAGGTAGCGCCGGGGCGACTTCTTCTGGGGGCGGGCGATGTCCACGCCGACGTGAGAGGCAAGCGGCGTGCCGAACGGCGCTTCTGGACGGTGCAGGTGCGGGATTAACAACGGGCTACTTGTGGGCTGCAGCCGGCGCCGACATGAGTCCCAGTTGCGTAAGAAGTGACGCCGTGTCGAAGTAGCTGTGCATCGAGGTGATCTTGCCGCCGCTGACGTCCAAGACGTCGCAGAACTTGAGCGTTGCGCGGCGACCTGTCGGTGG
>JADGQW010000275.1 GCA_017881505.1 Gemmatimonadales bacterium
ATCCTCCTGAGCGCCGGGCGGCGCCGGGGCGGCGGAGGGCTCCTGCAGGCGCTCTTCTGGGCGACGCTGTTCGGCGGCGGGCGGGGGCGTGGCGGCTGGGGGGGCGGCGGGTTCGGGGGCGGGGGCGGGGGTGGATTCGGGGGGTTCGGCGGCGGCGGCGGGTCCATGGGCGGCGGCGCTTCGGGAGGCTTCTGATGGCGGGAAAGAACGATCGGGACCTGGAGCGGTTCGCCGAGCGGCTCGAGAGCGCGCTCGGGGCGGACCTCATCGCCGCGATCCTGTACGGGTCGGCGGCGCGCGGGACGTACGTGAAGGGACGCTCGGACCTCAATGTCCTCATCATCCTCCGGGACGCCTCCGCGGACGCGCTGAAGCCCGCGGCCGCGATCCTCGCGGACTGGACGAAGTCGGGGGAGCCGGCGCCGCTGGTGTTCGGCGAGGCGGAGTGGAAGGCCTCCGCCGACGTGTTCCCGATCGAGATCGAGGACATGCGGGAGGCGCACCGGCTGGTGCGCGGGCGCGACGTCTTCGCGGGGCTGACCACCACCCGCGCCGACCTGCGGCGGGAGCTCGAGCGTGAGGTCCGCGGCAAGCTGCTGCGCCTGCGGACCGAGTACGCCTCGGCGGCCCCGAGCGGGAAGGCGCTGGGGCGCCTCCTCGTCGCCTCCGCCAGCACTTTCCTGACGCTGCTGCGCGCGACGCTGCGCCTCGCGGGTCAGACGCCGCCGAGCCAGCCCGCCGCGCTGGTGAAGGCGGCGGCGACGGTGGCGGGACTGGATGACACGGCGTTCGAGTGGGTCGTGGCGCGGCTCGAGGGGAAGGCGATGCGCACCCTGGAGGCGTTCGACCCCGCCGCCGCGCGCTACGTGGATGCGATCGAGCGCCTTGCGCGCTTCGTGGACGAAACCCGAGTCTGAGGAGGACGTGTGATGCGACGGTGGACCTGGACCCTCGCCCTGCTCGCGCTATCCGCGTGCGGCTACAACCGCATCCAGACGCTCGATGAGCAGGTGAACGGCTACGCGGGGCAGATCAAGGTGCAGCTGCAGCGCCGCGCCGACCTGGTGCCCAACCTCGTCGAGACGGTGCGGGGCTACGCGCAGCAGGAGACGACCATCTTCACGGCCGTCGCGGACGCCCGCGCGCGCCTCGGCGGCGCCGTGCAGTCGGGGAGCCTCCCGGATATGGCGGCGGCGAACCAGGGCCTCACCGGCGCCCTGGGGCGGCTCCTGGCGATCCAGGAGAACTACCCCCAGCTCAAGTCGAACGAGAACTTCCGCTCGCTCCAGGACCAGTTGGAGGGCACCGAGAACCGCATCGCCACCGCGCGGGGGGACTACAACGGGGCGGTGCAGACGTACAACGCCTACATCCGCCAGTTCCCGCAGATGCTGACGGCGAAGGTCCTCGGGAAGGGGCCGCGCGAGTACTTCGAACTGACCTCTGCGGCGGCGGCCGAGGTGCCGAAGGTGAACTTCACGCAGCCGGGGGCCGCCCCCGCCGCGCCCGCGACACCGCCGGGGACGACCAAGAGATAGTTGCCAGGGGCCAGACGCCAAGACGCCCAGGGAGTGGGCAGCAAACAGGGGCCGGGAGATCATCCCGGCCCCTGTCGCTTCCGTCCCTTGGCGTCTTGGCGTCTGGCCGCGTTCAGTCTGCGAACGCGTTCGGCAGCACGTAGCGGAGCGGGTCGGTCGGCCGGCCGTTGACCAGCACCTCGTAGTGGAGGTGAGGCCCGACGGAAAGGCCGGTGCTCCCCACCCACGCGAGGCGGTCGCCGCGCTTCACCGTCTGGCCGACGGTCACGCCGGCACGCGAGAGGTGGGCGTAGCGCGTCTGGATGCCGTAACCGTGGTCGAGGACGACCGAGAGGCCGTAGCCGTTCTCCCAGCCCACCTTCACGACGTGACCCTGCGCGGGGGCGACCACTTCGGTGCCGTACGGCGCCGCGATGTCGATCCCCTCGTGGGGGCGGTTCTCGTGCAGGATGGGGTGGTAGCGGATGGACGAGAAGCGGCTCGCCAGGAAGCCGGTGGTCGGCATGATGGACGGCATCGCCGCCAACCGCTGGACCTGGTACTGGAGACTGTCGGCCGCCTGCTTGAACGACGTCGCGATCAGGTTGGCGCGGCGGATGAGCGCGTCGAGGTTGGCGTGCACCGAGAAGGCCTGCCGCCCGGTGGCCCCTCCGTCACGCAGCAGGTCCTCTCGCTCCGGCCAGTTCCCCGCCGGGCCGCCGATGCCCGCCCGCCGGACGTCCGGATCGAGGGGCTCGAGGCCCGCCACCAGCCGGATCTCCTCGTCGCGGCGCGAGATCAGGGCGAGGGTGTCGGAGAGGTTCTCGACCCTTCCGCCGAGCCGCTCGATCTCGCCTGCCAGCACCTGGTTCTGCCGTTCCAGCTGGGCGTTCTTGGTCGCGTCCACGGTGTGCGTGAAGACCGTGATCACGGCGGCGAGGACCGACGCGGCGGCGACGGTCGCCACGCCGGCGAGCAGCTTGACGACCGTCGCGGAGACCGCGACGGACTTCGAGCTGCCTGCCCCGTGTGGTACGACCATCACCGTCCAGCGGCGGTTCGCCATCCACGCTCCAGGCATGTGCACAAAAGCAATGGCCGCCCGGGAAGGCGGTCTACCGACCCTACTCTCGCAGCCCAATGTTAGCACCCGTCCGGAAGGCCTGTCAACCGCGAATC
>JADGQW010000276.1 GCA_017881505.1 Gemmatimonadales bacterium
GAGTCGGTCGCGGTGGCCGCGATGGTCACCAGCTCCGAGAGCGAGTCGGTCGAGACGGCGCGGAGGTACCGGGTGATCACCGTGTCCCGGGACGAGGGCAGGATCACCGTCTTGGGGAAGTACCGCATGACGGTGGAATCCGTCCCCAGGCTCACGCTGCCACGCTGCGACGTCCCCGTGATCACCAGGCGCGTGACCCCACGGTTGTCGGTCACGTGGACCTGGACGAAGACGCTGTCGCCGACGGCCACGGGCAGCCCCGCGACCGCGGGCGTGTCGATGGTGACCGTGGGCTTGATGGTATCGCCGAAGACGATGAACACCGGCGAGCCGAGGATGCGCCGGCCCACCTTGTCGCGCCCGAACGGCACGATGGTGTCGGCGCCGAGGGGCGTGAACTGCGTGGTCAGCAGCGCGAGGACCCTGGTCGCGACGGTCGCCGCGGGGGCGACGGCGAGCGAGTCCGTGAAGGGCACGACCCCGGTGGACTGGTAGCCGAGCCAGGTGAGGCTGTCGGGGCTGTAGCCCACCACGGTGATGGGCAGCGGCACGCCGATCGGCGGCCGGGCCCCGCTCGCCGGGGTGGTCGCCCGGACCGACGGGCCTGCAACCACCAGGATGCGCTGCGTCACCACGGCCACGTTGCCGCCGAGGTCGGTGATGCGGGCCTCGAGGAAGACCGGCTCAGGTGTCGAATCCGTGAGCACCGGGAGCAGCTGCCGGATGATCGGGTTCGTGTCGGTCGGCTGGAGCGGGAACGAGACCGTCCGCAGCTGGAACCGCTGCACCGTGGTGTCGGTGCCAGCGGCAGCGCTGCCGCGCTCGGAGTAGCCGCGGAAGGTGATGCTGACCACGCCGGCATCGTCCGATGCGTGGAACAGGACCGTCAGCGTCGTACCCGCCACGACCTGCGAATCCGTCGGCGGGTTGGTGAAGGTGCCCGTGGGCGGCGTCGTGTCCGAGCTCGGTCCGGTGGGCGAGCCGAACTTGTCGCTGGTGCTGCAGACCGACACGACGAACATGGTGCCGGCCAGGGCGCTCGCGCGCGCGAAGAATCGGATCGGGGACCTGCCACTGCCGCGTCGGATCATGGGGCACCACGTCGTTGCCAAGTGGGGCTTCGCCAGCATGGAGGGGTCGCGCCGCCTTCCTCCGGTCCCTCAGGACCCGGAGCGGCGGGCCAGCGACCCTGGCACTCACGAAGAAAGCGGCTGCACCGGCAGGGCACCGTGACACCCGTCACAGGGCGGCGGCCCAACGCCGCCGCGCCCCACCCGGCAATCCCGAATCGAAACTACGGCTCTACGGCCGCGGTCCCTCGCGGCCGACGAGGTCGTCCACGATGTGCGGCGTCACCAGGATCAGCAGGTCCTGCCGCTGCTCCTGATGGGTCCGCACGCCGAAGAGCCGGCCGATGAAGGGCAGGTCCATCAGGTACGGGATGCCGTTCCGCCCTTCCGACACCGACGTCACGGTGAGCCCGCCGATGACCGCGGTCTCGCCGTCGCGCACGAGGATCTGCGTCGTGCCTTCCTGGGAGCCGAAGATGCCGCCCACGTCCGCGGTCGGCGCCTGATCCACCGACGAGCGCTCGGCGTGGAGCTCCATCAGGATCTCCCGCGTGCCCAGCACCACGTGCGGCGTCGCCTCCAGCTTGATGCCCGTCTGGAGGAGCTGCACCGTGACGCGGGCGGGGCCGGTCGCCGGAGAGCTCGGGTCGGCGATGCGGATCGGCGTCCGCTGGCCGACGAAGATCGTGGCCTTCTGGTTGTCCACCACCGTGACCTGCGGCTCCGCCTGCACGTCGGCGAGCGACATCTGCTGCGCGGCCTGCAGGAACGTCGAGAGGGCGTAGTTGCCGAGGACGGTGGTGTAGATCAGCTCGAGGGTCGGGGAGACGACGACGGCGGTGGCGTTCGCGACGCCGGCGAGGGCGCTCCCACCGAAGACGACGTTCACGGGGGACTGCTGCGTCCCGGCCTGCACCGGCGTCCGCGTCCCGGACGTGTCCCTCGGGATGAGGCTGTTGAAGTACTGCTGCTGCGTGCCGAGATCGTAGCGCAGGCCGAGCGCTTCCAGGTTCGTGCGGTCCACGAAGATGATCTTCGCCTGGATGGCCACCTGCGGCGTGCGGACGTCCAGCGAGCGCGCGATGAACTGGCCGATCGAGGCCATCCGCGACGTCAGGTCGGTGATGATCAGCGAATTGGTCGTCGTGTCGGCCGCCGCCGCGCCGCGATGCGGCGTGAGCAGGGGCTGGATGGACGGGAGCAGCGCCGACGCGCGAGCGTAGTTGATCTTGAAGGGCTGCGTCGTGAGCGGCTCGGTGGAGTCCTCCGCCGCCAGGTTCGCCCGGCTGTCCACGCGGATGATGCCGCCGGGGAGCTCGCTCGCGGCCAGGCCCTGCGACGCCAGGATGGCGTTGAAGGCCAGGTCCCACGGCTGGTCGTGGATCTCCGCCGTGACGTTGCCGCTGATGCCCTTGCCGGTGATGATCGAGCGCCCGGAGAAGGCCGCGAAGTTGGCGATGACCTCGTCGATCGTCGCCGCGTCGAAGGTGACGGAGATGCGCGGCTGCTGGGAGCCCTGCGCCGCGGAGGCGTCGGCCGGGCGCGCGCGCGCCGCGGCGGCCGGGATGGCCGGCGGCAGGTCCGCCGCGCGGGCGTTCGCCCCCGCGGGGGCCGGAGCGGCC
>JADGQW010000277.1 GCA_017881505.1 Gemmatimonadales bacterium
CCGGGGGGCACCACCTCGAGCACGAGCGGGAGAACATCCCCGATGGCGCCCCGGAGCTCGGGCGCCGGCGCGCCCTGGGCGGAGCGGGGTGCGGCCCGCGGTGCGCCACCGCCTCCCGCACCGGCGGGAGGGTCACGAGTCCCTTCATCGCGAGATGCTCGAGGAGCCGGCGCCCTTCGTGGTTCTTCAGCCGCCCCGTCGGCCGCCGCCAGTCCACCAGTTCGCAGAGGGTGGCCGCGAGCTCAGTGCGTCCCAGGGCGGCACAGTCGGTCGTGAGGGTCTGAAGGACCCGGAGCTCCTCAACCGAGAACGTGCGACCGCTGAAGGTGATCGGATGCATGATCCGCGGCAGGCCCATGCGCGCCCCCCGATGTTCGCCAGGATCACTCTGGCGAACGGCGGCGCGTTTGGCCAGCGAAAACGGCGACCGACGACAAAAAAGAGCGGCGGCGGCCAGCCAGAGCACCCTCCGGGCCCCTGGCGCGTCCGAGAAATCGGGGACCATTCAAAAACTGGGGGGCGGCAAGGGCAGGTGAGGGCTTGACAGGGACCTGTTGGATGTGATATACATCTGACCCATGATGACGCTCCAGGACCGCCACACGTTGGAGCAGCAGCGAGACGCCTTGCTCGCCGAGCTGCGGGGGCTCGGGAATCTCATGCGCGGCACCATCGGCACGGTCGGCGTCAAGTGCGGTCGCCCGGGCTGCGCCTGCGCGCAGGGCGTCAAGCACGCCAAGATCCACCTCTCGGTGAACCTCCACGGCCGGACCCGGAGCTGTTATCTCGGACGCGAGCGCGAGGCGGTGGTGGCGCCCCTGATCGCCGAGTACGAGCGGGCCTGGCGCCTGATCACGGACCTCACGGCCGTGAACCTCGCCCTGCTCCGGGGCACGCACCCGGGCGGGCGCCCACCGACGCGGCGGGCGGCGCGATGAGCCAGGGGCTGCTGCCGTACCGGGTGGAGGTCGGCGCGGACGACGCCGCGGTCACCGGCCGGGCCGGGTTACCCCTGGTCCTGGAGACGATGCGCGCCGTGGGCCTGGACCGGGCGATCGCCCAGCATGTCCACCTCCGCGCGCGGCAGAGCGGCTACACGGAAGCCGAGAAGATCGAGGCGCGGGTCCTCCTGCTCGCGGCGGGCGGCGACTGCTTCGACGACATCGCCGTGCTCCAGGCCGATAGCGGGCTGCGGCGGCTCCTCGGCCGGCGGCTCCCCTCGGCCGATACGCTCCGCCACTGCCTCTACGCCTGTCACGACGAGGAGCTGATCCTGGCGGCCCAGGCGGCTCGGCCCGCCGGCCAGGTGGCCTACATCCCGGCCGAGACCGCCGTCCTCCAGGGCTTGGCCCACGTCAACACCGCCCTGGTGCACCGCGTGGCCGCCCGGGGGAAGCGCACCACCGCCACGCTCGATCACGACGCCACGATCCAGGAGAGCCACAAGCGGGAAGCCCTCCCGCACTACAAGGGCGGGCGGGGCTATCAGCCCACGGCCGTGTACTGGGGCGAGCAGGATCTCGTGGTGGCGGACGAGGTCCCGGGACGGGAACGTGGGCGCGGGGATGGCGACGCTGCCGCTCATCCAGCGGGCCTTCGCCAGCCTGCCGGCCACAGTGACCACCTCTTACTTCCGTGCCGACACGGCGTGCTACGACGAACGGACGCTGCAGTGGCTGGCCGATCCCGCAAGGCCCGGCGGCCCCGCGGGCCCCATCGGCTTCACCATCGGCGCCGACATGACGAAGGACTTGCACGCGGTCTGCGCCGCCGTCGCTGAAGGCCGTTGGCAGTTCTTCGAGGACCGCCCCGACGAGACCGTCCACTGCACCGAGGTCGAGTTCACGCCGGGCACCTGGAAGAAGGACGCCCAGCCCCTGCGCTACGTTGCCCTCCGCCTCCGGAAGAAGCAGGGCCAGCTCTTCGCCTCGGGGGCCGACACGAAGTACCTGGCGCTGGTGAGCAATCGCTGGGCGCTGCCTCCCGTGGCGCTCCTGCGCTGGCACTGGCAGACGGCGGGGACCATCGAGCTCGTGCACGCCATCACCAAGAACGAGCTTGGCGCCGCCGTCCCGCCCTGTGGGCGTTTCGGGGCCAACGCCGCCTGGTACCGCCTGAGCCTGCTCACCGACAATGTCCTCCGCGCGCTGAAGTCCCTGGCCCTCCCGCCGGCCCTGAGCACCGCCCGCCCGAAGCGCCTCCGCTTCACGCTCTTCACCCTGGCCGGCCGACTCCTCACGCACGCGGGGCAGCTGGTGCTCCGGGTGAGTGCCGCCGCGGAGCGCCTCGCCGGCCTGATCGCCGCCCGGCACCAGCTCGCCCTGGTCGCCCGGGCCCTCCCGGCCGGGTAAGCCTCCCGCCCACCAGCGCACTCCTTCCACACCCAGCACCGCTGCCGGATATTCGACAGCGCCGGCCGTGGTCCGTCCCGCGCGAGCTCCCGCCAGGCGGCGGGGCCCCGCGCGCGTGTCCGCAGCGCCCCGGGCCCCTCGCATAGGCGGCTCGGGCTGCCAGGGTGCACGGAATACCGGCGGTCGGGTGGCTTCCCAACCCTCTGGGCCAGGTCTGTTACCCATAGCAAGAATCTTGCCGCCGGATTAGGGCGCGTGTGGGTCGCTTGACGCACCAGTCCGCCCGTGCTAGCGTCCTCGCTAATGGTCCGATCCCCCGTGGCACTCCGCCCCGCATAGG
>JADGQW010000278.1 GCA_017881505.1 Gemmatimonadales bacterium
CCTCCTTCAGGAGCCCGGTGCTGAGGTACTTCTTGTTGTCGTCGGGGAAGACGGTCGCCACCACGGCGTCCTTCCCGAGGTCGTCCTGGACCTTCACGGCGCCGAGGAAGTTCGCGCCGGACGAGATCCCCACGCCGAGTCCGAGCCGGGCCGCCAGCTGCTGCGCCATGAGGATGGCGTCGCCGTCCGACGCGTCCACCACCGGGTCGAGGAGAGACAGGTCGAGGATGTGCGGGATGAACTCGTCGGAGATCCCCTGGATCCGGTGGCGGCCCAGCTTGCAGCCGGTGCGCAGCGTGGGCGACTCCGCGGGCTCCAGGGGATGGATCCGGACCCCGGGCGCCACCTGGCGGAGGAAGTTGCCCACCCCCATGACGGTCCCGCCGGTGCCCACGCCCGCGATGAAGGCGTCGGGCTTCAGGAATTGGAACTGCAGCTGCCACCAGATCTCGGGACCCGTCGCCAGCTCGTGCGCGCGGACGTTCCCCTCGTTGGCGAACTGCCGGGGAAGGAAGACGTGCGCGTTCGCGGCCGCGTACTCCTCCGAGAGCCGGATGCTGCCGACGAACCCGCCCTGCTCCGCGCTCACCGGCACGATCTCCGCGCCGAGGCTGCGGATGAGGTCCACCCGTTCCCGGCTCATCCAGTCGGGCATGAAGATGCGCACCGGATGCCCCAGCGCGCGCCCGATGGCGGAGAAGGAGATGCCGGTGTTGCCGCTGGTCGCCTCGGCGATCGTGTCGCCGGGATGGATGGTCCCCTCCCGGTAGGCGGTCTCCAGGATGTGGAGGGCCATCCGGTCCTTGATGCTCCCCGTCATGTTGAGCTGCTCGGACTTTACGAAGATCGTGCGCGGGTCGCCGTCGAGCGTGTAATGGATGGCGAGGAGCGGCGTGTTGCCGATCGTGTGGCGCAGACCCTTGAGGATGCGGGTCGGGCCGAGGTCCGTGGGCGGGGAAAGCGCGGTCACGCCTCTGAGTCTACCGCGCGAGGGGCGGCCCCGACAGGTCCCGCTCGCCCCTGCCCGAGGCGGCGCTCACGGGACGCGCCCGGGATGCCGCGCCGCCCCCGGCGCGCTATCTTAGGCTCTGCGGCGAGGGCCCCTCGGGCCCGGCACGCGGACCGCCATCCTCGAGGAGACCGACGATGCTCAAGAAGACCGTGCTGAAGGCGCTCAACGCGCAGATCAACGCCGAGTTCTTCTCGGCCTACATGTACCTCGGGATGAGCGCCTGGTGCGAGGACCGGAACCTCCCCGGCTTCGCCGCCTGGATGCGCAAGCAGTTCGAGGAGGAGCAGAAGCACGCCCTCAAGATCTTCGACTACGTCCTGGAGCAGAACGAGGCCGTGTCGCTGCCGCCCATCGCCCAGCCGCCGGCGGTCTACAAGTCGCTGCAGGAGATCTGGGAGGAGACCTACGCCCACGAGCAGCACGTGACGTCCCTCATCCACAAGGTGTACGCCCTGGCGATGAAGGAGCAGGACTTCGCCACGCAGGGGCTGATGCAGTGGTACGTGACTGAGCAGGTGGAGGAGGAGCAGCAGGCGAGCGCCATCCTCGAGCAGGTGAAGATGGTGGGCACCAACAGCTCGGCGATCTTCTTCCTCGACCGGCACGTCAGCAAGTCGCGGGGCGAGTAGCGGGCAGCCGTCAGCCATCAGCCGTCAGCCACCGGCGGCGGCCCTCCTCCGGAGCCCCGCGGCACACCGCCGCGGGGCTTCGTCGGTTCGAACAGGGGATCATCCCTCCTGCCCCTTCCCGGGCTGAACCCTGCCAACCCTTTCCTCCGTACGGGCATCCAATAGCCAATGGGACCCGACCCGGGTCCCCGCCCCTTCGGAGAGCATCCATGGAACGACCCGCGATCCACCGCGCCTCGCGAGCCGCCGCCCTCATCGTGGCTTCGGCCGCCACGCTGCTCGCCGCCTCTCCGGCGGCGGCGCAGGACGGCCACGGCGCGGCACCGCGGGCCCCGCAAGCCGGACACACGCTCCCCTCGCCGACGGGCAATGCGGCGGCGCGCACCGGGGCCGTCGTGCTCGACGGCCGCCTGGACGAGGCGGCGTGGCAGGCGGTCGAGCCCCTCGCGGACTTCAAGCAGGCCCTGCCGCGGGAGGGGGAGCCGGCCACCCAGCGCACCGAGGTCCGCATCCTCTATGACGCCGACGCCCTCTACATCGGCGCGCGGATGTACGACACCGAAGGGGCGGCCGGCATCCGCACCCGGCTCGCGCGGCGCGACAATCTCCCCGACGCTGACTATATCCAGGTCATCTTCGACACCTTCCACGACCACCTCGGGCGGGTGTCCTTCATGGTCAACCCCTCCGGGGTGAAGGGCGACTCGTACGGGCCGAACGGCGCGAACCTCGACGCCTCGTGGGACGCCGTCTGGGACGTCGTGACCCGAGTGGACTCCCTCGGCTGGACGGCCGAGTTCCGCATCCCCTTCGCGCAGCTCCGCTACCCGCGGGACTCGGTGCAGACGTGGGGCCTGCAGATCTGGCGGAACGAGAGCCGCCTCAACGAGCTGTCCATGTGGGCGTTCTGGCGGATGAACGAGTCGGGAGGGCCGCCGCGCTTCGGCCACCTCGAGGGGCTGCGCATCGCGCACGGGCCTGGTCGGGCGGAGATCCTGCCCTATGTCGTCGCGCGGGATACCCGCCAGCCCGCGGACCCCGCC
>JADGQW010000016.1 GCA_017881505.1 Gemmatimonadales bacterium
GGCGTATGAGGCGCGGGGGGCCGACCCCCTCGCGCTGGCCGACTTGATCGAGAGCGAGGCACGAGCGTGAACGCAGACGGACGCCAGGAGGGGCGCGACCTCGGGGGGATGACCCGCCGGGAGCTGGTGTCGGCGCTGGCGCGCTGGACGGTGCCCACCGTGCTCACGCTGTCGCTGGGGGCGCGCGCCGCGTACGCCGCGGCCTCGTGCCCGCCCTGCACCAAGAAGGTGGGCGGGGCGTGCCGCGCCTGCACGATGAGCCAGATCCTGAACTGCCAGTGCGAGCCGTGCCTCGGGCCGCCGTACTGCCCGGGTCCCGGCCCGACGTCGGCGTTCCGCCCGTCGGCGCCGAACGCGTCCTTCGACCGGGGCCTGAGCGGCCCGGACCCGATGGGGCGGCAGGCGCTGGAGTCGTATCTGCGCCAGCGGGAGCACGCGCGGGACCTCAATCCGTTGTTGCCGGGCTTCGGCTCCCGCGGCGACTCGCTCGCGCGGGGCCCGTTCGGGAGACCGCTGATCACGCCCGGGCGGCGTCCGGGCAGCACTGGCGGCCTGTACGACCGGCTGCGGCCGTTCGAGAGGAGATGACCCTGAGCCCTTACGGCAAGGGACGGTACGGGAAGCTCGGCAGCGACGGCCAGCTGCACCTCCGGGACATCCTGGGGATGCTGATGGCGCACTGGCGCATCATCGCGTTCCTCACCGTCCTGGTGGTGTTCGCCGCCTACACGTCGAGCCGCCGCGCCGTACCCCGGTATCAATCGGAGCTGACCGTCCAGGTCAACTCGAAGAAGCAGGTCTTCGCGCGGCTGGACGACATCGACGTCGACGAGCTCGCGCTCAAGACCGATCCCATCCTCTCGGAGGCCCTCGTCCTGACCACCCAGCGGCTCGCGCTGACGGTGGTGGACAACCTCGGCCTGCGGCTCCAGTTCCCGGACCACGAGATCTGGCGTGACCAGGTCGTCACCGACGTGCAGGTGGACACGCTGGCGCGAGCCGACAGCTTCGTGCTGCGGCTCAAGGGGCCGGCGGGGTACGAGGTGCGGGACGGCGCGCGCCGCATCGTGGCGGCGGGCGGGTACGACGTCCCGGCCGTGGGGCCGGGCTTCAGCTTCCGGGTCCGCGCCTACCAGGGGGAGCCCTTCGACGCGCGGTTCGTGATCCTGCCACGCGGCGCGGCGGCGGCGATCGTCTCGTCGGGGCTGGCGTACGAGGTGCGGGGCCAGACCACGTCCATCATCCTCCGGTACACCGGCACCGACCCGACGCTGGTGCCCGAGGTCCTGAACGCCGCGGCGGTGGCGCTGCGGGAGTTCGGCGCCGCCCGCACCCGCGATATGGCGGAGCAGCGCCTGTCGTACGTCCGCTCGCAGGTCGAGCAGGCGGCGGACCGGTACCGGCAGTCGCTGGCCGAGGTGCAGCGCTACAAGGAGCGGCAGAACCTCACCGACCTCTCGGCCGAGGAGGTCGCCGCGATCAACTCGATCCAGGACTTCGAGCGCGAGAAGCAGCGCCGCCTCGTGGACGTCGCCGCGATGCGCGACGTGCTCGCCGGCGACACCACGGTCTCGATCGAGACGGTGAACCGCCTGGCGGCGATCCCCTCCCTCGCCACCAACACCGCGCTCGCCTTCCAGATCCAGAACCTGCTCAAGCTGTACGACGACCGGAGCACGCTGACGGCGGGCTCCCTCGGCCTGCGGGAGAGCAATCCGCAGGTGGGAGCGCTCGACCAGCGGATCGCGCAGGGGGGGCGGACGCTGCGCGCCGCCGCCACGTCCACCCTGCGGTCCATGAACTCGGAGATCGCATCGCTCGACCGCAACATCGCCGAGTTGCGCGCGCGGCTGCAGGCGTTCCCGGGCAAGGAGAACCAGTTCTCGCAGCTTACGCTCGAGACGGAGCTGCTGAACGACACCTACAAGTACCTTCTGACACAGTACCAGGCGGCCCAGATCAGCACGGCGACGATCCGTCCGTACGTGGAGATCATGGACGCGGCGACGACGCCGGGGCGCATCGGCATCGCCACCCGCCAGAAGCTCACCATCGGCCTCTTGGTCGGCCTGTTCCTGGGGGTGCTGGCGGCGTTCCTCCTCGAGTACCTCGACCAGACGATCAAGACGGCGGCCGACGTCGAACGGGCGCTCGAGCTGCCCGTCCTGGGCCTGATCCCCATGGGCACGGGGCGCGGCGAAGGTTCCCGGCGCGGAGCGCGCCGCGGCGTGCTGCCGCTCGTCTCGCTCGCGAGCCCGGAGGACCCGACCTCGGAAGCGTACCGGGCGCTGCGGACCAACGTGACGTTCGTCAACGCGGAGGAGCGCGCCCTCCGGCTCATCTGCGTGACGAGCCCGGGCCCCGGCGAGGGGAAGAGCACGACGGCGGCCAATCTCGCCATCACCCTGGCGCAGCAGGGGTCGCACACGCTCCTGGTGGATGCCGACCTGCGGCGTCCGCTGGTGCACCGGGCGTTCAACCTGGTCCAGGAGCCGGGGCTGACGGACATCCTCGTCGGCACGGCGATGCTGCGGGAGGCCGTCCGGCCGAACGTGGTGCCGAGCCTCGACGTGCTGCCCGCCGGCGCGCTCCCGCCCAATCCCTCGGAGCTGCTGGGCTCGGCGGCGATGCACCGCCTCCTCGACCAGCTGCGCGCCGAGTACGACACGGTGATCTTCGACTCGCCGCCCTCGCTCGCGGTGACCGACGCCACGGTGCTCGGCGCCTCGTCCGACGCCGTCATCCTGGTCCTGCGCGCCGGCGAGACGGAGGAGAGCGCCGCGCAGCACGCCGTCGAGCAGCTGCGGCGTGTGCACGCCCGCGTGGCGGGCGCGGTGCTCAATGGCGTGGCGATGGACGGCGACAAGTACTACTACTACTACCGGAGCGATGGCCGGAGCGGGAGCAGCGGCCCCCTGGCCGCGCTCCGCAGCCGCTTCGCGAACCTGCTGTAGCGCGCCGCCCCCGCGGGGGCGTCAGCGGGCCGGCGTCAGTCGCAGGGTGCTGGCGCCGGCCGCTTCGTTGAGGCGCACCGGCACCGGCGCCAGCCGTCCGGTCCACCACCCGTCCACCTGATCCCGGTAGTGCCGCGAGAGCGGATTGCCCGCCTCCCCCGTCGTGAGGACCATGCGCGCCCCGTCCGGGTCGGCCAGGTCCACCACCTGGCGGAACGACGGCCCGAACGTGTTGAGGAACGGGCTGCGCGACCCGAACGACCCCACGTCCACCGTGAAGAGCCCGCCGGCACGCGGCGCGGGGCCGATGTTGAGGCCCAGCAGCCGGTCGAGGAGCCGGACGCTCCCCAGGGGGTGCGCCGAGAGGGTGCGGTGCACGCGGCCCCAGGGGACGCCCTCGGCGGTCCGTAGCGCCTCCCGCATCGCGCGGGCGGCGATGGCGGCGTAGTCCTCCCGCTCAGGGGTGCGCACGTCGTCGAACCACGGGCTCCCTCCCGCGCGCATCCACCGCTGGATCACCGCGCCCACGGCGACGCCGCCGGTCTCGTCCTCGAGCGCCCCCCGCTGCAGCGCGCGGTACCACGTGTAGAACAGGGTCGGCTCCACCCGGTCCGAGCCGGCGGTCCCGTCCCAGGCGCGCAGCATCCGCGCGACATCCGCGCGGCCGCACGCCTCCGCCGCCGTCGCGGCCGCCCCCTTCGCCCACCGCGCGAAGAGGTCGAGGGTATCCATCTGCATCCGGCGCACGTCGTCGGGGGTGAAGGGGCCGCCGGTCCGCAGCATCTCGCGGACGCGCGCGGCGCGCCAGGGCAGCTCCCAGTTGGTGGTGAGGTGGTGCGGATAGGCCGGGCCGACCACGCGGTTGTTCGCGGTGACGATGAACCCCTCGGGTGGGTTCAGTGTCCAGGGGAGCTCCTCCGGCGCGAGGTAGCGGTCCCAGTGCCCCTCGTCGGTCCACCCGGCCGTCGGGAAGTCCCCCTCGCCGGAGCGGCGCACCGGCACGCGGCCCTCCATCCGGTAGCCGATGTTCCCCTCTACGTCGGCGTAGATCCAATTCTGCTCCGGCACCGCGAAGGTGCGGACCGCCGCCGTGAAGGACGCCCAGTCGGTGGCACGGTCCACGCCGAGGATCGCGGTGAGCTCGTCGCTCGGGTCCTGCGCCGTCCACCGCATCGCCACCGCGGTGTGCGGCGCGCGGCCCGGCACGTCGCGCTCGACCAGCGGGCCGTGCGGCCCGCGGAGGAGCGTGAAGGGCACCGCCGGCGCCCCGCGCACGTGGATCGAGTCGCGCACCACCTCGAGGTCCGCCCACCCGGTCGGGGTCTCGATCGCGCTGGAGTCGTCGTTGAGCCGCTCGATGACGAAGTCCACGTCGTCCACGCCGACGTTCGTGAGCCCCCACGCGATGCGGGCGTTGTGCCCGAGGACGACCGCCGGGAGGCCGGGGATCGTGGCGCCGACGACGTGGTACCCCGGGCTCTCGATCGCCGCGAGGTACCAGAGCGACGGGGCGCGGAGCGCGAGGTGCGGGTCGTTGGCGAGGATCGGCTTCCCCGAGCGGCTCAGCGCGGGGCCGATGACCCACGAGTTCGACGCGCGGGACATCGCGACCGCCTCAAGGATCCGCGCCGCGAGGGGCGGGATGCGCGGGAGGTCCGCTTCCGCGAGCAGGACGCCGGGCACGAAGGTCCGCGTCGCCGTGGCGCCGGGCCGCGCGGCGCGCCCGCGCCCCCGCGGCCGCTCGGCAGAGAGGGTGTCCCAGTGCGCGGCGCCGCCCGGGAGGATCACCGGGCCGTCCTCCGCGTAGCTGGGGATCAGGTCCCGCACCCGTTCGCGGCCGACCTTGGCCGCCTCACGCGCGAGCTCCAGCTCGAAGTCGGCGTTGACGAGATCCCACGCCATCAGCCGCGCGACCTCCAGCGACTGGCGGGCGTTCCACGGCTCCGGGCGGAAGCGGAGCACCTGGAATTCGGGGGGCAGCGGCCGCTGATGCCCCGTGATCCAGCGGTTCACCCCCCGGACGTAGGCGTCGAGGACGGCGCGCGTCTCCGGCGGGAGGATCGCGAGGCTCCCCTCGGCGGCGAGGGGGATGTCGAGACCCCGCAGGAAGCGGTCGCTCGAGACCGCGGCGGGCCCGAGGATCTCCGCCAGCCTCCCCTCGGCGGCGCGGCGGAAGAACTCCATCTGCCAGATCCGCTCGCGGGCGTGGAGGTAGCCGAGCGCGGCGAAGGCGTCGAGGTCCGCCGCCGCCGTGATGTGCGGGACGGCAAGGGAATCGAACGTCACCGTCACCGTGTCGGAGAGCCCCGGGACCGGCTCGCGGCCGCTGCGCGGCGGGTCGGACCGGTACAGCACCAACGCGACGGTGGCGGCCAGCACCGCCGCGGCCGCCACCAGGGAGAGGAGGACCCGCTTCAGGACGGTCATGGCACCTCGATGAGCTGCTCGCGCCGCGTCCCCACACCGACGTACCGGATCGGGGCGCCCGACAGCGCCTCCAGACGGTCGAGGTAGGCGCGCGCCTCCGGTGGGAGGTCCGCGAGGCGCCGGGCGCCCGCGGTGGACCGCCGCCACCCGGGCAGCGACTCGTAGACGGGACGCACCCGGTCCAGCTCCGGGACGGTATCGGGCATGTCGTCCACCCGCGCGCCGTCGAGGAGGTAGTGGGTGCAGACGGGGATCGGATCGATCGTGTCGAGGATGTCGAGCTTCGTGACGGCGAGGTGGCTCAGGCCGTTCACGCGCGCGGAGTAGCGCAGCACCACCGCGTCGAACCAGCCGCAGCGGCGGGGCCGTCCGGTGGTGGCGCCGAACTCGCCGCCGAGGGTGCGCAGGCGGTCCGCCTCGTCCGGGGGGGCTTCGCTGGGGAGCGGCCCATTGCCGACCCGCGTGGTGTACGCCTTCACCACGCCCAGGACCGCGTGGACCGACATCGGGCCGATGCCCGCGCCCGTGACGGCGCCGCCCGCCGTGGTGGTGGAGGAGGTGACGAAGGGATACGTGCCGTGGTCTACGTCGAGGAGGGCCCCCTGCGCCCCCTCGAGGAGCACGTTCTCCCCACCCTGGAGCGCGGTCCACACCACCTTGCCGGCGTCCGCCATGAAGGGGAGGAGCCGGACCGCGAGCTGCGCGAGGTCCGCGGTCACCGTCCCGGGATCGCAGCGCCGGGCGGAGCCCCACTGCTGCAGCACGGCGTTGGCGCGCTCCGCCCCCGAGCGCACCAGCGCCTCGGTGAGGGCGCCGTCCCGGAGGTCCCCGACACGGACGCCCCGCCGGCCGATCTTGTCCTCGTACGCGGGGCCGATGCCGCGGCTCGTCGTGCCGATCTCACGGCTGCGCGGACTCTCCGCGTCGAGGAGCTTGTGGTAGGGGAGGACGAGGTGGGCGCGGTCGCTGACGGCGAGGCGCCCCTCCACTGCGACACCGCGCGCCACGATGGCGTCGATCTCGTGGAAGAGCGTCTCGGCGTCGAGGACGACGCCGTTGCCGATCACGCACCGCGTCCCGGGATGGAGGATGCCGGCGGGGATCTGGTGGAGCACGAACTCGCCGTCGGGCGCGTCCACCGTGTGCCCGGCGTTCGCGCCCCCCTGGTAGCGCACCACCAGCGCCGCGCGCTCGGCGAGGGCGTCCACGACCTTCCCCTTCCCCTCGTCGCCCCACTGGGCGCCGACCACCACCACGCACCGCACGCCGCCGCCGAACATTGCCGGGTCCTCAGGCCGCGGCCGGGAGGCCGGCCGCCGCGAGGAGCTCCGCCACCCGCGCGCGCTGCTTCGCGTCGAGGGGGTGGAGGGGCGCCCGCACGGGCCCGCCGGGGAGCCCGACCAGCTCCATCGCGGCCTTGATCCCCGCGGGGCCCATCCCCCCCACGATCTCCTTGTTGGGCATGACGAGGCGCTCCTGGAGCGCGCCAGCCTCGGCGAGGTCGCCGGCGCGGAACGCGGCGTAGAGGCGGGCGCAGAGCGCCGGCGCGAAGCACGCGACGCCCAGCACCCCGCCCGCGGCGCCGAGCTCGAGGGCCGGGTACAGGAGCGCGCCGCTCCCCACCAGCCCCGCCGCCCGCGGCAGCGCGGCACGGAAGCCGGCGAACACCTTCAGGTCGCCCGAGGAGTCCTTGAACCCCACGATGCGCTCGTGGTCGGCGAGGGCGCGGAGCGTCGCGTCCTGGAGCATCACATGCGTGTACTTGGGGATGTTGTACACGATCACCGGTACCGGACTCTCGTCCGCCACGCGGCGGAAGTGCTCGGCGAACGCCGTGGGCGGGAGGAGGGAGGCGAAGTACGCCGGCGGCCGGACCAGCACGGCGTCGGCGCCGGCGGCCGCGGCCGCGCGGGCGAGACGCACCGCGGCGCGGGTGGATTCGGTGCCGGTGCCCGCGACGAGCCAGCGGTCGTCCGGCACGACGTCGCGGAGCCACTCCACCGCGCGCACCACCTCCGCCTCGTCGAGGAGGGGCGCCTCGCCGGTGGAGCCGGCCACCACGACGCCGTCGAGCCCCGCCGCCACCAGGTCGCGCGCCTCCTGGCGCAGGAGGAGCGGCGCGACGTCGCCCGTCTCGGTGTCGAAGGGCGTGGTGAGGGGCGCGAGGACGCCGCCGGGAGCGGCCGCCGTCACGAGGGGAGGAGGCTGCTGAAGTCCGTCATCAGGCCGTCGGGCCCCGTCCCCTCCGCCGGCGGCTCGGCGGGGGGCGGCGCCGCCGGCACGGACATCCGCGCCGTCGAGAGCCTCGACTTGCGCCGGAAGGTGCGCATCTGGAGCTCGAAGTCCGAGGGGTTGGAGGCGTGCGCCACGGCGGTCTCGTAGTCCACGATGCTCTGCTGCACCAGGTCCATCAGGTTCTGGTCGAAGGTCTGCATCCCGTACTGCTCGCGTCCGTCGGCGATGAAGTCGCGGATCTCGCTGGTGCGGTTCGGGTCGAGGATGAGATCGCGGATGGTGGCCGTCACGATCATCACCTCGAGTGCGGCCGCGCGCCCGTGCCCGTCGGCGCGCTTCAGCAGCCGCTGCGACACCACCGCGTGCAGCGTGTCGGCGAGCCGCACCCGCACGACCTCCTGCTCCTCGGGCGGGAACATCGCGACGATGCGCGACACGGTCGTCGTGGCGTCGGGGGTGTGCAGGGTGGAGATGAGGAGGTGCCCCGTCTCGGCCGCCTTCATCGCGGTGTCCACCGTCTCCGGATCGCGCATCTCGCCGATCAGGATCACGTCGGGGTCCTGGCGGAGCGCCGCGCGCAGCCCCGTCCGGAAGCTCTCGGTGTCGGTGCCCACCTCGCGCTGCGTCAGGGAGCAGTTGACGTCGCGGTGCAGGAACTCGATCGGGTTCTCGAGGGTGACGATGTGCTTCTGCGCCGTGCGGTTGATGTGGTCGATCATCGCCGCCATCGTGGAGCTCTTGCCGCTCCCCGTGACGCCGGTGACCAGGATCATCCCCCGCTCCGCCGCCGCCACCGTCTGGAGCACCTGGGGCAGCTTGAGCTGCTCGAGGGTGGGCACCTCGAAGGGGATCACCCGCATCACGATCATGAACGAGGACCGCTGCCGCAGGATGTTGACGCGAAAGCGGCCGATCCCCGGCGCGCCCCACGAGCAGTCGTAGTCCATGATCTTGTCGATCCGCGAGCGGTCCTCCTCGCTCGGGATGAACCGCAGGGCGATGGCCTTCGTCTGTTCGGGCGTGAGGCGCTGCTTGGTGAGCGGCACCAGCTTGCCGTCGATCCGGGCGCGGAACACGTCCCCCGCCTTGATGTGCAGGTCGGACGCGCCACGGTCCACCGCCGCCTTGATGATCTTCTCCATCCGTCAGTACCCCGCGACCAGGTCCACCCGGTTGCGCAGCTCGCGCCCCGCGCAGAGGCGCGCCCAGTTGTCCAGCACCAGCTCGAGCTGCCGGTCCCACACCCGCGGCGTCACCGCCGACGCGTGCGGGCAGATCAGCACCCGCGGGTGCGCCCAGAACGGGTGCCCCGCCGGGAGGGGTTCCTCCGCGAACACATCCAGCGCCGCGCCCGCGAGCCGGCCCGCCACGAGCGCCTCGAGGAGCGCGCCCTCGTCGAGCACCTTCCCGCGGGAGAGGTGCACCACCACCGCCCCGGGGGCGAGGAGCGCCAGCGCCGCCGACCCCAGCGCGCCGCGCGTCCCCTCGGTGAGGGGCGCCGCGATCACCAGGATGTCGGCACCGCGGAGCGCCTCCGCCAGCCGGTCAGCGCCGAACACCTCCACGCCGGCGGGGCCGCCCCGCTCCGGCCGCCGCCGCACCCCCCGCACGAGCGCCCCGAGCGCCACCAGCCGCCGCGCCACCGCGGCACCGATGCCCCCCAGGCCGAACACCGCCGCGGTCGCGCCGTCCACCTCCCGCATCACCGCGGGGAGCGCCGTGAGCTCGTCCTTCGCCCACCGCCCCGCCGCCTGCGCGCGCACCGCCCGGTCGATCCCCCGGAAGAAGTGGAGCACCGCACCCACGGCCCACTCGGCCATCGGCTCCGCGTGCACCCCCGCGGAATTCGTGAACACCACGTCGGCGCCGAGCTGCTCGCCGAGGCTCGCGCTCACCCCCGCGGCGGCGCTGTGCGCCCAGCGCAGGGTGCCCCGGGCCGCTGCGACGATGCCGGGGGGAAGACCGTACCCAATGTACACCTCGGCACCCCGGGCCACAGCCACGGCCTCCGGGGACCCGCTGCTCCCGTCGCCGTCGCTGTTCACGGGGGCCGAGACGGCCGCCACCTCCCAGTCCGCGGGCGTCGCCGCCCGGAGCGCCACGAGGAACGACTCCGGCACGCGCCAGATCGGCCGCGTCGCCGCGAGGTCCACCACCAGCCGGCGCGCCGTCACCGGCTCACGGGGCCTGGAGACCCATCACCTGCCGCGCCTCGACCAGGGTCGCTTCCGCGAGGGCGCGACAGTGCGCGGCGCCGTCCCCGAGCACCTCCCGCACCCGCTCCGGCCGCGCGCGCAGCTCCGCCGCGCGCTCCCGCACCGGCGCCAGGGCGGCTATCATGTTGTCGGCGAGGAGGCGCTTGCAGTCGAGGCACCCCCACCCCGCCGACCGGCACTGGGCGTCCACGTGCGTCACCTGCTCGCCCGTCGAGAAGGCGCGGTGGATCGTGAAGATGTTGCAGATCTCCGGGTTCCCGGGGTCCTTCCGGGTCTTGCGGGCCGGATCGGTCATGGCGGGCCGGAGCTTCGCCCAGATCTCCTCGGGGGAGTCCAGCAGGCCGATGGTGTTGCCGAGGCTCTTCGACATCTTCGCCTGGCCGTCGAGACCGAGGATCTTCCGCGTCGGGGAGAGCATCGGCTGCGGCTCCGGGAAGGTCTCCACGCCGAAGCGCGTGTTCCAACGGCGCGCGATCTCCCGCGAAAGCTCCAGGTGCTGGAGCTGGTCCTCGCCCACCGGCACGCGGTCCGCCTTGTAGAGGAGGATGTCCGCGGCCTGCAGGATCGGATAGTTGAGGAGGCCCGCCGGGACGCTCTCCTGGCGCGCCGACTTGTCCTTGAACTGCGTCATCCGCTCCAGCTCGCCGAGGGGCGTGACGGTGTTGAGGAGCCACATCAGCTCGGCGTGCTGCGGGACGTGCGACTGCACGAATAGGGTGCAACGCGAGGGGTCGAGGCCCGCCGCGAGGAGCCCCACCGCCATCTCGAGCGTGCGTGGCGCGAGGGTTGCGGTATCGTAGGGCTGCGTGATGGCGTGCAGGTCCACGATGCAGTAGATGCACTCGTGCTGGAACTGGAGCGCCACCCAGTTGACGACGGCGCCGAGGTAGTTGCCGATGTGCAGTTCGCCCGAGGGCTGGATGCCGCTGAAGACGCGAGGCATCCAGCCAAGGTAAGACCGCCCTGGGGGCCTGGCAAGTGAAACCGGACGTCGCCCAACTCCTGGCCGCAGCGCGACTTGCGGCGGACCGTGGGGCCGCCTTCCTGCTCGAGCAGGAGGGGCGGCTGGGGCCGGCGTCGTGGGCGATGAAGCGCCCATCGGATTTCGTCACGGAGATCGATCTCGCCGCGGAACGGCTCATCGCCGGCATCCTCCTCGATGCCGTGCCGGAGAGCCGCGTCGTCGGGGAGGAGCTGACCCCCGACGCGCGCCCCGATGGGCTGACCTGGATCGTGGACCCCCTCGACGGGACGACGAACTACCTGCATCGCTTCCCCTGGTACGCGGTGTCCATCGCCGCGGCGCAGGACGGCGAGCTGCTCGCCGGCGTGGTGGTCCACGTGCGCGCCGGGGAGCGCTACCATGCGGTGAAGGGGGGCGGCGCCTGGCGGGACGGCGTGCGCCTGGCCGTCTCCGGCGTCACGGATCCCGCGCAGTCACTGATCGGGACCGGATTCCCCTACAGCGAGCTGGGGCAGCTCCCCGTGTACGCGCGCCAGTTCGCGGCGGTGATCGCAGGCTCGGGGGGCCTGCGGCGCCCCGGCTCCGCCGCGCTCGACCTGTGCGACGTGGCCGCGGGCCGGTTCGACGGCTTCTGGGAGCTCGCCCTCTCCCCCTGGGACGTGGCCGCCGGCGCGCTGCTGGTGCGTGAGGCGGGTGGCGTCATCACCAACCACGACGGCGGCGCCGACGTCGTGAGCCGGCGCGGCAGCGTCGTCGCTGGCAACCCGGCCATCCACGCGTGGCTGATCCGCCTCCTGGCCGAAGCGGCGGCGAACGGCGGGACCGCGTGATGCCCCGCTCCGGTGCCCGGCGCGATCCCGGGGGGCGCCGCAGGGGCGGTTCCTCCCGTGTCACCCATTCCCGCTCACGCCTCAGCCCTCACCTCTCACGCCCGGATCCCTGATGGCCGCCCTGGTCGAGTGCGTCCCCAACTTCAGCGAAGGCCGCGACCCCGCGATCCTTGAGGCGCTGCGCGTCGCGCTCACTTCGGTGAGCGGCGTGCGCCTCCTCGACGTGCAGGCGGACGCCAGCCACCACCGCTCTGTCTTCACCTTCGTGGCGCCCCCCGACGCCGCGGTGGAGGCCGCCTTCCGCGCCATCCGCACCGCGCAGGAGCGGATCGACCTCACTCGCCACGCGGGCGAGCACCCGCGGATGGGCGCGACCGACGTGGTGCCCTTCGTCCCCCTCGAGGGTGCGACGATGGCGGACTGCGTCGCGCTCGCCCGGCGCCTCGGCGAACGGGTGGGCGCGGAGCTCGGGATCCCGGTCTATCTCTATGCGCGCGCCGCCACGCGGCCGGAGCGGGAACGCCTCCCCGACGTGCGGAGGGGGGGGTTCGAGGGCCTGCGTGACCTCATCGGGACCGACCCGGCGCGGGCGCCGGACTTCGGACCCGCACGCATCCACCCGACCGCCGGCGCCACCGCCATCGGCGCGCGCCCCTTCCTCGTCGCGTACAACGTCTACCTCGCGGGGGGCGACGTCGCGCTCGCCAAGGCGATCGCCAAGTCGCTCCGCACCTCCGACGGCGGCCTCCCCGCCGTGCAGGCGAAGGGCTTCGACGTGGAGGGGGAGCCGCAGGTCTCGATGAACCTCCTCGACCTCGACGCCACCGCCTTGCACACCGCCTTCGACGCGGTGGACACCGCGGCGCGGCGCGCCGGCGCGACGGTGGCACGGAGCGAGCTCGTGGGGCTGGTGCCGGAGCGGGCGGTCTACGCGGCGGCGGAAGCGCACCTCCGCCTCCAAGACGCTCTCGCTGACCACGCCCTCGAGCGCCAGGTGCGCCGGAGCGCGGGGCCCGCCCTCGACGAGTGGATGGACGGCGTGGCCTCGTCGAGCCCCTCCCCCGGCGGCGGGACGGTCTCGGCCGTGGCGGGTGCGGTGGCGGCCGCCCTCGCGGCGATGGTGGGCCGCCTCACGGCGGGGCGGAAGAAGTACGCGGCGGTGGACGGCGAGTTCCGCGCGCTGATCGGCGAGGCGGAGGCGCTGCGGCTCCGGCTGATGCGCCTCGGCGAGGAGGACGCGGCGGCGTACGACGCGGTGAGCGCGGCCTACGCCATCCCGAAGGCGGAGGAGGCGCGGCGCACGGCTGCCATCCAGGCCGCGCTCATCGAGGCGACGCGTGTGCCGCTGGAGACGCTGCGGGCCGCGCGCGCGGTGGCGGCCCTCGCCGCCCGCGCGGCGGAGGCCGGGAACCGGAACGCCGCGTCGGACGCCGGAGTGGGCGCGCTCCTCGCCGAGGCGGCGGCGCGCGGCGCCGCCTACAACGTGCGCATCAACGTGGCAGGGATGCCCGACCGCGCGGCCGGAGCGCCCTTCGCGGCGGAGGCGGTGCGGCTGGTGGAGGAGGCGTCGCGCGACGCGGCACGGGCGCGGACGGCGGTGGAGGCGGTGATCGCAGGCTGAGGCGTCCCGCCGGTCAGAGCGCCGCGCCCTCCGGGAGTGCGGCGAGCACGTCGGCGAGCCGCTCGGGGCTCGCGTAGGTGTCGAGCCCGAGGTGGAGATCGAACACCGGCGCCTGCAGCCCGAACCGCAGGGCGCGCACCACGCCCGCGGCCCCGCTCTGGTCGAGCCGCAGCCACGGCGAGGCCGGCGCGAGCGCGGCGAGCACGTCGCCCTCGGCCCTCCGCAGCAGCGCGGTCGGCTTCTCCGGAACCTGCCGCAGGACCAGCACCCCGGCGAAGGGCGCCGAGGCGACCCGCGCCTCCGGCCGCTCATCGCTATCCGACGGCATCTCCGGCCACCCTTCCACGATCACCGGGTGACGGGAGCCGTTGTGCCGCAGGATCACCCGGCCCGCCGCCAGGTACCGCCAATCAGCCGCCACCAGGCTCCGCACCGTGGTGGCCGTTCCCGCCCCCTCGCCCCCCGAGAGGAGCCACGCGCCCCCTCCCGGCCCCACCACGGCGCCGGCGTTCACCAGCGCCCGCCCCAGGCGGCCCAACAGCATCGCGGAGGCGAGCGTCAGCATGGCGTGCAGCCGCGGCGCCACCCCCGAGCTCACCCCCGTCACCACCGTCGCCTGCAGGACGTCGAGATCCGCCGCGCCCGCACAGTCCTGCTCCGTGGCGCCGAGCACCGCCCTCCCGGCGTCCTGACGGAGCCACACACCGACCGTGCCGATGCGAAGCGTCGGCGGCGTGCGCGGCACCTCCACGCCGAGCAGGGAGGCCTCGTGCAGGTAGAGCCGCGCCGCGGGAGGTTCGAGGTCCGGCGGCGCCGCCGGACGCAGCGCCACCCACGGCGACACGAGCCAGTCCAGGCGCGCATCCACGTCGAGGAGGAGGGCCCCATCGCTCATGAGGAATTGCTGCAGACGCTCCGACACGCGGGCTCCGTTCCGGTACACCGGGGATCGCGGCTCCGGCCTCCTTGGGGAACGCCGCCAACCTAGTCATCCGTCGTCACAGGTCCGTCAGCGCGCGCAGAAGCCCGCGCCGCATCAGCGGATGCGCCGCGCGCCGCGGATTCCCTAACGGATTAGTAGCAATTGCGTTGCGCGATTCAGGAGGTCGAGGCGGGCCGTCTGGTGAGGATGCGGGCGCCGTCATCGGTGACGACGACGGTGTGTTCGAAGTGGGCGGAGAGGGAGCCGTCGGCGGTGACGACGGTCCACTTGTCGGGGAGGGTGCGGACCTCGCGGCGGCCGGCGTTGACCATCGGCTCGATGGCGATGGTCATCCCGGCGAGGAGGCGGACGCCCTTCCTCGGGGCACCGAAGTTGGGGACCTGCGGCTCCTCGTGGAACGCGGAGCCGATGCCGTGGCCGACGAGTTCGCGGACGACGCTGTAGCCGGCATCCTCGGCGACTTGCTGGACGGCATGGCCGATGTCGCCCACCTGCGCGCCGGCGCGGACGGCGGCGATGCCGGCGGCCAGCGCGGCGTCGGTGGTGCGCAGCAGCGCCTCCGTGGCAGGGGGCACGGGACCGACGGGGACCGTGAGGGCGCTGTCGGCGTGGAAGCCGCCGATGCACGCGCCGACGTCCACGCTCAGGACGTCCCCCTCGCGGAGCACGCGCCGGGGGGAGGGGATGCCGTGGACGACCTCGTCGTTGAGGGAGGTGCAGAGGGTGGCGGGGTAGCCGTAGAGGCCCTTGAATGACGGGGTGGCGCCGTCGTGCGAACGGATGAACTCCTCGGCGAGCGCGTCGAGGTCGGCGGTGCTGACGCCGGGCCGGGCACGCGACGCGACGAGGGCGAGGGTCGCGCCGACCACGCGGCCGGCGCGGCCCATCAGCTCCAGTTCGCGGGCCGACTTCACCGTGATCACGCCGCGACGGCCTTCCGCAGGCGGGTCTGGATGGCGTCCACGTCGCCCATCCCCGGCACCCGGCGCACGACGCCCTGGCGGTCGTAGTACGCGATCAGGGGCTGGGTCTGGTCGTGGTAGACCTTGAGGCGCTGCTGGATGGACTGGAGGTTGTCGTCGCTCCGGCCCTCCTTCGCGGCGCGCCCGAGGAGGCGCTGCACCAGCTCGGCCTCGTCCACGTCGAGGACCGCCACGTGGTCCACGCGCTGCTGGTGATCCTTGAGGAGGCGGTCCACCGCCTCGGCCTGGGCGACGGTGCGTGGGAAGCCGTCCATCAGCACGCCCTTGGCCGCGGTGGGGGACGCGAGGATCTCGCGGATCAGGCCGAGGATGACGGCGTCGGGGACGAGGAGGCCCTGGTCCATGTAGCCCTTGGCCTCGACGCCGAGGGGCGTGCCCGCCTTGACGGCGGCGCGCAGGAGGTCCCCGGTGGAGACCTGCGGGATGCCGAGGTGGCCGGCGAGGATCTTGCCTTGCGTGCCCTTCCCCGAGCCCGGGGCGCCGAGGATCATCACGTACATCGATCCCTCCCTCGTGGTTGGCCTGGCCGCCGATGACAGAAGGGACAGGGAGCGCGTCCCGCCCCCTGTCCCGCCCTGTCACTCATCACCCATCACTCATCACCCGTCACTTATCACCCATCACTCATCACCTACATGAACCTCTGCCGCCCGCGGAAGCGGATGCGGCCCTGCTTCATGAAGCCGTCGTACTGCCGCAGGATCATATGCTGCTGCATCTGCTGCACCGTGTCCAGGGCCACGCCCACGACGATCAGCAGCGACGTGCCGCCGAAGCGGAAGGGGACGTTGGCCTTGTCGAGGAGCAGGTACGGCAGCATCGCGATGGCGACGAGGAAGAGCGACCCCGGCAGCGTCACGCGCGAGAGGACCTGGTCGATGTACTCGGCGGTGCGGGTGCCCGGCTTCACGCCGGGGATGAACCCGCCCTGCTTCTTGAGGTTCTCCGAGAGGTCCACCGGGTTGAAGATGATCGCCGTGTAGAAGTAGGTGAAGAAGACGATCAGGACGACGTTGCTCACGTAGTAGACCCACGAGCCGGGCTGGAACTGGGTCGCGAGGTCGCGCAGCCAGGTCACGTGGGAGAACTGCGCCAGGGTGCCCGGGACGATGATGATGGACTGGGCGAAGACGATCGGCATCACGCCGGCGGAGTTGAGCCGCAGGGGGATGAACGACTTCTGGCCCTCGCTGATGCGCCCCCGGCCCATGACCTTGCGCGGGATCTGGATCGGGATGCGGCGCGCGGCGATCATCATCGCGACGGTGAACCAGACCACGGCCACCATCAGGATGGCGAGCATGATGAGGCCCGGCCACGTCAGCGCGCCGGTGCCCAGGTACTGCACCGTCTGGATGATGGCGGGGAAGCCGCGCTCCACGATCGAGAAGAAGATCAGGAGGCTCATCCCGTTGCCGAGGCCGCGCTCGGTGATCTGTTCGCCGAGCCACATCACGAAGATCCCGCCGGTGGTGAGCGTGAACGTCGTGACGAGCAGGAAGCCCAAGCCCGGGTGGGCGACGGCGCCCTGCATGCCCTCGAGGAAGACCGCGTAGCCCCACGCCTGGCCGGCCGCGAGGACGACCGTGAGGTAGCGGGTCCACTGCGTGATCTTCTTGCGGCCCCCCTCCTCCTTCTGGAGCTTCTCGACCGTGGGGATGACGGCGCCCACGAGCTGCCAGAAGATGCTCGCGGAGATGTACGGCATGATGCCGAGGCCGAACACGGTGGCGCGCAGCAGCGCGCCGCCCGTGAACATGTCGTACAGGCCGAAGAGGGTCTGGCTGCTCTGGTTCCGGGCGAACTCGGTGAGCGTCGCGGTGTTGATCCCCGGCACGGTGATGTGGGCGCCGAGCCGGTAGAGGAGCAGGCAGAGAAGGGTGAAGAGGATCTTCTCCTTGAGCTCCGGGATCTTGAAGACGTTGGGGATGCGCGGCCCGGTCACCGGATCACTCCTCCACGCGCCCGCCCGCCGCCTCGATCTTGCGGCGCGCGGTCGCCGAGAGGGCTACGCCCTTGACGACGAGCCCCTGGGGCGCGTCGCCGTCGGCCAGCAGCTTGACGCCGAGGTCGGCGCGGGGGACGACGCCCGCCTCGACGAGGGAGGCGACCGAGACCTCGCGGCCGGCGAACGCCGCCAGCTTCTCGAGGCTCACGATCTGCCAGCGCACCTTGAACGGGTTGGTGAAGCCGCGCTTGGGGACGCGCCGGATGAGGGGCATCTGGCCGCCCTCGAACCCGGGGCGGACGTGCCCGCCCGAGCGCGCCTTCTGGCCCTTGTGGCCCTTGCCGGACGTCTTGCCGTGGCCGGAGCCCGGCCCGCGACCGAGCCGCTTGGTCGGGTGCGTCGAGCCCGTGGCGGGGCGCAGGTCGGAGAGCCCCAGGTGCTTCTCGCTCATTTCGCCTCCCCGGCGGGCGTCACCTGGACCAGGTGCCGCACGTGGAAGAGCATCCCGCGCATCGAGGGGGTGTCGGTCACCTCGATGACGTGCTGGTGGTGATGGAGCCCGATGGCGCGGAGCGTCCGCTTCTGCACCCCGGGCATCCCGATGCCGCTCTTCACCTGCTTGACGGTGAGGCGCTTGCCGGCGGCGGTGGTCTTCTGCTTACCGGGCATGAGCGGCCTCCTGCCGCGGCTTGTAGCCGAGGGCGGACACCTCGACGCCGCGCTCCCGCGCGATGCGCTCGACGGTGACGAGATGCAGGAGCCCGTGTATCGTGGCCCGCACGACGTTGTGCGGGTTGTTGCTGCCGAGGCTCTTGGTGAGGATGTCGGTGACACCGCAGCACTCGAGCACCGCGCGCACCGCCCCGCCGGCGATGACCCCGGTGCCGGGCGCGGCGGGCTTGAGGAGCACCCGCCCTGCGCCGTGCCTCCCGATGACCTCGTGCGGGATGGTGGCGCCGGTACGCGGCACCTCGATCATCGCGCGCCGCGCGGCCTCGACCGCCTTGCGGACCGCCTCGCTGACCTCGTTGGCCTTGCCGGTCGCCACGCCGACGTGGCCGGCACCGTCCCCGACGGCGACGAGCGCGTTGAACGAGAACCGCCGGCCGCCCTTCACGACCTTGGCGACGCGGTTGATGCTCACCACGTTCTCGATGAACTCGCTGTCGCGCTCGCGGTCCCGATCGCGTCCGCGCCCCCGGTCCCGCTGCTGCTGCTTCTCGGCCATCGCCTAGAACTCCAATCCGCCTTTGCGCGCGCCGTCGGCCACTGCCTTGACGCGCCCGTGATACGCGTACCCGGCCCGGTCGAACACGACCCGGGTGATCCCCTGCTCCTTCGCCTTGGCGGCCAGCGCGACCCCGACGGCGAAGCCGCGGGCGGTCTTGCCGCCCTTCGCCTCGGCCGCCGCGACGCCCTCCGACCGGTCGGCGAGGCCGATGAGGACCGCGCCCCGTTCGTCGTCGACGAGCTGCGCGTAGATGTGCTTGAGCGAGCGGAACACCACCAGCCGCGGCCGTGCCGCCGTCCCGCTGATCGAGCGGCGCACGCGGAAATGGCGGCGCTTGCGCCGCTCTTCCGCGGTCCGCGGCTTCCGAACCGGCCTCATGTTACTTCGCCCCCGTCTTGCCGGCCTTGCGGCGCACCTGCTCGCCCGCATACCGGATGCCCTTGCCCTTGTACGGCTCCGGCGGCCGGATCGCACGGATCTCGGCGGCCAGCTGGCCGACGAGCTCCTTGTCGCTCCCCGCGACCTTGACCAGCGTAGGCTGGTCGGCGGTCAGCCGGATGCCGGGCGGCGCCTTCACGTCCACGGTGTGCGACAGCCCCACGTAGAGGGTCAGCCCGAAAGGCTTCGCCTCGGCGCGGTAGCCGACGCCCACGATCTCGAGCGCCTTCTCGTACCCCTTCGTCACCCCCTCGACCATGTTGGCCACGAGGGTGCGGGAGAGGCCGTGCAGCGCCTTGTGCTTGGCCGAGTCGGTGGGCCGCTCCACGAGCACGGCGCCCCCCTCGACCCTCACGACCAGCTCCGGATGGAGGTGGCGCGTGAGCTCGCCCTTCGGCCCCTTGACGGTGACCGTGTGCCCCGACGCCACCGCAGTGACGCCGGCGGGCAGGGGGACGGGCTTCCTGCCGATGCGCGACATGGCCCCCTCCTACCAGACCACCGCGAGGAGCTCGCCGCCGAGGTGCGCCTGGCGCGCCTCGCGATCGGTCATCAGCCCCTTCGGGGTGGAGAGGATGGCCATGCCCAGGCCGTTGCGGACGCGCGGGATCTCCCGCACCCCCACATAGCGCCGCAGGCCGGGCGTGGACACACGCCGCAGCTCGCGGATGACCGGCTGGTCGCCCTGATGGTACTTCAGGTACAGACGCAGCAGGCCGTGGCGGCCGTCGTCCAGGACCTGGTAGTCCTGGAGGAAGTGATTGTCGCGGAGCAGCCGCGCGATCTCCAGCTTGAGCTTGGAGACCGGGATGTCCACCCGGCGGTGCTTCGCGTCGCACGCGTTGCGGATGCGCACCAGCATGTCCGCGACGGGATCAGTCATACTCATAGGTGTGTGTCGCTCCTCTGCCTACCAGCTGGCCTTGCGCACGCCCGGGATCTCGCCCCGCAGGGCCAGGTCACGGAAGCAGATGCGGCACAGCCCGAACTTGCGCAGGACCGCCCGCGACCGCCCGCACCGCTGGCAACGCGTGTACGCCCGCGTCGAGAACTTCGGCTTCCGCTTGACCTTCTCCGTCCAGCACTTCTTGGCCATCGGTCCCTCGTTGTGGTTCAGCCGACGACGGGCGCTTCGACAGGAGCTTCGCCGCGGAAGGGCATGCCCAACTCGCGGAGGAGCGCCAGGGCCAGGTCGTCCCGGCCGGCGTTCGTCACGAACGTGATATCCATCCCGTGGATCCGCTCGACCTTGTCGTAGTTGATCTCCGGGAAGATCATCTGCTCCTTGATGCCGACGCTGTAATTCCCCCGCCCGTCGAAGCTCTTGGCCGGCAGCCCGCGGAAGTCGCGGATGCGCGGGACCGCGATGCTCACGAACCGGTCGAGGAATTCGTACATCCGCGCGCCGCGCAGCGTGACCGACGCGCCGATCGCCATCCCCGCCCGGAGGGAGAAGTTGGAGATCGACTTCTTCGCGCGGGTCACGACCGCCTTCTGCCCGGTCACCGCGCCCAGCTCCGCGACGATCGCCTCGAGCGCCTTCGGCACCTTCGGCCCTTCGCCGAAGCCGACGTTGAGGACGATCTTCGTCACCCGCGGGATCTCGTGCGGGTTGATCAGCCCGAACTGCCGCGCCAGCGCCGGCCGCACCTTCTCGGCGTAGGCGATCTGGAGCCGCGGCACCGGCGCGGGCTCCCCCGGCTCGTCGGGGAACGCGGGCGCCGCCTCGGGGGCCGACGTCGCGCCCTTCGCCTTCCGGGCGCGCTCGGCCTTCTCGGCCTTGTGCGCCCGCTCGGCCTTGTCGGCCTTGTCGGACTTCTCCGCCTTCGCGCCCTTCTCCTGGGTATCAGCCATGGCTCCTACCGGGTCCGCGGGATCGGCTCGCCGGACCGCACCGCGATCCGCTCGACCGTCCCGTCATCGTCCACCCGCCGGCGGACGCGCGTCGGGCGGTCCGTCTTCGGGTCGATCAGCATCACCTTCGACGCCGGGATCGGCGCCGGGAACTCCACGATCTGGCTCTCCTCGTCCTGCCGCCGGGCCTTCCGGTGGCGCTTCACCACGCGGATGCCCTCCACCACGACCGTGTTCTTCTTCGGGTGCGCCCGGAGCACCTTGCCGCGGCGGCCCTTGTCGTCGCCCGAGATGACCACCACCGTGTCGCCCTTGGTGATGAACAGCTTGGGCCGGGGCACGCGCGGCGCCACGGGCTTGGCGCGCTTCACCAGGATCCGCATCTAGAGGACCTCCGGCGCGAGGCTGACGATCTTCATGAACTTCTTCTCGCGCAGTTCCCGGCCGACGGGGCCGAAGATGCGCGTGGCCCGCGGCTCGTTCTGCTCGTTGATGATCACCGCCGCGTTCTCGTCGAAACGGATGTAGCTCCCGTCCTTGCGGCGGGTCTCCTTCGCCGTGCGCACCACCACCGCGCGGGCCACCTCGCCCTTCTTCACGGTGCCGGTGGGCAGCGCGTCCTTGATGGCGACGATGACCACGTCGCCCAGGCCGGCGTAGCGGCGCTTCGAGCCCCCGAGGACGCGGATGACCAGCGCCCGCTTGGCTCCCGAGTTGTCGGCGATCCGGACGATCGTCTCCTGCTGGACCACGGCCCCTCCCTACTTCGCGCGTTCGACGATGCCGACCACACGCCACCGCTTCGTCTTCGACAGCGGGCGGGTCTCCATCACGCGAACGACGTCGCCCTCGCGGGCCTGGTACGAATCGTCGTGCGCCACGACGCGCTTGGTCCGCGTCGACTGCTTGCCGTACAACTGGTGCGTGATGCGGCGCTCGAGCAAGACGACCACCGACTGCGTCATCTTCGCGCTCACCACCGTGCCGACGCGGGTCTTCCGCGCCCCCCGCACCCGCTGCGTCGTCCCTTGCTCGCTCATGCCCGCTTCGCCTTCGCCGCGCGCTCGGCCAGCACCGTCTTGAGACGGGCCACCGTGCGCCGGGCGGTCTTCAGGTCCATGGGGTTGGGTAGCACCTCGCTCGCCGCCTTGAAGCGCAGCGTGAAGCGCTCCCGCTCGAACTCCGCGATCTTGCCGTGGATCTCCACGTCCGTCATCTCGCGGATCGCGGCCAGTGTCAGCTTCTCCAGCGCCATCGCCCTAGTCCTCCCGCACCACGAAGCGGGTGGAGACCGGCAGCTTCGCGGAGGCCAGCGCCAGCGACTCGCGCGCCATCGCCTCCGGAATCCCCTCGATCTCGAAGAGCACCCGGCCCAGCTTCACCACCGCCACCCACCCCTCCGGGTTGCCCTTCCCCTTCCCCATCCGCGTCTCGGCCGCCTTCTTCGTGATCGGCTTGTCCGGGAAGATCCGGATCCACAGCTTGCCGCCGCGCTTCATGTGCCGCGTCATCGCGACGCGCGCCGCCTCGATCTGCCGGTTCGACACCCAGCCGGCCTCGGTCGCCTGCAGCCCGAAGTGGCCGAACGCCACCGTCTGGCCGCGCGTGGCCACGCCGCGCATCCGGCCCTTCATCTGCTTGCGGAACTTCACCCGCTTCGGCGCCAGCATCGCCTACGCCCCCGTGCTGTAGGTGCGGCCGCGTCCGTCCTCGACGACCTCACCCTTGAAGATCCACACCTTGACGCCGATCGTCCCGAAGGTCGTCTTCGCCGTCGAGGTCGCGTAGTCCACGTCCGCCCGCAGGGTGTGGAGCGGCACCCGCCCCTCGTGGTAGCCCTCCACGCGCGCGATCTCCGCGCCGCCGAGCCGGCCGCCGCACTTGATCTTGATCCCCTGCGCCCCCATCCGCATCGCCGACTGCACCGCCCGCTTCATCGCGCGGCGGAAGCTGATCCGCTGCGACAGCTGGTGCGCCACGTTGTCGGAAACCAGCTGGGCGTCGAGCTCGGGCCGCTTGATCTCCTCGACGTTGATCCCGATCTCCTTGCCCGTCAGCTGCGCCAGCTCGTCCCGGAGCTTGTCCACCTCCGCCCCGCGCTTGCCGATCACCACCCCCGGACGGCCCGTGTGCACCGTGACCAGCACCTTCCCCGGCTTGCGGTCGATGTGCACGTCGGAGATCGCCGCGTGCTGCAACCGCGTGCGCAGGTAGGTGCGGACCAGCTCGTCCTCCTTGAGGAGGGCCGGGAACTCCTTGCCCGCGAACCACCGCGAGCGCCACGGCTTGACGATGCCGAGGCGGAACCCGTGCGGATGCGTCTTCTGTCCCACGCTAGTGCTCCTTCGTCGCCACGACGATCCTCACGTGGCTCGTGTGCTTCTTGATCGGCGTCGCGCGGCCCTGGGCCGCCGGCATGAACCGCTTGAGCGGCGACCCCATGTCCACCGTCGCCGTCTTCACCATCAGCTCGTCCTCGTCCAGCCGCTCCGCCGCCGCCTGCGCCTTCTGCCGCGCGTTGCTCACCGCCGACAGCAGCACCTTGGAGATCTGCTTCGCCGCGCCCTTCTTGCTGAACTTGAGGATGCTGAACGCCTCCCCCACCGGCTTGCCGCGGATCAGGTCCACGACGAGCCGCATCTTGCGCGGGGACTGGCGCACCGTGCGCTGGATCGCATGCGCTTCCATGGGTTACGCCTTCTTTCCCGCGGCCGGCGCCGGCGCGGTCCCGGTCCCGGCGGCCGCCGGGGCGGGCGCGCCCTCGAGGCCCGCCTTCTTGTCGGCCGAAAGCCGCCCGCTGTGCCCGCGGAACAGCCGCGTCGGCGAGAACTCGCCGAGCTTGTGGCCGACCATGTTCTCGCTCACGTAGACCGGCACGAACTTGTTCCCGTTGTGCACGGCCAGGGTGTGCCCGACGAAGTCCGGCGTGATCGTGGAGGCGCGGGACCAGGTCTTCAGCACCCGCTTCTCGTTCTTGCGGTTCAGCTCCGCGATCCGCCCGCTGAGGCGGGCGTCGACGTACGGCCCCTTCTTGACGCTGCGTGCCATTATTGCGTCGCCTTGCCGCGCTTGCGGCCACGGATGATGAGCTTCGTGCTGGCCTTCTTCTTGTGCCGCGTCTTCACGCCCTCGGGCTTGCCCCAGGGGCTGACGGGCGGCCGGCCGCCGCTCGACTTGCCTTCCCCGCCGCCCAGCGGGTGGTCCACCGGGTTCTTGGCCACGCCGCGCACCTTCGAGCGCTTCCCGAGCCAGCGGGACTTGCCCGCCTTGCCGATGCTCTCCAGTTCGTGCTCGACGTTGCCCACCTGCCCGATCGTCGCGAGGCACTCGCCTCGCACCATCCGCACCTCGCCGCTCATCAGCTTCAGCGTGGCGAAGACACCCTCCTTCGCGACCACCTGGGCGCCCGCCCCCGCCGACCGCGCCATCTGCGCGCCGCGGCCCCGCTTCAGCTCGATGGCGTGCACCGTCGTGCCCAGCGGAATCTCGCTCAGCGGCACCGCGTTGCCGAGGCGGATGTCCGCGCCCGGCCCCGAGACGATCGTGTCGCCGACCTGCAGGCCGCGCGGGTGCACGATGTAGCGCTTCTCGCCGTCGACGTACACCACCAGCGCCAGCCGCGCCGACCGGTTCGGATCGTACTCGATCTCGGTCACGCGCCCCGGGATGCCGAACTTGTCGCGCTTGAAGTCGATCTTCCGGTAGGCGCGCTTGTGCCCGCCGCCCTTGTAGCGCGTCGTGACGTGACCCTGGTTGTTCCGCCCGCCGCTCTGGCGCAGCGGCTCGAGGAGCGACGGCTCCGGCGTCCCCCGCGTGATCTCCGCGAAGTCGCTGACGATCCGGAACCGCGTCCCGGGTGTGACGGGCTTGAACTGCCGGATGCCCATGGCCTAACCCTCGAAGATCGGGATCGCGTCGCCGTCCTTCAGGACGACGATCGCCTTCTTCCACTTCCCGCGGCGCCCCTCGCGCCCGCGGCCCATCCCGCCCGCCTTCCGCGCCTTGGCGCGCATCTGCATCGTGCGGACGTCCGTGACCGTGACCCCGAACAGGTGCTCGATGGCCTCGCGGATCTCGGGCTTCGACGCCTTGGGGTGCACCCGGAACGTGTACACCTTGCGGTCCTCGAAGGCCGCCGAGGACTTCTCCGTCACCACCGGCTGCACGATCGTCTGGAAGAGCTGCGGCATCGCGCTAGTCCTTCTTCCGGGACGGCTTCTTCGGCTTCGCCTTGGGCGCCGCCTTCGCCGTCGTCTTCTTCGCCGCCGGCTTCTTCGCCGCGGCCTTGGCGGGCGCCTTCTTCGCCGGCGCCGCCTTCGCCTTCCCCGCCGGCGCCTTGCGCGCCGCCTTGCGGGCGGGCGCCGCTTCCGCCGCCGGCTGCGCCGCCGCCTTCGGCGTCACGCGCCGCGCCGGCGCGTCGCCCAGGTCGGCCCCCGCCTCCAGCACCCCGAGCGCCGGCTCCTCGATGACCACCACGCTCGCGCGGAGGACCTCGTAGGGGTTCGCGTCCTGGTAGCGCCGCACCACCACGTCGGGGATGTTCCGCGCCGAGAGCTGCACGTTCTTGTTGTCGCCGTGCGTCAGGATCAGGACCTTCTGGCCGGCGAGGTCCATCGCGTCCAGCAGCGCCACCATCCGGCGCGTCTTCGGCGCCTCGAACAGGAGCGGCTCCACCACGAACACCGCCTGCTCCTGCGCGCGGGCGCTGTACGCCGAGCGCAGCGCCAGGTGGCGCATCTTCTTGGGGAGCCCCATCCGGTAGTCGCGCGGGAGCGGCCCGAAGGCCGTGCCGCCGCCGGGCCACAGGGGCGAACGGATCGAGCCCTGCCGCGCCCGCCCCGTGCCCTTCTGCTTCCACGGCTTCTGGTTGCCGCCGGTCACGAAGCTCCGCGTCTTGGTCTTGGCGGTCCCCTGGCGCTGGTTCGCCAGGAAGGTCTTCACCGCCTGGTGCAGGACGGGCTCGTTCACGACGCCGTCGAACGGCTCGGCGGGGAGGCGTACCGCGTTGCGGCGCCGCGTCCCCTCGGCGGTGTACGCCGCCGCCTCGAGCAGGGTGCTCACGCGCCCTCCTTCCGCACCGTCACGATGCCGCGCATCGGCCCCGGCACGGCCCCGCGCACGAACAGCAGGTTCCGCTCGGCGTCCACCTTGGCCACCGTCAGCCGGATCTGCGTGACCCGCGCGGCGCCCATGTGGCCCGGCATCCGCTTCCCCTTGATGACCCGCGAGGGGTCGGTGCCCGGCCCGACCGAGCCCGGCTTCCGGAACCGCGTGTTCCCGTGGGACGCGGGTCCGCCGCCGAAGTGATAGCGGTGCACCACGCCCTGGAAGCCGCGGCCCTTCGACGTGCCGGTCACCTTCACCTGCTGGCCCTCGGCGAAGGTCGCCACCGTGATCAGCGCGCCCGGCTTCGGCAGCTCCACCCCGGCGTCCGCCCAGGCGAACTCCCGCAGCACCCGCGGCGCCGCCTCGATGCCCGCCTTCGCGGCGTGCCCTGCGCGCGCCTTGCCGGCGCGGGCCTTCTTGGCGGTCTCGAAGCCCAGCTGCACGCGCGCCGGACGGCCCTCGCCGCCCTCGCGCACCTGCACGACCGGACACGGACCCGCCGCGATGACCGTCACCGGCGTCACTGTGCCGTCGGCGCCGAACAGCTGGGTCATGCCCAGCTTGCGCCCGATGATGCCTTCCATCGCTACTCCACCTTGATCTCGACGTCCACACCAGCCGGCAGGTCCAGCTTGGTAAGGGCGTCTACCGTCTGCGGACGCGAGTCCATGATGTCGATGACCCGCTTGTGCGTCTTGAGCTCGAACTGCTCGCGGCTCTTCTTGTCCACGTGCGGGCTGCGAAGCACGGTCCAGCGCTGCGTCTTGGTCGGCAGCGGGATCGGGCCCGTCACCTGCGCACCGGTCTTCTCCGCGGTGCGGCAGATGTCCGCCGCGGCCTGGTCGATGACCGCGTGGTCGAACGCCTTGAGCCGGATGCGGATGCGTCCCTGCTTCACGGTGCCGTTACTCCAGGATCTTGGTGACGACGCCGGCGCCGACGGTCCGCCCACCTTCGCGGATCGCGAACCGGAGCCCCTCTTCCATCGCGATCGGGGTGATCAGCGTGATCGTCATCTGCACGTTGTCCCCCGGCATCACCATCTCCACCCCTTCCGGCAACTCCACGTTCCCCGTCACGTCCGTCGTCCGGAAGTAGAACTGCGGCCGGTACCCCTTGAAGAACGGCGTGTGCCGGCCCCCCTCCTCCTTCGTCAACAC
>JADGQW010000114.1 GCA_017881505.1 Gemmatimonadales bacterium
CGGATCAGCGCCAGCACGATGCATCCAGTGGCTCGCGGGCCGTGAGGGCGGAAAGGCTTCCGCCGCCTGCGTGGAGATCCAGAGGTTGTCGGCCTGGCACGGCTCGCAAACACGGGGAGAGGCCCATCGGTCTCTCCCCGTCGTGCATGCAGAATGCGGGCGCAAGGCGCGGGGTTGGCGGGGGCGATGCCCGACTTTGCGAGCGCAGCGAGCAACCGGAGGGCGTCGCCCCCGCCGGCCCCACGCCGCAGCGCCCGCGCGCACCGGGATAGAAGAAGCCCCGACCCGGCGTCCTCCGCCAAGTCGGGGCTTCCGTCCCGCCCGAGTCTACCGCCCCTTCGTGCTCGCCCGGTGCTTGTTCGACGGTCGCCCCTTCCCGACCAGGCGGAGCTTCCCCGCCGGTCGCATCGGGATCTTGCTCGGCTGCCGTGCCGGCTTGGTCGCGGGCTTGGCCGGCGCCTTGACCGCCGGGGCCTTCGCCGCCACCCGCACGTTCCTGGCGTTCCCGGCGCGCGCCGCCACCGCGGCCACCGCCGCCGCCTCGGCCGCCTTCGCCGCCGCGGCCTTCTCGGCCATCAAGGCCCGCGCAGCCACCACCGCCGGAGGGAGGACCGGTCCGCCGGGAGTCCCCGGAGCCCCCGCGCCCTGCCCGCCCTTGGGACGCCGCGCCCAATGCTGGCTCTCGGGCATCGCCCGGTGCGCCAGGTGGTTCGCGTAGTAGGCCACGATCCGCGCCTGCACCGACGACCGGGTGTCCTTGGTCATCGCCCGGAAGGGCGCGTACCGGTTCCCGTCCCGGTTCACGGTGAACCACCACCACGCCTCCGACGCCCCGCCAGGACCCGCTTCGGCGACACAGGTATACGTACGGTCATCGTGGACGAACGAGAACCCTGCGATCATCGGTATTCCTCCCGGTGAGCCCGAAATGTAATCAGGGCTCCAAGGGGGGCCGGATCGCGCCCTTGACTTCCCCGCCGGGGAGGGCAAACTGACTGGGGGGGAAGGGATTAGCCGTCAGCCGTCATCCCCCGTGTCCGCATCCAAGGATCGCCCGTGCTCCGCACCCGCCTCGCCCTCGTCGTGGGGATCGCCGCCCTCGTGGCGCTCGTCCTCGCCACCCCCGCCCTCCTCGGCATCCTCACCGACTGGTGGTGGTTCCGGGAGATCGGGTTCCAGGTCGTCTTCACCCGCCAGCTCACCGCCGAGGGGTGGATCTTCCTCCTCGGATTCGTGGTCACCGCGGGCGTCCTGTACGGGAACCTGCGCATCGCCCAGCGGGGGGTCGTCCTCAACCCCCTGATGGTCACGGTCGGGGGGCCCGCCGTGCCCCAGCTCGACCTCACGCGCGCGCTGCGACGGGTCAGCGGTCCCGCCACGCTCGTCGCCGGCCTCCTCGCCGGCTTCGCCGCGATGCCCCTCTGGCAGACCTTTCTCCAGGCCGCGAACCGCACGTGGTTCGGGTCGGTGGATCCCGTCTTCGGTCGCGACATCGGCTTCTACGTCTTCACCCTCCCCGCCATCTCCGCGGTCCTCGGCTTCCTCAACGGCATCGCCGTGGTCACGCTGATCGTCCTGGTGGTGGTCTACTTCCTCCGCACCGACATCGTCGTCCATCCTCCCCGCTCCGTGCGCATCGAGCGCTCGGCGGGGCTCCACATCGCCGCCGTGCTCGCCGTGCTCTTCCTCATCACCGCGGCGCGGCTCTGGGTGGTGGACAGCGCGAACCTCCTCTACTCGACCACCGGCCCCCTCGTAGGCGCGAGCTACACCGACCTCAACGCCACTCTCCCCGCCATCCGCTTCTCGGCGATCGTCGCGGTGCTCGCGGCCGTGCTGGTGCTGGTGGGCGCGGCGCGGGACCGCCTCCCCCGCTACGCCCTCTACGGCGTGGGCGGCTACTTCGTCGTGGCGCTGCTGGGCCGAGGCCTCTTCCCGACGGTGATGCAGAAGTTCGTCGTGGCGCCGACGGAGCTGACGCGCGAGACGCCCTACCTCCTGAACCACATCCAGGCCACGCGGAAGGCGTGGGGGCTCGACAGCGTCGAAGTGCGCGAGCTGACGGGCGAGACGCCGCTCACCCTCGCCGACCTCCGCGCCAACACGCCGACGCTCGACAACGTGCGCCTCTGGGAGCGGGACCCGCTCCTCCAGACCTTCGGGCAGCTGCAGGAGATCCGCACCTACTACGACTTCGTCTCGGTGGACGACGACCGCTACTGGATCGACGGGAAGTACCGGCAGGTCCTCCTCTCGCCGCGCGAGCTGAACCCCGCGTCCCTCCCGACGCGGACGTTCATCAACGAGCACCTCACCTTCACCCACGGGATGGGCCTCACGCTGGGTCCCGTGAACCAGGTGACGCCGGAAGGCCTCCCCGTCCTGTTCGTGAAGGACCTTCCCCCCGTCTCGAGCGTGTCCCTCAAGGTGACGCGGCCGCAGATCTACTACGGGGAGATGACGGGGGATTACGTCTTCACGGGAACGCGGCAGCGGGAGTTCGACTACCCCTCGGGGGAAGAGAACGTCTACGCCGCCTACGCGGGGAGCGGCGGCGTGGCGGTGAGCAACATCTGGCGGCGGCTCGTGTTCGCCGCGCGTTTCGGCTCGTCGAACATCCTCTTCTCGCAGGACGTGCAGGGGACGAGCCGCATCCTCTACAACCGGGAGATCACCGACCGCGCGCAGCGGGCGATGCCCTTCCTCACCTTCGACCACGACCCGTACATGGTGATCGCGGCCGACGGGAAGCTGAAGTGGATCCTCGACGGCTACACCTCGACCGACCGCTACCCGTACGCGCAGCGCCTCGCCGACGGCACGAGCTACATGCGGAACTCGGTGAAGGTGGTCATCGACGCGTACGACGGCTCGGTGAAGGCGTACGTCGCGACGCCGGGGGACCCGCTCATCCAGACGTGGGCGAGCATCTTCCCCGGCATCTTCCTACCCCTCGACTCCATGCCGGCGGACCTGCGCGCGCACCTGCGCTACCCGGACCAGATCTACCGCGTGCAGACGGCGCTCTACGCCACGTACCACATGGACGCGACGGTGGACTTCTACCACCGCGAGGACCAGTGGCAGATCCCGGCGGTGGAGCGGGCCACGGGCGCGGTGCCCTTCCTGCGGCACATCATCATGAAGCTGCCGGGGGAGGCGCGGGAGGAGTACGTGTACATGGTGCCCTTCACGCCGCGGGGGAAGGACAACCTGGCGGCGTGGATGGTGGCGCGGAACGACGGCGCGCAGTACGGGAGATTGCGCGTCTACCGGCTGTCGCGGCAGACGCTGGTCTTCGGCCCGACGCAGATCGAGAACCGCATCAACCAGAACACGGAGATCTCGCGGCAGGTCTCGCTGTGGGACCAGCGGGGGAGCCAGGTGCTCTGGGGCGATCTGCTCGTGATCCCGATCGGGACGTCGCTCCTCTACGTGCAGCCGCTGTACCTCCGGGCGCAGGGGGGGAAGATCCCCGAGCTGAAGCGCGTGGTGGTGGCGTACCAGAACGAGGTCTCGATGGCCGAGACCCTGGACGGGGCGCTGGCGCAGCTCTTCGGCGGCGAGACGGGGTCGCGGGAGACGGTGCCGGTGGCGGCGGCGGGCGGAGGTTCGGCGCCGGCGGCGGACGCGCAGACGCGGGCGTTGATCGCGGAGGCGCGGCAGCACTACGACGCGGCGATGCAGGCGCAGCGGACCGGGGACTGGGCGACGTACGGCGCCGAGATCCGGCAGCTGGGGGAGTTGCTCTCGCGGATAGGCGCGGGCCGCCGCTGACCGTCTACCGCTGACCGTTTACCGCTGACCGCTGACCGCGCGCCGGTACGCAGTGAGCGGTACGCCGTGGGGGAAGTGCCCAGGACTCACCGCTCCTGTATCTTCCAGCATCCCCCACGCCTCGAGCACCCGATGCCCCTCGCCACGCTGCTCCTCCCCGAATTCGACCACGAGATGGCGTCCACGCGCCGCCTCCTCGAACGCGTCCCCGATGGCAAGAGCGACTGGACACCACACACCAGGTCGATGCCCCTCGGCCGCCTCGCGACGCACGTCGCCGAAACGCCGGCGTGGGCCACCCACGCCCTCACCCGGGACGAGCTCGACATCGCGCCCCCCGGCGCGCCGCCGTCGAGCAGCCGGATCCTGGGCACGACGGCCGAGATCCTCGCGCTGTTCGAGAAGAACGTCACCGAGGCGCGCGCCGCGCTGAGCAACGCCCTCGACGCCGAGTTCGAGAAGCCGTGGGCGTTCAAGCGGATGGGGAAGACGTTCTGGACGAGGCCGAAGTACGAGGTGTACCGGATCTTCTCGCTCAATCACATGATCCACCACCGCGCCCAGCTCGGCCACTACCTGCGCCTGCTGCACATCCCCATCCCCGGGATGTACGGGCCGAGCGCGGACGAGAAGATGGGCTGAGGCCGGCGCCGGCTCGCGCGGGGGCGCGCGGACGCTGCGGCGCGAGGCCGGCGGAGGCGACGCCCTCCGGCTGCTCGCTGCGCTCGCAGAGTCGGGCATCGCCTCCGCCGACCCCGTGCCTTGCGCCCACCCCGGCTCGACCCCAGCCACTGAATGGAAGAAGTGCCCAGGACTCAGCGCTCCTGGGCACTTCTCACATCGCACTACTGACACCTGCGCACTTGGCACCACTGCGCGTCTGCGCGTCTTGGCACTACTTGGCACTGCCTGCTGCAAACTGCTCTTGCCGCGTTGCGGCGCGCACGTATGTTCGTGCCCTAGCCCGACCCCATGTCCGAACAACTGCGCTGCCCGACCTGCGGCCACGCCGCCACCGTGGACGACCGCTTCTGCCCCCGTTGCGGAACCGTCATCCCCGGCGCCGGAGCGCGCCCGGGCCCGGCCGCCGCCGAGCGGACGGCCGAGGCGCCCGTCGCCCCCGGCACCCCGCCGGCGCCCGAGCGGATCACCTCGAGCCTCGACGCCCCGCCCGATCCCGCCCTCGAGGAGCATCTCCGTGAGGCGCTGAGCCCCGCCTTCCTGCTGGTGCGCCGCCTCGGCGCCGGGGGGATGGCGTCGGTATGGCTGGCGCGCGAGCCGGCGCTCCGCCGCCTCGTCGCGGTGAAGCTGCTCTCTCCCGAGCTGTCCATCTCCGGCTCCGCGCGCGCACGCTTCGAGCGCGAGGCACAGGCGGTCGCGGGGCTCGTCCACCCCAACGTGGTAGGGATCCACGGCATCGGCGCCCTCGCCGACGGGACGCCGTACTTCGTGATGCAGTACGTGGGCGGGAAGAGTCTCGCCGCTCGCCTCGAGGAGGAGGGCCTCCTCGATCCCGACGAGGCGCGGCGCATCACCGGCGAAGTGGCCGGCGCGCTCGCGGCCGCGCACACCAAGGGCATCATCCACCGCGACATCAAGCCCGCCAACATCCTCTACGACGACGAGGCCGGACGCGCCCTCGTCTCGGATTTCGGCATCGCGGCGGTGCGCCCGAGCGGCGACGCGCCGGTCGAGGGCCGTCTCACGCAGACGGGTATGATCGTCGGCACGCCGCAGTACATGAGCCCCGAGCAGCTCTCCGGCGAGGCGGCCACCGACCGCACCGACGTCTACGCCCTCGGCCTCCTAGCCTATGAGCTGGTGGCGGGGCGCGGCCCGTTCGAGGCCACTTCGCCGCAGGCGCTCATCGCCGCGCACCTGCGCGACGTCCCGCAGCCCCTCTCCACCGTGCGCCCCGAGGTGGACCCCGAGTTCGAGCGGGTGGTGGCTGCGTGCCTCGAGAAGGACCCGGCGCGCCGTCCCGCGGCCGCCGACGTCGCCAAGCTCCTCGCGCCGGGGGGCGGCGTCACGCTCGAGTGGCCGCCCCCGGGCCTCGAGCGGCTTCACGGCGCGTTGCGGCGCCTCGCCGTCTGGTGCTGGATCGGCGGCGTCCTCGCCACCGGCGCGGGACTGACGTTCGCCGTCGCCCGCCCCGGCCGGACCGGCGACGGGTCGATGACGGGGTTCCTCCTCGTGGCGCTCGCCGGCGCCCTGGGCACCGTGGTGCTCGTCGCCACGGCCGTCGCCGCCGGGGGCTCGGTGCGGCGGGCCTCTCTCGCGGTGCATCGCGGGTTCACGTGGCGCACCGTGCTCGAGACCCTCGCCGACGGCCGCGGCGACACGGGCACCCTCATCGCGGCGGCCCGGGAGTACGCGCGTCTCGGCGACCGCGAGCGCAACGCCCTGCGCCTCTTCCGCATGGCACGCGGCGGTCTCCTCCTGGGCGGCGGCGCCGCGCCGGCACTGCTCCTCGTAATCGGCCTGCGCCTCGCCTCGGCGGGAGCGCTGGGGCCGGACGGCGTCTTCGCCCTGGTCGTCGTGCCGCCAGCGCTCGCGCTCCTCGTAGCGATGGGGTTGGCCTACGTCGAGCACCGGCTTGTGGGTCCGCCGCGGGCGGCCCTCGCCCATCGGCGGCGGCGGCGCGAGGAGGGCGCGCGCCTGGTGGAGCCGTGGTACGTCTCGTTCGAATCGGCGCGGGGCGCAGGCGGCCTGGGCCGCGGCCGCCCCGGCGGCGATGTGGCGGGCTGGCTCGGTGGCACGGCCGCGGTCGTGCTCGCGGCGCTCGCGGTGCTGGTCATCGTGCCGCTGTGGATCACGGGGGCGCTGGCGCCGCGCGTCTGGGACCTGAATACGCCGGTCCTGACGGTCACGCGCACGAAGCTGCAGTCCCTCGACCTCGTCCGCCGCTTCGCACTGCCGAAGGACAGCGCTATCACCCCGCTCGAGGCGGGGCGCGCGTACTACACGATCCTCGCCATCGGGAACCCGAACCTCGCCATGCAGGGGACGTTCCCGCAGCACCCCGTGCCGCGGCTTTCGGCACTGCCGGAACTCGACGACCGGGAGCTCTTCCCGAACAGGAACGGATGGATCAACTCCAGCGAGAAAACGGTCTTCGAGCTGGCACGGCGCGGCTTCACGCCCCGGCAGCGCGAGTACCTGACTCGGCTGGCGGCGCACCCGGCGTGGGCCGAGTTCGAACGGGTGGCTCGGGCGCCCGATATCGACTATCTCGACGCGCGGTTCGTCCTCCCCTTCCCGCCGGACGCCGACTCGTGGTCGCTCCCCAACCCCTCGTACGAGGGCATGAGACAGCTGGCCAACGCGAACGTCGCGCGAGCCGCGTTCCTTCTCTCGCAGGGCCGGCGTGCCGAGGCGGAGCTGGCGCTGCGGGAGACGGTGTCGTTCGGGCTGCAGATGACGGACCGCGGCCGTACGATGCTCGACGATCTGATCGGCGTGATGATCGTGGGTGCGGGACGCCGCGGGCTGGAGCAGTTCTTCCTGACGTCCGGGAACCCGGAGGGGCCGGCGCTGCGGGACGCGACGGCGGCCTGGTCGGCACGCGCGGACTCGGCGAGCACCGGAACCGACCCGGAGCGTGAGCGGATCATGCGGATGACCCCACGCCAGCGCCGGGGCTACATCCTGGGCCTGCCGGCGGACCGCTCCCTGCCGATGGGGTATCGGTACGGGACATTGCGCATTGCGAGCCTCGCGCCGTGCACCGATCTCGACGAGATGGTCTTCGGGCCCGCGCCCGACATGACGAGCACCTTCGCCCGCGCGCGCCGGGAGATGGCGTATAATGCCGGCGATTCGGCGCTGATCGACATGATGGAGCGCGTAGCAGAACGCGGTCCGACCGTGACAGGCGGCCTCTTCGGCCCCGAGGGGTCGCGGCGCAACCTGCCGAAGGCGATCGGGATCGCGGCGGTGCGGGTGGTGAGTGCGATGCTGGGCAATCGGCGCCTCGACGGCTGCGCCGAGCTCATCACGGACTACGTCGTGCCGTAACAACCAAGGGGCCCGCTACCGGCGGGCCCCTTAGCGTCTTGGCGTCTGGCTCCTGTCGTTCTGTCCCTTGGCGTCTGGCTCCTGGCTACTGTGAAGCCGCGACGCGGCTGTACACGTGCCGCCCTTCGCGCGGCAGCAGTTCCCCTCGCTCCTCGCTCTTCTCCGCGATCCGCGTCGTCACGGTGAGCTGGCGCCCGTCGCGCGAGAGCTCGTAGCTGTCCACCACCACCGTCCGGCTCGGCAGGGCCCGCCGCACCTCGAAGCGCGTCCCCTTCCACTGTCCCGTCACGAAGGTCACGTCCCCCGGCCCGTTCCGCCCGGGGATGCGCGTCTCGCGCCAGTCGGTGTAGACGGTGAGGGGCGCGCTCCGCCCCTGCGTGAAGACCAGCTCGCTGTCGCTCTGCTCGATCACCAGCCGCCCGAACTCCGCGCGCACGCTGTCGCGCGCCAGGGAGTCACGGAGCTGCATCGAATCGCGCGCCGCGCGGTCGCCGTAGCCGCCCTGCGGCAGGTTCCCGCGCCCGCCGTATCCGCCACCCATACCGGGCTGACCGCCGAAGCCGCCGCGAGGGCCCCCCATCGGGTAGCCGCCGCGCGCGTTCATCGGCCGGCCGGTGGCGCGCTCGTCGAACTGCCACGACCCGGCGAGGGACACCGACGCGCTCGCGGAGCCGTTGCCTCCCGGGCCCGTCTGCGGGGCCATCGCCGACTCGCGCGCGGGCGCGCTGGCGCAGGCGGCCGCGAGGACGCTCAGCGCGACGAGCAATGCGCTTCGCGCACCGCGCACCACACACCGCTCACCGTTGACCGCATACCGCTCACCGTTCATATCCGACCTCCACTACCGTAGACCATCTCGGCCCGCGGGCCGTAACCCGGCACGGAGCCGATCCGCAGGGTCGAGCCGGGAGGCGTCACCGGCTGCTGCGCGGGCTTGGGCGCCGCCGCCGGCCCCGGGTCCGCCGTGCGGTCGTACACCCGCCGTATCTCCGGCGGGGCGTTCTCCGAGCGGTCGCCCCCCGAGACCTTGGTGCGCATCGTGAGCTTGGTGCCGTTCGTCGTCAGCTCGAACGACTCGGTGACGACACGCCCGTTCGACAGCTCCCGTCGCACCTCGAACCGCTTCCGGTTCCAGCGGCCGCTCACCTGCGTCCGGCCCTCGCCCCGCGCGTCCGAAACGTAGACAGTGCGCCCGTCGAAGAAGAGGGTGAGGGCGCTCCCGCCCGCGCGGGTGATCGCGATGGAGCTGTCGGTCTGCGCGACCTGGAGGCGCCACGGCGCGCCGGTCATGCTCGAGTCGCGGCCGCCGCTCCGCGTGCCGTCCGAGCGCCCGCCGCCGCCACCACCCCCACCCG
>JADGQW010000017.1 GCA_017881505.1 Gemmatimonadales bacterium
CGCGGCCAGGCAGCGGACACACTAGCACGGCTTCAGGTTCCGCCACGCGCCGGGACCGCAACATGTCGCGCGTGACGGTCGAGCGGGTCGGTCCCCTCGGGGGCCGGCCCGCTTGACTCGTGATGGAGGGGTGACGCAGTAGGGGGCGGACCGCACAAGGGGACCGGATGGCGCGCTTCTACGAGACGGTGTTCGGGCTGTGGGACCGGCTGGGCCGGCGCGGGCGCCTCGGCGTCGTCGCGGGCTTCGTGCTGGTGCTGCTGGGCTCGGCCGTCGGCGGGATGCGGCAGTGGAGCTACATGCAGCACGACAACACCTTCTGCACCACCTGCCACCTGATGCGGGACCCCTTCCAGCGGTTCACCCGGAGCGCGCACGCGAAGCTCGAGTGCCACAACTGCCATCGCGCGTCGCTCCAGGAGGAGCTGCACCAGCTGTACTCGGTGGTCGTGGACCGCCCCACCGAGATCACCAAGCACGCCTACGTCCCGAACGCCGTGTGCGGCCGCTGCCACATCCAGGGCGACTCGACGCGCTGGCGGATCATCGCCAACACGGCGGGGCACCGGAAGCACCTCGAGTCCGGCAATCCCCGCCTCAAGAACGTGCAGTGCGTGACCTGCCACGGGGTGTCGCTGCACCAGTTCGCCCCGGTGGACCAGACGTGCGGGCAGTCGGGGTGCCACGCCGACAAGTCCATCCGCATGGCGGGGATGGGCTCGCTCGAGATCCACTGCACCACCTGCCACAACTTCCTGGCGGACGCCAGGAACCTCGCGGTGGACTCGCTGGGCCGTCCGCTCACCCCGGCGGCACGGCAGTGCTTCTCCTGCCACGCCATGCAGCAGCGCATCCAGAACCTCGACATCGCGCACGACCCGCATCGCGGGACGTGCGGCATGTGCCACAAGCCGCACACGCAGACGGGGCCGCAACAGGTCACGTGCACGGCCTCCGAGTGCCACGGCGACTGGCGCCGGGTCAGCTTCCACCGCGGCGTCCCGAACCCGGAGCGCTGCACCACCTGCCACCAGCCGCACAGCTGGATGGTGGACGGGAAGAACTGCACCCGCTGCCATCAGGACATCGAGCGGCAGCCACCGAGCCGGCGCGGCGCCGCGAACCACGCGGAACGCCTCGCGCCCGACGCGGCGCTCACACTGGCCTCCGCGGGGCCCGTGGACCTGTCCGCGCTGTTCCAGGACACCACGCGGCGGTCGCTGCCGCGATTCTCGCACGGCGACCACCGGCGCGAGGCGTGCGCGGGCTGCCACTCCAGCCGGGTGCGCCACGGCGCGCTGCGGATCCGCAGCGCGGCGGACTGCCAGCGCTGCCACCACACCGGCCCGGGCCGGGACCAGTGCGTCTCGTGCCACACGGCCGCGGGGCGGGCGCAGCCCCTCAGCCGGCTGACGCGCAGCTTCCGCCTGCACGTTTCCGGGCGGACGGTCACCCGGAGCATCCCCTTCCCGCACGAGCGGCACGCCGCCGTGCCCTCCTGCCTCGTGTGCCACTCGAACGCCCAGACTCGGGCGCCCGAGGGCGCCGACTGCGCGCTGTGCCACGCCGCGCACCACCGGCCCGAGGCCAACTGCCGCACCTGCCATGGCGCCGCGAACCCGCGGGAGGTCCACCGCGCCGCCGCCCACCCCAACTGCGCCTCCTCCCAGTGCCACGGGAGCCGCGCGCCCGACATCACGGGCTCCCGCCAGGCGTGCCTCCTCTGTCACGCCGACCGCGAGGCCCACATGCCCGGTTTCGCCTGCTCGCAATGCCATAACGTCACACACTCGGAGACGAGGCAATGAAGCGTCTCGCACTCACGCGCGCGGCTCCGGCGCTGGCGCTCGGCCTCCTGGCCGCCGCCGCGCCCCTCGCCGCGCAATCCGTGCGCATCCACTCGACGACCACGATGCGGTACGTCGAGCTCCGGCCCATCCTCTTCAACGCCGATTCCGGCCGGTACGACCCCCAGGCCGTCCAGGCCGCGGCGCCCGTCACGCAGGACTTCGAGGTCAACGCGTGGGGGCTCGGCGTGAACGGGCTGCGCGCGTACGGCCTGCTCCGCTTCCGCGGCTCGCTGGGCTCGGAGCTGGTCTGGCCCCGCTACGGCGACCACTTCGACGCGCTCGCGGCGTACCTCGAGTACGAGCACACCGCCTATCGCCTCCGCCTCGGCCGGCAGCAGAAGGCCTCGGCGCTTGGCTGGTACGGCTTCGACGGCCTCGACGCCGCCTGGCGGCCGTTCGCGCGGCTGCGGGTGGAAGGGTACGCCGGCCGCGGGCTGGCCCGCGGGTACGACGAGCCCTTCAACAGCAAGGCGCTCGCGGCGCTCGATCCGTTCCGTCCCGAGAAGGGCACCTACCTCCTCGGCGCCTCCCTCGTCGCGGCGCCGAGCGCGACGTCCACGTTCTCGGCGATCTACCAGCGCGAGATCCTCCAGGGCGGCGCGGGGATCGTCTCGGAGCGCGTCGCCGTGGACGGGAGCGCGGTGCTCGAGCGCTTCGTGACCCTCGCGGCCTCGGCCGACTTCGACCTGGCCACGAACGAGGTGGGCAAGGCCCGCGGCACGGCCACCTTCCAGTTCGGTCGCGCGCTGATGCTGCGCGGCGAGGTCTTCCGCTACCGGCCGACGCTCGACCTCACGACGATCTGGGGCGTCTTCGGCCCGCAGTCCCACTGGGGCTACACGGGCACGCTGCAAATCACCCCCAACCGCACCTTCGCACTGTGGGGGAGCTACACCCAGCGGCAGTACCTCCCGATCGACACCGTCTCCCCACTGGTGATGGCCCTGCCCGACCGTGAGCAGGACGTCGCGGCGGGCGCCCGGATCCACCTCGGCCCGGTGCAACTCGACGGCACGTACCGCTACCAGATGGAGTACGGCGGGGACCAGAGCGGGGGCGATGCGTCGCTCGCGCTCGTGCCCTCGCGCGACTGGCGGGTGGGGGTGAAGGCGACCGCCTTCCAGAACGACGGCGAGTTCCGGGTCTCCAACGGCACCGTCTACGGAGTGGGCTTCGACGCGGCGGTGCGCCTCGCCGACCGCTTCGAGATACGGGCGGACGCCATGCGGTTCATGCAGCGCAAGCAGGAGCGCCTCCAGGCACTGACCGGCCTCGACTGGAACCAGACCCGCGCGACGGTGTCGCTCGAGTGGACCTTCGGCATCGGCGCCAACCCCGACCGGCAGGGAGGGACCCGCTGATGCGCGCCCCCACGCTGCTCCTCGCCGTGGCCCTCGCGGCCGTGGCCGCCGTCCCGCGGGCCCTCCCGGCCCAGGCGCCGGCGTCGCCGCACGACTCGACGTGGCTCTTCACGCACAAGGAGCAGGCCTCCGGGCCCACGTGCGCGATGTGCCACCAGAGGGACTTCTGCGCGTCGTGCCACGTGAACGCCCGGAACATCGAGGCCATCCAGGCCATCCCGGCCAGCGCCGAAGCCGCCGCGCAGTACCGCGGCCATCGCTGGACGTATCCCCAGCCGCCGACGCACCGCGCCGACACCTGGGTCACGACCCACGGCGCGACCTCGCGGCAGACCCCCAACACCTGCGCGACGTGCCACAGCCGCCAGTCGTGCGCGACGTGCCACCGCCTCGAGGAGCGGCTCCTCCCAATCACGCTGCTCGCGCGCGCGGTCCGGGGCGGCGCGCAGGGCGTCGACCTCTCGGGCCTCGAGCCCCCGAGCCATACGCCCACCTGGGCGCGCGAGCACCGGCTCGCGGCCGCGGCCGGCGCCGACGGCACGTGCCGCACCTGCCACACCCAGTCGTTCTGTTCCACCTGCCACGACGGCGCCCGGACGCCCACGTTCCATCAGACCAACTACGTCCAGCGGCACGCCGCCGACGCGTTCACCCGCGAGAGCGACTGCGCGTCGTGCCACCAGACGCAGGCCTTCTGCGTGCAGTGCCACCGCTCCGTGGGCGCGGCCCAGGCGGGCGGCACGGCCGCGGCGTTCCACGACCGGTCGGCCGACTGGAGCCTGACGCACGGCCGCGTGGCGCGCCGGAGCATCGAGGTGTGCACCAGCTGCCACCGCCAGAACGACTGCCTGAAGTGCCATTCCGCGAGCGGGTTCGCGCGGGTCAACCCCCATCCCGCCGGGCTGGACCTTCGCCGGATGCAGTCCAAGAACCCGGGGACGTGCCAGATCTGCCACACCACGGGCGTCCCGGCCATCCCCTAGGGGTTTGGCCCACCCGTTGATTACGCGGTCCTGCCCGGGCACCTTTCTGGACATCGTGCCCGACAGGACCGCGTCCGCCACCGACCCCGCGCTCGTCGCGGCGATCATCGACTTGTCCGCCGACGCCATCCTGACCGTCGGCGGCGACGAGCGCATCCTGTCGTGGAACAAGGGCGCGGAGAAGATGTTCGGCTGGACGGCCGACGAGGTGGTCGGCGAGCAGTTCGCCATGCTCCTCCCCGAGGAGGAGTTGGCGCGCGGCGAGCTGGAGTGGATCCACCGCACCACCGCCGCCGAGGGCGCCATCCGCAACTACGAGACCCGTCGCCGCACGAAGGACGGCCGGGTCATCGACGTGGAGCTGACCCGGACGGCGGTCTACGACGACGCCGGACGGCTCCTCGGCTTCTCCGCCATCGTCCGCAACATCTCCGATCGCAAGCGGCTGGAGCGGCAGCTGCTCACCGCGGAGCGGCTGGCGACGGCGGGGCAGGTCGCAGCGGGCGTGGCCCACGAGATCGGGGCCCCCCTCACCGCGATCTCGGTGGCCGTGGACCATATGATGAAGGTGCGCTGCAACGTCTGCGTGGGCGCCGACGAGATGCAGGTGCTCCTCTCGCAGACCGACCGCATCGCCAAGCTGGCCCGCCAGCTCGTCAACCTCGCCAAACCGATCGGGGTGCGGTTCGCCCCGGTGGCCCTCAACGCGGTCGTCGAACAGGCGGCGGCGCTGGTGCAGACCCAGCTCAACAAGAACCGCATCACGCTCGTCCAGGAGCTGGCCCCCGACCTCCCGCCCCTCAACGCGGACGAGGCGCAGCTCCAGCAGGTGATCATCAACCTCCTCTTCAACGCCCAGCGCGCCATCGGCGAGGGGGGCGGCCGCATCACGCTCACGACGCGGCGCGCCGACGCCGTCTGCGCCGAAGTCGTCGTCGCGGACGACGGCCCCGGCATCGCCGGCACCGATCTCGCGCACCTGTTCACCCCGTTCTTCTCGCGCACCGGCGGCACCGGCCTCGGCCTCGCCCTGGCCGCCCAGACCGTCAAGGCGCACGGCGGCGCGATCGAGGCGGCCAACAACAAGGGCCGCGGCGCCTCCTTCACCGTCCGTCTCCCGATCCCGCAGTGACCGAACCCGACATCCCCGCTCAGGCCCCCCCGCGGCGCGTCCTCGTGGTCGAAGACGACAGCGTCGTGCTCGGCCTGCTGGTCAAGATCCTCACCGAGGCCGGCTACCAGGTCACCGGCGTCCCCACCGGGGAGGCGGCGCTCGGCGAGCTGGACAAGCAGCTCTTCGACGCCGTGCTCCTCGACCTCAACCTCCCCGGCGTCCAGGGGATGGACGTCCTCTCCGTCGGTCCGACGCTCCAGACCGACACCCCGTTCATCGTGATGACCGCCTTCGGGTCGGTGGACACCGCGGTCGAGGCGATGAAGCGCGGGGCGTTCGACTACGTGAGCAAGCCGTTCCGCACCGAGGAGCTGCTCCTCACGCTGCGGCGCGCCCACGAGGAGGCGGAACTCCGCCGCGAGGTGGCGCGGCTGCGCCGCCACGTGAAGGAGGTCGGCGCCGCGCCGGAGATGGTGGGGCGGAGCGCCGCGATGGACCGGGTGCGGGACCTCATCGCCCGGGTGGCGCCCAGCCGGGCCACGGTCCTCATCACCGGCGACACCGGCACCGGCAAGGAGCTGGTCGCGCGGTCCATCCACGCTCTGTCGGGCCGCGCCGAGAAGTCGTTCGTGGGCGTGAACTGCTCGGCGATCCCGGAGACGCTCCTCGAGTCGGAGCTCTTCGGCCACGTGAAGGGCGCCTTCACCGGCGCCATCACGAATAAGCGCGGCCTGATGGAGGAGGCGTCCGGCGGCAGCCTCTTCCTCGACGAGATCGGGACCGTCACCCAGAACATTCAAGTGAAGCTCCTGCGCGTGCTGCAGGAGCGCACCATCATGCGGGTCGGCGCGCGCGAGGCGGTGCCGGTGGACATCCGGCTCATCGCCGCCACCAACCTCGACCTCGCCGAAGAGGTCCGGGCGGGCCGGTTCCGCGAGGACCTCTTCTACCGGCTGAGCGTCTTCCCGGTGCACGTGCCCTCGCTCAGCGAGCGCCCCGACGACATCCCCCTCCTCGCCGCGTACTTCCTGCGGCGCGCCGCCGCCGAGCACCAGGTCAGCCCTCCGACCATCCCGCCGACCACGATGCAGCGGCTGATGGAGTACGAGTGGCCGGGCAACGTCCGGGAGCTCGAGAACTTCATCGAGCGCTCCGTCATCATGCACGCGGGCTCGAAGACGATTCCCTTCGACCCCGGCGAGGGGCTCCACCGGCGCCGCGAGCACGACCTCCTCAAGAGCGCGCGCGAGGAGCGCTGGGACCTCGACCGGCTGGAGCGCGAGTACATCCTCTCCGTCCTCGACGACGTCGCCGGCCACCAGGGCCGCGCGGCGGAGATCCTGGGCATCGACCGGCGCACCCTCTACCGGAAGCTCAAGCGCTACCGCGGCGACGTGGACGGCGACGAGCCCGACGACCTGGGGGACGAGCCGGAAGCGTCGGAGGTTGAGACGGGCTAGACCCCCTGCGGCGCGACCGCCGCGTACAGTTTGTCACAAGAGGGGGGAGGGCCCCGGTGCAGGCGCGCCGGGGCCTTCTCGTAACTATATGTCCGACAAATGGTTAGGATGTTGTTCGGGATTCCCGCGCGCGTGGCACAGCTTGAGCAGTCTACCTCTGCCGTGATCGAGTCCATCCTCATCGCCGTGGACGCGGCGCCCTTCGCCGACCGGGTCGGCCCGTGGCTCCCCGACATCGTCGGGGCCGGGGTGCGCCGTGCCACGCTGTTCCACGCGATCGAGGGGACGGGCGAGGCCTGCGCCCGGGAGCTGGACGAGCTGCGCCCGCGGCTCGACCGGCTCGCCGTGCAGCTCTCGGCCCGCGACGTCGAGGCGGACATCGCCCTGAAGCGCGGCGACCGGGTGAAGTGGCTCGTGTCGCTGGCGGCGCTGCGGACGACGCAACTCCTCGTGGTCGGCGCCCGGTGCTCCAAGGAGGAGCGCGGGGGCCCGATCGGTTCGACTTTGCGCCTGCTCCTCGAGCAGTCGCACGTGCCTCTCCTGGTGCTCAGCGGCGTGCGGATCCCGACGCAGCTGCGGCTCTTCGAGCGGCCGTGCCTGGTCGCGGGGCGGCGCCCTGATGGTCGGGTGGAGACGCGGGCCCAGTCCCTGGTCCCCGCGACGCTCCATCCCGTTACCTCCGTCCCGAGCGACCCTTCGGGCGCATCCCTGCTCGTGACCGGCCCAGAGCCGGCCGGGATGACGTTCGATCAGCTCATCGCTCAGGCGGCCTGCCCGGTGCTCGCTTTCCCGGCTCCCTCGCTCGCAGCTCACACCCCTGGGAGTCCGAACACCGTCTCCCCTCCCACGGAAGCCGCTGGCGCGATGCCCAACCCCGGGGGCGTACGCTGAACCCCGGGCGCGGCTGAGCGCCCGTCTTCCGACTCGCTCTGAGGGCGGCGGCCGATACCGGCCGCCGCCCTCAACTTCTTCAGGGGATGCGGGACGGGCTCAGAGCGCGGACAGCTGCGCCAGCGTGTCCTCGCCGTAGAAGAGGCGGATATAGCGTTCCTGGATCGGCGTGAGGCGGCGCACCGCCCACGCGAGGTGCACGAAGTGCGGCTCGGTGGGGACGGTGAGGGGCTGCATCCCGATCTCCTCGGGGAGATGGTTGCCCTTGCGCGCGTTGCAGGTGGAGCAGGCCGTCAGGACGTTGGTCCACGCGTTCGTGCCGCCCCGCGAGAGAGGCACGAGATGGTCCCGGGTGAGGCACTCCCGCGACCGCAGGACGACCTGGGGGCGGCCGCAGAACTGGCAGCGATAGGCGTCGCGGGCGAACAGGAAGGTGTTGGTCACCTGCCGCCGGAAGCGCCGCGGCACGTGGATGAACTTCATCAGCCGGATCACCGCGGGGCGCGGCACACTGAGGTGTTCCGAACGCAGCACGCGGCCCTGGTCGGCCTCGACGATCTCCGCCTTCCCGTCGATGACCAGACGCAGCGCCCGCCGCACGGGCACCATCGTCAGCGGCTCGTAAGACGCGTTCAGCGCCAGGCAGCGCACCTCGACTCCTCCATACAATGAAGCCGTCTCGCTCGCTCGGGGCGGGACGGCTCATCCGGTCACAGCGCCAATTCCGACGACCTCGTCCCCGCGGATGCCTTACCCGGCACCCTGATGCTCAAGCTAGCGCCGCCCCGCGGTGGCGGCAAGCGCCATCGCGGCTGGAGCGCGGCCTCAAGCGGCGAAGGCGGCCCCCGCCCGCTCGAGTTGGACGAGGACCGCCGCGCGCGCCGTCCCCCCCTCGACCGTCCGCCGCTCCACGGCCTCCAGCGCGCCGCCGAGGGCGGCGAGCGGGGCGGCGAGGCGCGGATCGAGCGCGCGGATCTCCGCCGGCGGCAGCGCGTCGAGCGGGAGGGACAGTTCCTCGGCGCGGCGCACGAGGCGTCCCACCAGCGCGTGCGCGTCGCGGAAGGGGAGCCCGGCCCGCACCAGCAGGTCGGCGAGGTCGGTGGCGCGGGTGCCGGCGTCGAGGGCCGCGGCCATCCGCTCCGGCACCGGCCGGAGCCCCACGACCACCCCCTCGAGGAGCAACGCCACGACCGTCGAGCGATCGAGCGCCTCGAAGAGCGCGACGTTGTTCTCCTGCAGGTCCTTCTGGTAGCCCGCCGGCATCGCCTTCAGCGTCGTGAGCATCCCCACGAGGCGGCCGAGCACCTGTCCGGCGGCACCCCGCGCGAGCTCGAGCGCGTCGGGGTTCCGCTTCTGGGGCATGAGGCTGCTGCCGGTGGTGAACCCCTCGGGGAGGGCGACGAAGCCGAACTCCGCGGTCGAGAAGAGGATCAGGTCCTCCGCGAGGCGGGAGGCGTGCACGGCCGCCAGCGTCGCGGCGAAGACGGCCTCGACGGTGAAGTCGCGGTCCCCGACGGCGTCGAGGGAGTTGGGGGCCACCTCGGCGAATCCGAGCCGCGCGGCGAGGGCCCGGCGGTCCACGGCGAACCCGGAGCCGGCGATGGCGCCGGCGCCGAGGGGGAGCACGGCGGTGCGGCGGCGCGCGTCGGCGAGCCGCCCGCGGTCGCGCGCCAGGGGCCACGCGTGCGCCAGCGCCCAGTGGGCGAAGCGCACCGGCTGCGCCCGCTGGGTGTGCGTGTACGCCGGCATCAGGAGGTCGAGGCCCTCCGATGCGCGCGCCACGAGCGCTCGGCCGAGGGCGGCGAGGGCCGCGTCGAGGCCGTCGATCGCCGTCATGCTCCAGAGCCGCAGATCGGTGGCCATCTGGTCGTTGCGGGAACGGCCGGTGTGGAGCTTCCCCGCGACGGGGCCCGCGACCTCGCCGAGGAGGCGCTCGACGAGGGAGTGGATGTCCTCGTCGTCCGCGCCCTCGGCGGCGCCCCCCTCGAGGCGCGTGGCGACGGCGTCGAGGCCGCGGAGCAGCGCGTCGCGCTCGGCGGCGGTGAGCACCCCGACGCCCTCGAGCGCATGGACCCAGGCGCGGTTGGTGGCCAGGTCCTCGCGCCACAGGCGCCGGTCCACCGGCAGGCTGCGGTTGAGACGGTCGAGGCGGGGGTCCATCGGCTCGGCGAACCGGCCGCCCCACATCACGTGCGAGGCGTCAGGCATAGGCGAGGGCCGTGGACTCGAGCGGCGCGGGCCGGAGGAAGGACCGGGGCGCCCAGCCGAGGAGCTCGGTGGCACGGCGCGAATCGAGGGAGGTGTCCCGCGGGCGGTCGGCGGGCCGCTGGGCCTCGCGCAGCAGGCCGGTGTCGAAGCGGAACAGTCCGCACAGCACCCGTCCGAGCTCCAGGCGGCTCAGGCGATCGGGCCCGGCGAGGTGGACCGTCCCGGTGAGCTCGCGCCGGATAAGGTCCCAGGCGCCCTTCGCCAGGTCGTCCACGTGGGTGGGACTGCGCCACTCGTCGTGATAGAGGGGAACGGGCTGGCCGCGCAGCAGCGAGTCGCACTCGAAGGCGGGGCGCATCACCACCCCGCTCTCGCCCACAAGGAGGGAGGTGCGGACGATGATGGCGGTGCGGAGCTCGCTGCGCACCAGCGCCTCGGCGTCGGCCTTCATCGCGCCGTAGGGCACGAGGGGGGAGACGGGGGCCGCCTCGCCGTAGTTCCCGGTCCGGCCGTCGAAGACGAGATCGGTGGAGAAGAAGAGGAACTTCGCCCCGATGTGCGCGGCCGCGCCCGCCGCCCGGCCGGCGGCCTCCACGGTCGCGAGGCGGTCTTCCTTGTCGTGGGCGCAGAAGAAGACGGCCTGCGGCCGTTCGTGCTCCAGCAGGCCGCGGAGAGCGGTCGGGGAGCGGATGTCGAGCTGGGTGTCCCGCCAGCTGCCGGGGCGCACCGGACGGCGGCCGCCGGTGCCGATCAGCTCGATGTTGCGCGGGGCGAGCGCGAGCAGGCGGGAGCCCAGGAAGCCCGAGGCGCCGATGACGAGCGCGCGACGGGCCCCGGAGCTCAGTCCGCCGCCTGCAGGTGCCGGCCGGCGATCCGGCGATCGCGCTCGGCGGCGGTGCGCACGCCGAGGCCGTACAGCCGGATGAAGCCGGCCGCATCGCTTTGCCGGTACACGCCGTCGGCGCTGAACGTGGCGAGGCCCTCGTGGTAGAGGGAATACGGCGATTGCCGTCCGGACACGCGCAGGCCGCCCTTGTAGAGCGTCATGCGCACGGTGCCGGTGACGCGCCGCTGCGTCGCGTTGACGAAGGCGTCGAGTGACTCGCGCTCGGGGGTCCACCAGCGGCCGTCATACACCAAGTCAGCATAACGTTGTCCGAGATCGTCGGCCAGCGCCAGGGTCCTCCGGTCGAGCACCAGCTGCTCCAGCTCGCGGTGCGCCTGGAAGAGCACCGTGCCCGCGGGGGTCTCGTACACCCCGTGGGACTTCATCCCGACGAGGCGATCCTCCACGATGTCCGCCCGGCCGACGCCGTGCTCGCCAGCGAGGGTGTTGAGCGCCTCGATCAGCTCGACCGGCCCCATCAGCGCGCCGTCGAGGGTGACCGGCTCCCCCGCCTCGAAGCCGATCGCGACCTCGGCGGGGCGGTCGGGGGCGTCCATCGGGTCCCGCGTCAGCATGAAGAGGTCGGCGGGTGGCGCGAGCCACGGGTCCTCGAGGCTCCCCCCCTCGTGGGAGATGTGCCACAGGTTCCGGTCGCGGCTGAAGGGCTTCTCCGCCGTCGCGGTGGTGGGGATGTTGCGCGCCTTGAGGTAGGCGAGGAGATCCTCGCGGCCCTTGAGGTCCCACTCCCGCCACGGGGCGATGATCGCCAGGTCGGGGGCGAAGGCGGCGTAGGTGAGCTCGAAGCGCACCTGGTCGTTCCCCTTCCCCGTGCAGCCGTGCGCCAGCGCCGTCGCGCCCACGCGGCGCGCGAGGGCCACCTGCCGCTCGGCGATGAGGGGCCGCGCCATCGCGGTGCCCAGGAGGTAGGTCCGGGCGTAGATCGCGTTGGCCTTGAGGGTCGGCCAGATGAACTCGCGGACGAAGCGTTCACGCACGTCCTCGACGATGCACGCCTCCGCGCCCGAGTTCCTGGCCTTCTGCTCGATCCCCTTGAGTTCGCCGGCGCCCTGGCCCACGTCGGCCGCGACGCAGATCACCGTCGCCTGATAGTGCTCCCTTAGCCACGGCACGATGGCCGAGGTATCGAGCCCGCCCGAGTACGCCAGCACGATCTTGTGCGCCATGGTTCCGCCCCCGCGGTCGCCGTTGGTTTATGCACTGTTCTGCATAAACATACAAAGCGTGGGGCGTGCGGGTCAACCGGGCGGGCGGGGGCCCTCGAGGAGGTCGCGGAAGCGCCGGGCGAGGTGGGCCCGGGCGGCCACGCTCCTGGCGATGACGAGCAGGGTGTCGTCGCCGGCGACGGTGCCGAGGATGCCGGGCCACTCCTCGTGGTCGAGGGCGGCGGCGAGGGCGCCGGCGCTGCCGGTGGAAGTGGTGAGGACGAGGAGGGGACCGACGCCGTCCACGCGCAGGAGGAGGGAGCGGAGGAAGCTGGCGAGGGGGGGCGCCGGGAGGATCTCCTCCGCGGGCGCGGCGTAGTGCTGGTGCCCCTCGGGGTCGGCCACCTTGGCGAGGCCGAGCTCGTGGATGTCGCGCGAGAGGGTGGCCTGGGTGACGTGATACCCGGCCTTGGCCAGGAGCTCGCGGAGCCGGGCCTGGCTCGGGACGCGGTGCTCCCGGATGAGGTGCAGGATGGCGGCGTGGCGCTGGGTCTTCACGGTCGGTCCGGCGTCGTGGTGGGCGGGAAGATACGTGACGTGCGCAGGGGCGCCATCCCTCAGGCGGCGGCCGCGCGGGCGCGGGCGGCGGCGGCGGTGAGGGCGGCGCGTTCGGCGGCGGCGTCCACGCCCGGCCAGCGTCCATCCTGCCAGACGGCTCGGCCGGCGACCGCGGTGAAGGCGACGTCGGCGGGGCCGGCGCCGAGCGCGACGGCCTCCTCGGGATCGGCCGCGGCGGCAAGGGCGCTGGCGCCGAAGCCCACGACGCAGAGGTCGCCCCAAGCCCCCGGCGTGAGGACGCCGGCGCCGGCGAGGCCGAGCGCGGCGGCGGCGTCGGCGGTCGCGAGGCGGAGCATCTCGCGCGGGGTCATCCGGCAACCGAGCGCGGCGAGGCGGATCTCGCGGAAGAGGTCGAGGCCGCCGCCCGCCGCCACCGAGTCGGTCCCCGCGCCGACGATGACGCCGAGCCGGCGGAAGAGGGCGAGGTCGGCGCGGCCGTTCCGCAGCACGGCGTTGGACCAGGGGCAGTGGGCGACGGCGGCGGCGCTCCGCGCGATCGCCACGGCATCGTCCCCGTCGGCGGTGACGCAGTGGATGAGCAGGGGCCGCACGTCCAGCAGGCCCGCGCGCCGCACCCACGCCACCGGCGAGCAGCCCCGCGCCTCGACGGGGATCCCGCGCGCGCGGCGCGACTCGGCGAAGGGCCCGGCGCCGTGCCGCACGAACTGATCCTCCTCCGGCGACTCGGCGACGTGCATCGCGACCGGCCAGCCACGCTCGCGCGCGCGCGCCACCACCTCGCGGAGCAGCGGCTCCGACACGGTGTACGGGGCGTGCGGCGAGACGCCGATGCGCACCCGCTCCGACGCGAGCGGGAGGAGCGCCGCCACCGCCTCCTCCAATCCCCGCAGCGACTCCGCCGCCTGCGCCGGGTCGGGGCCGAATACCTCCTGATACGCGACGCCGCGGGCCCCGAGGGCCGCCAGGGCGGCCGCCGCCGCCCCGGAGGAGCCGGTGTCGCCGGTCGCGGTGATGCCGGCGGCGAACCCCTCGAGGACCCCCCAGCGCGCCGCCGCGCGGACGTCCTCGCCCCCGAGAGCGTCCTTGAGGCGGCGCAGCGCGGCGACCCACGCCGGGAAGCGGAGGTCCCTCACCAGGCCGCGGAGGGCGGTGAGCTCCAGGTGGGCGTGGGCGTTGACGAGTCCCGGCAGGATGGCGGCGTCGCCGAAGTCGAGCGTGGCGACGCCGGCGGGGCTGGGGACCTCGGCGCTCCGGCCGGCGGCGACGACGCGCCCGTCCTCGCCGACCAGCACGGCGCCGCCCTCGACGGGGGGCGCCGAGACGGGGACCAGCCAGCGCGCGCCGACGCGGAGCGCGGGCACGGGATTACCGGTCCGGGCCCGGACGGACGGCGGGTTTGGGCGGCTTCTCGCCCGACGGCGGCGCGGGGGAGCCCGTGCCGGGACCGGGGTGGAGCGGGCAGAACTCGAGGGGCTCGCGCCCGGGCGCGAACGGCTCCCAGCGGCGGCTCGCCGCCGGGCAGTAGGGGGTGGCGAGCTTCCCCGACTCGGTGTCGATCTCGCGGGAGACCACGCCCGACGGGGGCCTCCAGTCGCCCGGCGAGGGCCGGCGCTCGTACACCTCGCGCATGAAGGCGCCCCAGGCGGGCGTGACGAGCAGGCCGCCCTGCGCCCCCGGCTTGATCGTCTGCGGCTGGTCGAAGCCCATCCAGAAGCCCGCCACCAGCTCCCGCGTGAAGCCGATGAACCACACATCGGTGAAGTCGTTCGTCGTGCCGGTCTTCCCTCCCGCGGGGAGGGTGAAGCCGCTGCGCCGGACCGCGCCCGACGCCGTGCCCACGCGCACCACGTCCCGCAGCATGTCGGTGAGCACGTAGGCCTGGTCGGGGGCCATCACGCGCTCGCGGTGCGGCATCGGCTGCCAGAGGACCTTCCCCTTCGCGTCCTCGACGCGGAGGATGGCGATGGGCGCGGAGCGCACGCCGAGGGTGGCGAAGGAGGTGTAGGCCGAGACCATCTCGAGGGGGAGCACGTCGGCGGAGCCGATGAACATCGAGGGCACCGGCGGCACGGGGGTGGTGATCCCGTAGCGGTGCGCCTCGTCCACGACGAGGTCCGCGCCCAGCTCGAGGCCGAGGCGGATGGTGACGAGGTTGATCGAGAGCGCCAGCCCCGTCCGCAGCGTGGTCATCCCGCGGAAGGTGTTCTCCTCGAAGTTGACGGGCTCCCAGACGGTGCCGTCCGGCTGCGGGAGGGAGAGGGGCGCGTCCTCCAGCATCTCGTTGGGGGAGTGGCCCGCGCGGATGGCGGCGGAGTAGACGAACGGCTTGAAGGTGGAGCCCGGCTGCCGGAGCGCCTGCGTCGCGCGGTTGAACTTCGAATCGTCGAAGTCGCGGCCGCCGACCATCGCCCGGATGGCGCCGGTCTCGGGATCCATCGCGATCATCGCGCCCTGAAGGTAGGGCGTGGTCGCCCGCCCCTCGGCGCTCCCGTTGCTGCTGGCGAGGTACTGCGCGAAGGTGCGGTGGGGGAACCGGCCATAGGTGCCGTTCTCCACCGCCTCGATCTGGGCCTCCAGGGCGCGCTCCGCGGACTGCTGCATGTCGAGGTCGAGCGTCGTGTACACTCGGAGGCCCCGCTCGTAGAGGTCGCGGCCGAAGCGTGCGTCGAGGGTCTGGCGGATCCACTCCACGAAGTACGGCGCGACGTCGCCGTAGTCCTGGCGTGCCGAGAGGGTGAGGGGGTACGCCTCCGCCTCGGCGGCCTGCGCGGACGTGAGATACCCCTGCTCGCGCATGAGAGCGAGGACGACGTTGCGGCGCTGCACGGCGCGGGCGGGATGACGCCGCGGGTTGTAGCGCTCGGGCCCCTTGGGGAGCGCGGCGAGGAGCGCGGCCTCCGGGACGCTGAGGTCCCGCGCCGACTTGCCGAAGTAGCGCAGCGACGCGGTCTCGACCCCGTAGGCGCCGTTCCCGAGGTAGATCTGGTTCAGGTACAGCTCGAGGATGCGGTCCTTCGAGTACGTCTCCTCGAGCTCCCGCGCGACCTTCGCCTCCTTCAGCTTGCGCGTCACCGTCTTCTCCCGCGTGATGCGGTCGGGGAAGACGTTCCGGGCGAGCTGCATGGTGATGGTCGAGAAGCCCTGCTCCCACGAGAGGGCGAGGACGTTGGCGCGGACGGCGCCGAACACGCGCGAGAAGTCGATGCCGTGATGCTGGTAGAACCGCTTGTCCTCCACCGCGATGAAGGCCCGGCGGAGGGACGGGGGCATCTCGTCGAGGCGGATGAGGGTGCGGCGCTCGAGGCCGAGCTCCGTGACCAGGCGCCCGTCCATGGCGTACACCTTCGAGGTCTGCTGCGGCCGGTAGTCGTCGAGGACCGCGATGGAAGGACAGGCGTGGCCCGCGCAGACCCGGGTCCAGCTGCCGAAGGCGAGCCCGAGGACGAAGCCGACGGCGAGGAGCAGGAAGAACACGGTCCGCCGGGCGCGCTCCGGCGCGAACCAGCGCGCGAAGCGGCCGGGGTGCGTGGCGTGGGGCATCCCTCGCAAGTTACCGGCTCCCCCGCGCGCTTGCCAGCGGCCGGGGCGAGCCGCTACGATTGCCGGATGGCCGTCTTCCCTTCCGTCAACGAGCAGATGGACGCCATCCGCCAGGGCACGGTGGAGATCGTCCCCGAAGAGGATCTGGCGCGGAAGCTCGAGCGCTCCCTCCGGACCGGCACGCCGCTCACGATCAAGCAGGGCTTCGACCCCACGCGCCCGCACCTCCACGTCGGCTACCTCGTCTCCCTCCGGAAGCTCCGGACCTTCCAGGAGCTGGGCCACCGCGTGGTCTTCCTGCTCGGCGACTTCACCGCGCTGGTCGGCGACCCGAGCGGGCGGAGCGAGACGCGGCCGCGGCTCTCCGAGGAGGAGGTGCAGGCCAACGCCGCCACGTACCGCGAGCAGGTCTTCAAGGTGCTCGACCCCGCGACGACGGTGATCGAGCGGAACAGCCGCTGGCTGCGCGGGTTGGGGCTCCCCGAGGTGCTGGAGCTGGCGTCCCGCTACACCGTCGCGCGGATGCTGGAGCGGGACGACTTCGCCAAGCGCCACGGCTCGGGGAGCGCGATCTCGATGCTGGAGTTCCTCTACCCGCTGCTGGTGGGGTACGACTCGGTCGTGCTGAAGGCGGACGTCGAGATGGGCGGGAGCGACCAGAAGTTCAACCTGCTGGTGGGCCGCACGTTGATGGAGCGCTACGGGCTCGAACCGCAGGTGGCGCTGATCATGCCGTTGCTGCGGGGCCTCGACGGCGAGCGGAAGATGTCGCAGTCGTACGACAACTTCATCGGGATCACCGAGCCGCCGGAGGCGCAGTACGGGAAGACGATGTCCATCCCCGACACGCTCCTCGAGGAGTGGACCTCGCTCCTGGCGGGCCTCTCGCCCGCCGAGCTTCCCGCCGCCGTGGCGCGGTGCCGGACGGCGCCGTACGCGGCCAAGCGCTGGCTCGCGTCGCGGCTGGTGGAGCAGCTCCACGGCGCCGAGGCCGCGGCGCGCGCGGCGGCGCATTTCGACCTCCTCTTCAAAGCGAAGGAGGCGCCCGCCGAGCGGCCGCGCTTCACGCATGTGCCGGCCACGCTCGCCGTCGTGCTCCGCGACATCGGCTTCGCGAAGTCGCTGGGGGAGGCCCGGCGGATGTGCACGCAGGGGGGCGTCCAGGTGGATGGCGCCAAGGTCGAGAGCGGCGACGCGCCCCTCGCCCCCGGGGAGCACCTCGTCAGGTTCGGGAAGCTGAGGTTCGCGGATGTCGTGGTGGGTGATGGGTGATGCGTACTGGGCGATGGGGGACAGGAGATAGGTCCCCATCACCCCTCACGCACCACTCCTCACCCCTCACGCATGACGCATCGCCCATCCCGCATCACTTTTCTGCCATTCTCATTGCCGTCCGCCTTCGGAGGGGCTAGGCTTCGGAGTGTTTCGCCGGCCTCCCTTCCGCCTCAACCAAGCCACAGGATGACGGCAATCGGAGCCCCCCCGCGCATCATCCAAGGCGGCATGGGGGCGGCAGTCTCCAACTGGATCCTGGCCCGAGCCACCGCGATGCGGGGGCAGCTCGGCGTCGTGTCCGGCACCGGGATCGACACGGTGCTGGTGCGGCGGCTCCAGGACGGGGACGCCGGCGGCCACATGCGGCGGGCGATCGGGGCGTTCCCGATCCCCGAGGTGGGGGAGACGGTGCTCCGGGAGCACTTCCTCCCGGGCGGCCGGGCGGGCGCCCCCTACAAGCCGCTGCCGATGCATCAGATCAAGCTGAGCCGCTCGCGCCAGCTCCTGACGGCGCTGGCCAACTTCGTGGAGGTCCACCTCGCGAAGGAAGGGCACGACGGCCGCGTCGGCATCAACCTCCTGACGAAGATCCAGCTCCCGAACCTGGCGTCGCTCTACGGGGCGATGCTCGCGGGCGTGGACTACGTGCTGATGGGCGCCGGGATTCCGCGTGAGATCCCCGGGGCGCTCGACCGGCTGGCCCTGCACGAGGTGGCGTCCATCAAGCTCGACGTGGAGGGGACGAACGGCGACGGCGGCCACCGCGCCGAGCTCGACCCGCGGGCGCTGTGGCCCGATGCGCCGGTCCTCCCCCGCCCTCGCTTCCTCCCCATCGTCGCGTCGAACCTCCTCGCCGCGCTCCTCGCCCGGAAGGCCAGCGGGCGCGTGGACGGCTTCGTGATCGAGGGCCCGACGGCGGGGGGCCACAACGCGCCGCCGCGCGGCGAACCCCGGTTCAACGAGCGCGCCGAGCCGGTGTACGGCGAGAAGGACGTGGTCGACCTGGCGAAGGTGGCCGACCTCGGCCTCCCCTTCTGGATCGCGGGCGGCGCGGGGTCCCCGACGGGCCTCGCCGAGGCGCTCGCCGCCGGCGCGGCCGGCATCCAGGTCGGCACCCTGTTCGCGTTCTGCGACGAGTCGGGGTTGAAGGAGGAGTACAAGCGCGACGTGCTGGCGGCCGCGCGGCGCGGCGCGGTGGACGTCATCACCGACGCCCGCGCGTCCCCGACCGGCTACCCCTTCAAGGTCGTGCGCTGGGGCGACGGCGCGCCGCGGGAAGAGCACCGCGAGCGGGTCTGCGACATGGGGTACCTGCGTACCCCGTACGCGATGGAGGGCGGCCGGGTGGGGTTCCGCTGCGCGTCGGAGCCGGAGGACACCTACGTCAAGAAGGGCGGCGCGATCGAGGACACCGTCGGCCGCAAGTGCCTCTGCAACGCCCTGATGGCGAACATCGGGTACGCACAGGTCCGCGAGGGGGGGATGGAGGAGCCGCCGATCCTCACCGCGGGCGACGACCTCAAGTGCATCGCGACGTTCCTCAAGGGGCGGGAGCGGTACTCGGCGGCGGACGTGATCGCGTACCTGCTGGGCGAGACGGCATGCGCGTGATGGGACATGAGTGATGAGTGATGGGTGATGGGTAATGAGTGATGAGTGTGGTCATGGGTGATGGGGAGCGGCCTCCCTGTCACCCATTTCTCATTGCGCCTCCCGATCACTCATGGCCCATCACTCATCACCTGTTCCCCACCACCTCGTCCATCACTCCGATCGCCCGCTCGATCTCCTCCACGGTGTTGTAGCAGTGCGGCGCGAAGCGGAGGGCGCCTTCGCGGAGGGAGCAGATCACACCCGCCTGGCGGAGGCGGCGGTGCGCGTCCGCGGGATCGGGGAGCGCGAGGCAGACGATCGCGGAGCGGTGCGGGCCGTCGGCGGGGGAGACGACGTGCACGCCGGTGCGCTGCGCCCAGGCGACGAGGAGGTCGCCGAGGGAGCGGGTATAGGTGTCCACCGCGACGACGCCGAGCTCGAGGAGGAGCCCGAGGGAGGTGCCGAGGCCGAGGAAGTCCTGGAACGCGTTGGGGAGCTCGAAGCGCCGCGCATCGGACCGGAGACGATGGTCGTAGCGCAGCAGGTTCGCGAAGTCGTCGGTGCCTTCGACGGCGAGCCAGCCGACGGCGACCGGCTCGAGGCGGGGCACCAGCTCGCGCCGCACGTAGAGGAATCCCGAGCCCCACGGCGCGAGGAGCCACTTCTGGCCGCCGCACGCCAGCAGGTCCACCGGCGTCTCCCGCACGTCGAGGGGGGAAGCCCCGAGTCCCTGGATGGCGTCCACCACCAGCCAGGCGCCGTGCGCGCGGCAGGCGGCGCCGAGGCGCGCGAGGTCGGCCTTGTACCCGTTGGAGAACTGGACGAACGACACCGCGAGGGCGCGGACCCGCGGATCGGCCAGCCGCTCGAGGAGGCGCGCCTCGTCGGGGAACCCCTCGGGCGTCACCGGGACGAGCTCCGCGACGATCCCCTGCCGGCGCAGCGCGAGCCAGGGGTGGACGATGGCGGGGAACTCGCGGTCGCTGACGAGCACCACGTCCCCCGGCGCCAGTGGGAGCGCGCGCGCCGCCACGTTAAGGCCGGCGGAGGTGCTCGGCATCAGCGCGATCTCGGCCGCGTCCGCGCCGATGAGGCGCGCGGCGGCGGCCCGCGCGGCGTCGAGCATCGGAAAGAGCTCGCGGTCGGGCAGGAGGTGCGGCGCCGTGCGCTTGGCGTTGAAGGCCTCGAGCGCCAGCCGCGTACGCTCCGGGATAGGGCCGACGGAGGCGTTGGCGAGGTAGATGGTCGCCGCGGTCCACGGGAACTCGCGGTCCCGCAGGTCGCGGACCAGCGCGCGCAGCGCGGCGTCGGGGGAACGCGTGGTCACCGGGGGTCCGGTGCGGAGGGCATGGGGCGCAACGTTAACGTGCCGCGCGCCGTGGCGGCAAGCGCGCTCAGCCCGCGGCACCACCCTCCGGTGGAGGCTCACGCCAGAGGCGGTGGGTCCACAGGTACTGCTCCGGCGCCGAACGCACCAGCGCCTCGAGGCGCGCCCGGTACAGGGTGGTGATGCGGAGGACGACCTCGTCGGTGTCGCCCCGCGGGTGCTCGTCGAGCATCTCCACGGACATGCGGTACCCGCCGGCGCCGTCGGCCAGCATGCCGCCGAAGAGCACCGGGGCGCCCGTCTGGGCGGCCACGTAGCCGGGGCCGTTGAAGGTCTTCGTGGGCCGGCCGAAGAAGGGGACCCATGAGCCGCCGCGGATCGGTGCCTGGTCGGCCACGAGCCCGACCATCCTGCCGGCGCGCAGCGCGGCGATGACGCCCTCGCGCGCCTCCGGCATCGGGATGGCGTCCACGCCGAGGCGCACCCGCAGGCTCTCGAGGTACCCCGCGACCCAGGGATTCGCCTGGGGCTTCCAGACGGCCGTGACCGGGACGCCGCGGCCGGCCACGTAGGCGGCCCCGCCCTCCCAGTTGCCGACGTGACCCGACAGGACGAGGACACCGCGCCCCCGCGACTGGACGTCGAGGAGGGTGCGGATCACCTCCTCGCCCCCTCGGATCAGCGGGAACACCTCGCGCCCTCCGGTCGCGGCGGCGCGGAGCGCCTCGACGCTCATGCGGCCCCAGTGCGCGAACATCCGGCGGCAGAGGTCGTCACGCTCCGCCGGCGACATCTCGGGGAACGCGAGGGCGAGGTTGGACTCGGCGACGGCGCGCCGGAGCCCCAGGGGCGCGCGGGCGATGCGGCCCGCGAGCGCGCCGACGCCCAGGGCCGCGCCGCGCGGGAGCGCGTGCACCCCCGCGACGAAGGCGCGGAACGCCAGGTAGACGGGGAAATCGGAGCGCCGCCTCATGCGCGCCGCCGCAGCGCCGCGCGATAGGCGTCATCGGTGAGGCGCCGGGTGCGCTCGAGGGTGAAGCGCTCGCGCACGGTGCGCCGGCCCGCGGCCCCGAGGGCGGCGCGGCGGGCGGGCTCCGCCAGGAGGGCCGCCAGCGCCCGCGCGAACGCCTCCGGCGCGCGTGGCGCCACGAGGAGACCGTCGACCCCGTCGGTCACCAGGTCCACCGTGCCGCCGACCCGCGACGCCACGACGGGGATCCCGAGCGCCATCGCCTCGAGGAGCGCCCGCGGCAGCCCCTCGCCCGCGGTGGGGAGGACGGCGACGTCGAACAGGGCGTAGAAGGGGAGCACGTCCCGCCGGAAGGGCACGAACGCGACGCGATGCGGCGCCGCCGCGGCGGCGAGGGCGGCGAGCTCGGGGTCGGGCCCGATCCCGAGGAGCACGACGGTGACGGCGCGCGGGAGGAGCGGCAGCGCGCGGAGGAGCACCGCCTGCTCCTTGCGGCGCGAGACCACGCCGATCGTGGGACGGTCGGGGCTCCAGAGGGCCGCGGTCCCCGCCTCGGCGAGGGCCGCTCCGTCCACCTGGCGGTCCACCGTGGCCGGATCGATCCCGTTGGGCACGACGCGGACCCGCCACGGCGGCGCGCCGCGCCGCACCAGCGCCCGCCGTACCGAGGCGCTCACCGCGACGGTACAGTCGGCCGCGAAGCCGTTCATCACGACCGAGAGCGGGAGGGAGCGCGGCGGCTGGCGGCGGGTCATGACGAGCGCGGCGGGGAGGAGGCCGGCGAGGCGGGCGCGCCGGCAGGCGGCCCGGTCGCGCGACGCGTGGCTGTTCACCACGTCCACCCGCCGCTCGGCCGCGAGCGCCGCGATGCGCGCCGCCGGCCGGTCGCCACGGGCGAACCCGACGGCCACGACCTCGATCCCGGCCGCGGCCGCGAGGTCCGCGAGGAGCGCGCCCGGACGGCAGCCGATCAGCACCCGATGGCCGGCGTCCCGCTGCGCGCGGGCCAGCTCCGCGACCGAGAGGGTCGAGCCGGCGCCGTCCCCCGGATGAGCGAGGTGGAGGACGGCGAGCGGCGCCCCCTCAGGCGGAGGAGGGGGCCGGTGCACGCGCGCCGAACTGGAGGGTGTAGAGGCGATGGTAGGCCCCGCCCTGCGCGAGCAACTCCTCGTGGCGCCCGCGCTCGACGATCCGGCCGCGGTCGAGCACCAGGATCTGCGAGGCGTGCTGCACGGTGGAGAGGCGGTGCGCGATCACGAACACGGTGCGCCCCGAAAGGAGGCGGTCGATCGCCTCCTGGACGAGGCGCTCCGACTCCGAGTCGAGCGCGCTCGTGGCCTCGTCGAGGATCAGGATCGGCGGGTCCCGCAGGAGCGCACGGGCGATGGCGATCCGCTGGCGCTCGCCGCCGGAGAGGCGCGCGCCGCGCTCCCCGAGGACGGTGTCGTAGCCCTTCGGCAGCCCGGCGATGAACGGGTGCGCGTTGGCGGCGCGGGCCGCGGCCTCGATCGCCGCGTCGCCGTACCGGTCCACGGCGCCGTAGGCGATGTTGGCCTTCACCGTGTCGTTGAACAGCACGGTCTCCTGGCTCACGATCCCCAGCAGGCCCCGCAGCGACCGCAGCGTGAAGACCCGCAGATCGCGCCCGTCGAGGGCGATGCGCCCCTCCGTCGGCTCGTAGAAGCGCGGGATGAGGTCCACGAGGGTGCTCTTCCCCGCCCCGCTCGACCCGACGATCGCGATCACCTCGCCCCGGCGCGCCTCGAACGCGATCTCCTCCAGCACCGGCGGGCCCCCCGGATACGCGAACCCGACGCGTTCGAACGCGATCCGCTCCTCCAGCCCCCGGGCGATCTCGGTGCCCGGCGCGTTGGCCTCCGCGGGCGGGAGATCGAGGATCTCGAGCACCCGCTCGCCCGCGGCGAGCGCCTGCTGGAGCTGGGAGGGGAGGCTCGCGAGGAACTTGAGGGGCGTGAGGAGCCGGAGCGCCACGGCCAGGAAGGTGATGAAGGTCTCGGGCCGCATCGACGCCGCGGGACCGGTCGCCAGCGCCGCGCCGACCCAGAGGAGCACCACCGTGAGGAGCGCGCCGAAGGTCTCGCTGATCGGATGGGAGAGGAGCGCGATCCGCTGCATGCGGATCACGCCCCCGGCGTACCGGTCGGCCGCGGCGGCGAACCGCGTCCGCTCGTACGGCTCCGCCCCGTAGGCCTTCACCAGCCGCACGCCGGCGACGGTCTCCTGCATCACGCTGGTGAGCTCGCCCCGCTCCTCGAGGGTGATGCGGAACCCCTTCCGCAGGCGGCCGAGGAGGGGGCGTAACGAGAAGATCAGGAACGGAGCCAGCAGGAGCGCGAGACCCGTGAGCCGCCACGACAACGCGAAGAGGATGAAGAGGTAGACGACGACGGTCGCGATCGACGAGATGAACGAGGCAGCGGTGTCGCCGAGGAGGCCGCGGAGCTGGTCGGTGTCGGCGAGCATCCGGGTGAGGAGCTGGCCGCCCTTGGTGCGCTGGAAGAAGTCGAGGCGCATCCCCTGCAGGTGCGTGTACAGCCGCGTCCGCAGGTCGCGCACCACCCGCTCCTGCACCGTCACGCTGCCCAGCCGCGCGCCGTACAGCGCCGCGTTCTTCACCGCGAACGAGGCGAGGATGAGGAAGGTGACGTTGCGGAGCGCCGCCTGCGGCGACCCCGCCATCAGGCCGCCCACCGTGTGCTTCAGCACCCACTCCACCGCGTTCCCGGTTACCGGCAGCGCCGTGGTGTTGCCGAACACTGTCCGGAGGAACGGGATGATGAGGACGAAGGTGAACCCCTCGAGCACCGACGAGAGGACGGCGGCGCCGAGCGCGGCGAGGAAGAGGGGCAGGTACGGCCGCAGGAACCCGAGGAGCTGGCGGTAGCGGTCCATCGGTCAGCCCGCGCGGGGGGTGAGCAGCGCTACGGGGAGGATCATCTCCTCGGGGGAGATGCCGCCGTGCAGGAACGCCCCGCGATAGCGCGCCTGGTATTCGCGGAGCCGCGTCGGATAGACGAAGAAGCGATCCTCCAGCGCCAGCAGGCAGCGCACGCCCAGGCCGCGGCGGGGGAGCCCCCACGCCACGGGGTCGTCCACCGCGAGGGCGGCGCCCTGCTCCTCCGCGCGGAGGTCCTCGCCGAACTTGAAGCGGAGGTTGGAGGTGGCGTCCCGCTTGGCGAACACCGTGGCGGGAGTCATGCACGGGAGGGAGCCATGATCGGTCGTCAGCACCACGGGCACCCGCCGCCGCTCGGCCTCGCGCAGCGCCCCCTTGAGCGCCGACCGCTGGTACCACGCGGCGGTCAGCGCGCGGAGCGCCGCCTCGTCGCGCGCCACCTCCATCAGGATCGGGTTCTCCGAACGTCCGTGGGTGAGCTGGTCCACGAAGTTGAAGACGAGCGCGGTGACGCCGTCCTGCGCGAGGTAGGCGGGGAGGCGCCGCAGTAGGTCCTCGCCGTCGGAGGTCCCGAAGACCTTCTCGTACCGGGTGGCGACCGGGTGGCCGGCGAGGCGCTCCAGCTGGCGCGCCAGGAAGTCGCCCTCGTGCGCGTTCAGCCCCTCGTCCTCGTTCTCCGTCCACCAGTCGGGGAAGGTCGTCGCGATGTCGCGGGGGAGGAGTCCCGCGAACAGGGCGTTGCGGCTGTAGGGCGTCGCGCTCGGCACGATGCTGTAGTAGTACGACGTCTCGATGTCGAAGAGGGGCGCCACCAGCGGCTGGAGGACCTCCCACTGGTCGAGCCGCAGGCAGTCCACCACCACGAACAGCACTTTGCCCCGCTCCCGCAGGACGGGGAGCACCATCTCCTCGACGAGGTCGGGGGAGAGGGCTGGGCGGTCGGCGTCCTCGTCGGCGATCCAGCGCGGGTAGTGCCGGCCGACGAACGCGCCGAAGTCGCGGCGGAGACTGCCCCGCAGGGTGAGGAGCGCCTCCTGCAGGCCCTGCTCGGGCGCCTCGGCGAGGCGGATGTCCCACACCGCGAGCTCGCGCGCCAGGTCGATCCACTCCCGCCAGCCGAGCGCCGTGCCGCGGCGTGCCTCCAGCTCGCGGAACCGCGTGACGAACTCGCGCGAGAGGTGCTGCTGGCGGATGCGGTCGCCCTCGAGGAGGCGGGTGACGACGGAGAGCACCTGCCGCGGCTGCAGCGGCTTGACGAGGTAATCGTCCACCGAGAGGCCGATCGCCTCGCGCATCACGCCCGGGTCCTCCGACTTGGTGACCATCACGACAGGGACCGTGGCGTCGAGCGCGCGGATCGCGCCGAAGAGCTCGAGGCCCCGCCGGCCGGGCATCTGCTCGTCCACCAGCACCACGCCGTACGACTGGCGGCGCAGCAACTCGAGCGCGTCGTCGCCGTGGGCCACGCACGCCACCTCGAATCCGTGGTCGGCGAGGAAGCGCCGGTGCGACTCGAGGCTCTCGACTTCGTCGTCCACCCAGAGCACGGTGCGGGGCCGCTGAGCCATGGAGCGAACCTAGCCGCTGGCCCCGCGCCCCGCTACATTCGCGGCGAGGCCCTTTTCCGACCCACGATGAGTCATCCCGCCCTCGAGCCGGCCGATCGCGCGCTGGTCGCCGCACTGGCGGCGAGCGCCCGCGGCCCCGAACGCGACGGAGTGTTCGCACTCTGGCTCGCCGTCCGCGCCGCCCTCGCGCCGGCGGAGGGCGGGTCCGTCCCGGCCCGGCAGGCCGAGCGGCTCCGCGCGGTCGGCCAGCGGGTACGGAGCCTCAACGCGCCGGCTCCCCTCCGCCGCTCCCTGGCCGCGGCCCTGGCCGACCTCGGGGCGACGCGGGGCGCGGCGCCGGCCGTCGTGCTCTCGCACCTCGCGGCCCCGGCGGCGGAGAACTGCCCCGCGGCTGCCGCCGCGGCGGTGCAGGCCGCCGCCCGGGCGATGCGCCCCGCCGCCCCCGAGAACCCGCGGTGAGCCCGGACCTGCCGCGGCGCCGGCGCTCCGCGGAGGGCGTGGTCGAGCGCCTCGACGACACCCTCGCCGGCGTGCCCAACCCCGACACCGTGGCGACCGGCTTCCCGGGGATCGACCGGATGCTGGGCGGCGGCCTGCGCCGGCGCGACCTCGTCGTGCTGGGCGGCGACGTCGGCGCAGGGAAATCCTCGCTGGCACTCGGGATCGCGCTGCGTGTGGCGGCGCGGGGCGAGCGCGCGGTCGTCCTCTCCTCCGAGATGGACGAGGAGCGGCTCTACGAGCGCGCGCTGGCGATCGAGGGCCGGGTCCGCCTCACCGACATCCGCCGCGCGGCCCTCGACGACGAGGCGCGCGCCGCGGTGGGCGCCGGCGCCGTCCGCCTCCGGGACCAGCCGCTGGTGCCCATCCCCACCGCCGGCCTCGACTTCGCGGGGATCGTGGGGCAGGTGCGCGAGCAGCGCGCCGCCCTCACCGTGGTGGACTGCCTGCAGGCCCTGCCGCCTCCCTCGCCCGGCTCCCACGACGAGCAGGCCGCCGCCGCCGTGCGCCTGCTGAAGGAAGCGGCGCTCGCCGGCGACACGGCGCTGCTGCTGACCGCGCAGCTGCCGCGCCACAACCCCAAG
>JADGQW010000279.1 GCA_017881505.1 Gemmatimonadales bacterium
CGGCGGGAGGAGCGCGCGAAGGTCGGCGATGTCCTCCGCCCTGCGGACGAAGGAGAGCGCGACGTACTCCGCGCCGTGCTCGACGGCGAACGCGGCGTCGGCGCGGTCCTTCTCCGTGAGGGAAGGCGCGGAGATAGACACGCCGGGGAGGTTCATCCCCTTGTGGCTCGAGAGGGGCCCGCCGTAGACGACCCTCGCGCGGACCCGCGGCTTCTCCACCGCGGTGACGGTGAGCGTGAGGAGTCCGTCGTCGAGGAGGACGCGAGCGCCGGACCTCACGTCGTCGGCGAGGGCGGCGTAAGTGGTGGGGATCTCCCCTGCCCTCGCCACGTCCTCGGGCGCGAAGATGACCTCCTGCCCTTCCGCGAGCTGGATCGGCATCGGCAGGTCGCCGACGCGGATGCGCGGGCCCTGGAGGTCGAGGAGGATCGGCACCGGCTTCCCCGCGGCCTTCGCGGCGGCGCGCACCGTGGCGATGAGGGCCGCGCGCTGCTCGGGAGTGCCGTGGCTGGCGTTGAGGCGCGCGACGTCCATGCCCGCGGCGATGAGGGAGGCGACGAGCGCCGGGTCCGCGGTGTTGGGCCCCAGCGTGGCGATGATCTTGGCGCGGCGGACACTCGCGCCGGGCATCGAGGCGGCGGCGCTCAGAAGACGAACTCGATGCCGAGCCGCACGAGGCGCGGCGGGCCGTAGGCGAAGACGGGCTGCGAGAAGTCGCGCGCGGCGGCGAGGAAGAGGGGCATCAGCTCGGTCGCTCCTTCGATGCTCCCGTTGTGGTCGAGGTCCGCCCAGCTCCGGTAGCTCCGCGACTCGTAGGGGATCGCCTCCGGATGCGCGTTGTAGGCGGCCTGCGCCAGCGCCTGCACTTCGCTGGTCGTGAGAGCGGGCCGTCCGGTGTCGCGGCGCACGGCGATGAGGTTACGCGTGTTGAGGAGGTTCCGCACGTCGAAGTACACGCTCCCCGCGAAGGCGCCGCTCCGGAAGGGCCGCCGGACGAGGAGATCCACCGTGGACTGCGACGGCAGCCGGTACTGGTTCGGCAAGCCGATCAGCGAGTCGCCCGAGGTGTCCACCCGCGAGTAGGGGAGCCCCGTCGCGAAGCGCAGCACCGCCGCGGCCTCGATGCCCGCCGCCGGCCTGAAGCCCAGCACCTCCGGACCGCCGCGCTCCGGGACCTTGGCCTGGAGGATGGCCGTGAGTCCGTGGCGGCGGTCGTAATCGAGGGGGATCTCGACCGCGCCGGGGAAGGCGGTGTCGGTGGTCCCGGGCAGCACCTTGATGCGGTGGATGAGCGCGAAGGGGTCCGAGGACGTCGCCACCGCGCTCTGGAGGGTGTAGGTGAGGCGGAACCCCCAGCCGTCCCGCAGCTCCCTCTCGTAGAGCAGCTCCACGCCCTTCACGGTGCCGTAGTCGCTGTTGCCGAAGAAGGTCGAGTCGGGGTTGAGGCCGAACGGCACCGACGCGACGAGCCCTTCGAGCCGCTTGTAGAAGACGTTCACGCGCACCGACGTGATCGTGGTGGGCCGGGCCCGCACGCTGAACTCGTACTGCCACGACGACTCGAAGCCGAGGTCAGGGTTGCCGACGCGGAACCGCCCGGTGCGCAGGGTGTCGTCGAACGCGGCGTCCACGAGGTACTGGTAGTCGGGCGCCTGGACGAAGCGCCCCCAGCTAGCGACCACGGTGGCGCCCTTCAGCACGGTGGACACCCCGAGGCGCGGGCTGATGGCGCTCTGCCGCCGTGAAGTCTGCGTGCCCAGGTCCTGGCGGGCGTCGAAGGCGTCGTAGCGGAGGCCGAGGGTGAACGCGATGTCGCTGGCGCGAATCCGCGACTCGGCGTACGCCGCGGTCGCGAGGGGGGAGAAGGCCGCCGCGATGGCAGGAGGCACCGTTCCCCCCACCGGCTCGTAGCCAAGGACCCGCTGGAAGGTGCGGACCCGCTGCCGGACGACCTCACCGCCGAAGGCGAACGCGGCCTCGTGCCCCGCCGCTACGGTGGCGTCGAGCTGCGCGCGCGCCTCCTGGTAGCCGTTCCACGCCACGTCGCCGCGCGAGCCGCCGCCGAGGAAGAAAGCCGCGACGCCCCAGGGGGAGTCACCGCTCAGCTCCGGGAGAGTGAGGCCGGGGATGGGCGCGCGCGCCGCCGCGGTGTCCTGGGCGCGGGCCATCGCCTCGCCGACCACGTGATACCGGCTCGTCGTGAAGGCGCCGAACACCTGCTTCGCCGAGCCGTCCTGCTGGCCGCGGATGAAGTCGCGCGAGAACCAGCCGCCCCGCAGCTCCACCGTGAACGACGACGGGTCGCGCGCGCCCAGGAGGAGCTGGAGCTGGCCGTTCACGAGGTCGCCGGCGGTCCGCTGCACCGGCGCGAAGGCGTCGTCGTAGGTGAACGCCGGATCGTAGAGCTGCCGCTGGTCGAGGGAATGGAGGCCGAAGAGACGGGCCGTCGCCCGGCGGCCCAGGGGGACGGTGATCTTGGCCCCCGCGTCGATCTGCTCGCCGGCGTCGTGGGGGAGGAGCGCGGGGTTGGCGGCGCGGCGGCCGAGGGGCTCCGGCGGCGCCGGCGCATTCACCGGATCGGCGTCGAGGCGGCCCGTGGCGTCGAGCACGAGCACCAGCCCGATGCCCCCCAGGAGCGGCCCGTCCGCCGAC
>JADGQW010000280.1 GCA_017881505.1 Gemmatimonadales bacterium
CCGGTCGATCTGGATGTCGTCGGCGTAGAGCTGGGCGGCGAGGCGGACGCCGCCCCGCATCTGCCAGCTCACGTCGGCCGACCAGAGGGCGTTCTGCTGCGCCACGCCGTTCGAGCTGGCCACGTACCAGAGGTTCGCCGGGTTGAGGTACCAGGGCTCGAAGGAGCGCGCCGGCCCGCCGAGGTCGGCGTAGAGAGAGGCCTCGGAGAGCGCGATGGCCAGGCGGTCGGAGGGCAGGGCCACGATGCGGTGGACCGAGAGGAAGCGCTTCGCGGTGAAGCTGCTGTCCCACGTCGGCAGTGGGTTCAGTTGCGCGGCCACGAGTTCGAGACGGAGCCGCCTGGGCCCGAGCCGGACGAAGAGGTGGTCGTACGGGTACGGCGCCGTCGAGAGGAGGAGTCCCTCGACCTCGGGCGGCCCCCAGTTGCGGGGCTCGATGCCGAGGAAGACGTCGAGGTAGCGCCAGGAGCCGAGGACGTACGCCTCGGCGTTGTCGCCGGCGGGGAAGCGGTCCTTCTTGCCGTAGAAGTCGGGGTCGCGCCGGAGCCGGGTGTCGAAGTAGGGGCTGCTGACGATCGCGACGTGGGGGAACTCGAGGGACGCCTCGATGCCCCCCTCCACGAAGAGGGCGCGTGCCTGCGGCGCGGGGCGGGCCGTCCAGCGGCTGGGGTCGGAGGCGCCGAGAAGGGCGAGATGGGGTTCGAGCTTCCAGCGCACCGTGTCGGGACGCTCCTCCAGTTCGCCGGCCAGGAGTCGGAGCGCGGCGCGGACGGAGGGGCCGACGCGCGTGGTGTCAACGGCGCCGACGGCGCGCGCGACGTCGGCGCGGCGGAGGGGGCGGGTCAGGGGATCGAGGCCTTGGAGCACCCCGGCGCGGATCAGGTGCTCCACGTAGGGCGTCGTCCAGGAGGCGACCGGAAGGTAGGCGTTGCTCTCGATCTGGGCGGCCAGCGGCGGAGCGCCCCCGGCGAGGAGGGCGGTCATCACCAGGGCGAGACGGAGCGCCGGCGTGGGGCGTCGCATGGGCGGTAATGTACGGCTAGGCCAAATGTCCGGCAAAGCCAAGTCTCGAACGGTAAGTCGGTGCGGCGGCTGCCTGCTGCGACCTCCCCTCGCCCCGTGGCCCCCCGGGCCTTAGGATTCTTCCCCTATGGCCACTCCCGACGCCCCCCTCATCGTGCAGAAGCCGGTCCCCAAAGACCGCCGCATCCGGTTCGCCCTCGTGGGCTGCGGCCGCATCGCCGCCAACCACTTCGAGGCGCTCGACAAGCACAAGGACCGTGCCGAGGTGGTGGGCGTGTGCGACATAGACCCCAAGGCCCTCGCCGCCGCCGAGAAGCGCACGGGCGCCCCCGGCTACGCCTCCCTCGACGCTCTCCTCGCCCAGACGAACGCCGACATCGTCACCATCGCGACGCCCAGCGGGCTCCACGCGAGCCAGACGATCGAGGTGGCCGCGTCGGGCCGCCACGTGATGAGCGAGAAGCCGATGGCCACCCGCTGGGAGGATGGCAAGCGGATGGTCGAGGAGTGCGACCGGGCCGGCGTGCAGCTCTTCGTCGTCAAGCAGAACCGCCGCAACCCGACGATCCAGCTGGTGAAGCGCGCGATGGAGAAGCGGCGCTTCGGCCGGATCTTCATGGTGAACGTGAACGTCTTCTGGACCAGGCCGCAGGCGTACTACGACAGCGCGGCGTGGCGGGGCACCTGGGAGTTCGACGGCGGCGCCTTCATGAACCAGGCGAGCCACTACGTGGACCTCCTCGACTGGCTGGTGGGGCCGGTGGAATCGGTGCAGGCGTACACCGCCACCCTCGCGCGGCGCATCGAGGTGGAGGACACCGGCGTCGCGGCCATCCGCTGGCGGAGCGGCGCCCTGGGCTCGATGAACGTCACGATGCTGACGTACCCCAAGAACCTCGAGGGCTCGATCACCATCCTCGGGGAGAAGGGCACGGTGCGGATCGGCGGCCTGGCGGTGAACACCATCGAGAAGTGGGAGTTCGCCGAGCCCGATCCCGACGACGCCACCGTGGCGGACGCCAGCTACCAGACGACGTCCGTCTACGGGCACGGGCACCCGCTCTACTACGACAACGTCATCAAGGCGCTGCGGGGGGAGGAGCCGCCGCAGACCGACGGCCGCGAGGGGCTGCACTCCCTCGAGCTGCTGGTCGCGATCTACCTCTCGGCGCGCGACGGGAAGCGCGTCGGACTGCCGCTGGAATACTGACGGATGGCGAAGGTCACCGACCGCCGCATCCTCGTGACCGGCGGGGCCGGGTTCATCGGCTCCGCGCTGGTGCGCCACCTGGTGGCGAACACCGGCGCGTGGGTCGTGGACGTGGACAAGCTCACCTACGCGGGGAACCTCGATTCCCTCGGCCCGGCCCGCGAGCATGCCCAGCACCTCTTCCACCGCGTGGACATCACCGACGCCCCGGCGTTGCGGACGGTCTTCGAGCAGGAGAAGCCCACCGCCGTGATCCATCTGGCGGCGGAGTCGCACGTGGACCGCTCGATAGACGGCCCCGAGGAGTTCGTCCGGACCAATGTGACGGGGACCTTCACCCTCCTGGCGGAGGCGGCGCGCTATTGGCGTTCGCTCCCCAAGGACGACGCGGCGCGCTTCCGCTTCCTCCACATCTCG
>JADGQW010000115.1 GCA_017881505.1 Gemmatimonadales bacterium
GACGCGTCCGGGGTGGTCGAGGTCATCCGTCACGCGGGCCTGCTCCTCCGGCACATCATCCCGCTGTTGAAGGACAGCAGCCGTGCCGGACAGGGTTATCTGGCGTACCCGTACCAGGACCCGCGCGCCCTCGAGCACTTCGTCCTGCAGGACGTTCGAACCCACCGCGAGTTCGGCAGCCTGTCGGCCACCTACTTTCGCGACGCCGGGTCCACACTGCGCGGCCTCCACGTCGCATTCGAAGGCGCGCACGACGTGGCTGGGCTTTCGGCCGAGTACGACTACTTCCAAGAGCCGACGGCGTCCGGCACCGACTACCTCCACCTCGCCCGGCTGGGCGTCGCCGGCATCGGCCGGCTCAGTCACGCGGCCTACCTGCGCACCGGGTTGGCGCTCCGCGCCATGGTGCTCGACGACGGCAGGACGGCGCTCGGGCCCGAGGGCGAGGTGGGACTGCAGGTCTTCCCGTTGCGGCCGCTCGCCTTCGATGGAACATTCCGCATCGCCGGACTGTCCGGCGCGGGCGCATCGTGGTTCGGGACGGCGCTCGTCGACGCTTCGGCGGGCGCGGGCGTGCTCGTGGGACGCGTCGAACTGCGCGGCGGCTACCGGTGGCTCGTGATCGGCAACGCGGCCACGCTGGCCGGCCCCTCACTCGGTGCACGGATCTGGTTCTGAAGCGACCCTCGCTGTCCCTGCAGATCGCCGTCGGTCTCCTCGCGGGTCTCGGCTTCGGTCTCCTGGCCGCGGCGACCCGCGTGCCGGCCCTCCTCGCCGTCGCCGCCGGCGTGGAACCCGTCGGCACCCTCTGGGTCAACCTGATCCGGATGGTGGTAATCCCGCTGGTGGTCGGTGCGGTGATCGGCGGGGTCGCGGGGATCGGCGACGCGGGGCGCCTCGGTCGCCTGGGCGTGCGGGCCATCCTCCTCTTCCTGGCGCTCGGTCTCACCGGCATCGTGATGGGGCTCGCTCTGGCCCGGCTCGCGCTCCCCCTCGCTCCGCTCTCCGCCGAGGCGACGGCTGCCCTGCGCGGCGCGGCGGCGGCCGGCGCGGCCGAGGTGGGGCGGTCGGTCCAGCAGGTCCCGGGGTTCCTCCAGTTCGTGACCGGCCTCGTGCCCGCGAACCCGGTGAAGGCTGCCGCCGACGGCGCGCTCCTGCCGGTGATCCTCTTCTCCGTGCTCTTCGGTCTCGCGGTGGCGCATCTGGACCAGACCCGCCGCAGCGCGATCACCGGCCTCGCCGACGCCGTCGTCGCCGCCCTCGTGACGCTCATCGGCTGGTTCATGGTGCTGGCGCCGCTGGGCGTCGCGTGCCTCGCGGCGCCGGTCGCCGCGCGCCTCGGCTGGACGATGCTGGCGAACCTCGGCGCGTTCATCGGCATCGTCGTCGTCGGCTGCCTCCTCTTCACCCTGCTGGTCCTCGGGCCCGTCGTGCGGTTCATGGTCCGGCTCCCCCTCCGACGGTTCGCGAAGGCGGCCGCTCCCGCGTACGCCGTCGGCTTCTCCACCACCTCCTCGATGGCGGCCCTTCCCGCGATGATGGCGGCGGCGGACGACCTCCACGTCTCCGCCCCCATCGCCGGCTTCGTGGTGCCCCTCGCCGCCACCCTCAACCGTCCGGCATCCGCCCTCTACCAGGCGGTCGCCGCCGTCTTCGTCGCCCGGCTCTACGGCGTCCCCCTCGGCCCCGCCGAGTACGCCGCCCTCGCCGCGACGATGCTGTTCCTCACGCTCGCCGTCCCGGCCATGCCGCGCAGTTCCGTCCTCTCCCTCGCGCCCGCGCTCCTCGCCGCCGGCGTGCCGCTGGACGGGATCGGCCTGCTCCTCGGCGTGGACCAGGTCCCCGATATGTTCCGCACCGCCACGAACGTCGCCGGCCACGTGGCCGCCGCCGCCGCGATCGCCCGCGGCGAAGGCGAGGCCCTAGCCTGAACCGGCGCGGCGCCCCGGCGCCGCCCCCCGCCAGCGAAGGACGCGCCGATGGCCTCGCACACCCACTACCTCTGGTTCGAGACGAAGAAGCAGCAGGAGATCATCGACATCACCGACGAGGTCGAGGAACAGGTCGTCGTGAGCGAAGTGCAGGAGGGCTTCGCCCTCGTCTCCGCGATGCACATCAGCGCGTCGGTCTTCGTGAACGACCACGAGAGCGGGCTCTGGCACGACATCCTGCACTGGCTGGAGCACACCATCGCCCCGTGGGACCCGCCTCGCTACCGCCACAACGACACCGGCGAGGAGAACGCCGCCGCGCACTTGCGGAGTCTCACCATCGGCCACGAGGTCATCCTCCCCATCACCAAGGGGAAGCTCGACCTCGGGCCATGGCAGCGGGTCTTCTACGGCGAGTGGGACGGACAGCGGCGGAAGAGGGTGGTCATCAAGGTGATGGGTGATAAGTGATGAGTGATGGGGCTGGCGCCGGGCCGGGCCGGCGATTTCCTTGGTGGGTCGCGCGCGGGACCACGTTCCCTGAAAGGCGTACGGCATGACTGACGCACTCCAGGCCCCCACGGGCTTCTTCCACCCGTCGTTGCGCCCCTACCGCTACACGGTGCTGCTGTTCGTCGGGCTGCTGCCCTTCGGCAGCTACTTCGCCTACGACAGCATCGGCGCGATGGCGCCGACGCTGATGCAGGCCTGGCACACCGACCAGAGCGCCATCGGCGGCATGTACACGATCTACAGCGTCGCGGCGATCCTGTGCGTCCTCCTCGCCGGAGTGATGATCGACCGGATCGGGACACGGCGCGCGAGCCTGATCCTCTCGGGCCTGGTCGTCCTGGGGGCGTGCATCGTCGCGATCGCGCCGAACTACACGGTCGCGGCGATCGGGCGGTTCATCTTCGGGGCGGGGTCCGAGTCCCTCATCGTGGCCCAGAGCGCGATCCTGGCGCGCTGGTTCCGGGGCAAGGAGCTGGCGCTCTCCTTCGGCATCACGCTCGCCATCATGCGGCTCGGGACGCTGTTCAGCTTCAACACCGTCTCGTCCATCAGCGGCAACTTCGGGTGGAAGGCGGCCCTCTGGGTCGCCGCCGGGTTCTGCGTCGTGAGCCTCGCGTGCAACCTGGTGTACTTCGTCCTGGACAAGCACGCCGAGCGCCCCCTCGGCCTCGAGGAGTCCGGCGCCGGCGACAAGATCGTCTTCGCCGACGTGAAGAAGTTCAGCTCCTCGTACTGGTTCGTCGTGGCGCTCTGCGCGACGTTCTACTCCGCGATCTTCCCGTTCACGGCGCTGTCGACGGACTTCTTCCACGAGAAGTGGGCGCTGCCCCTGACGACCGGCACGGGCGGGGGGTTCCTCGCCCAGGCGCTGCGCGACTACCTGCACATGTTCTCGACCGCGGGGGGGACGACCTCGATCATCATCTTCGCCTCGATGTGCTTCGCGCCCTTCGCCGGCGGCCTGGTGGACCGGATCGGCCGCCGCGGCTCGCTGATGCTCCTCGGCGCCCTGCTGATGATCCCCTGCTACCTCGTCCTCGGCTTCACGATGGTGCCGCCGTGGATGCCGATGCTCCTCCTCGGCGCGGCGTTCGTGCTCGTCCCGGCGGCGATGTGGCCCGCCGTCCCGCTCATCGTGGAGAAGAACCGCGTCGGAACGGCCTTCGGACTGATGACGATGATCCAGAACATCGGCCTCGCCTTCTTCCCCTGGCTCAACGGGCGGCTGCGGGTCCTCACGCACACCTATCAGTCGAGCATGGTGATGTTCGCGCTCCTCGGCGCGACGGGATTCGTCTTCGCCCTGCTCCTCCTCCGCGCGGACAAGCGCGCCGGCTCCCCTCTCGAGCACCCGCAGCGCGCCGAGGCGGCCTAGCCCGCCCCCGGAACGCAACAACGCAAAGGGGCGCCGGTCGGCGCCCCTTTCGCTTCCTGCCCCCCCGCGCGGTCGCTCCGTTCAGCCCCCGCCGGGCACTCCCTCGTCGAGGAACTTGGGCTCCGTGCCCCGTCGCAGGGTGATGACCGCCACCTGCGCCGGCGTCCCGAGGCGGAAGGGGAGTCCCCAGTAGTTCGAGCCGGGGTGGATCCAGAGGAGCGACCGGCCCCGGGCGTGCGACCCCATCGCGAGCTCGAGGAAGGGGCTCGCCAGGCACCAGTTCCAGACGGGGATCGCGAGCTGCCCCCAGTGGGTGTGCCCGCTCAGGGTGAAGGGCACGGCTCGCGCCGCGAGGGCGGGCCAGAGCGCGGGATTGTGGGCGAGGGCCAGCACGAAGGTCCCCGGTACGACGTCCGCGAACGCGGCGTCGAGGTCCGGCCCCGCCTCGGTGTCGCCCCCCGCCGGGTCGCCGGTGCCGACCACCGCGAAGCGCGCGCCGCCCCGCTCGACCACCGCCGAGCGGTTGACGAGCAGGGTGAGGGGAAGTCGCTCGAGGTGCGACCGCATCTTCTCCCAACCCGTATAGATCTCGTGGTTCCCGGGGATGGCGAAGACGCCGAGGGGTGCCCGGAGGGAGCCGAACGCCTCGCGGTAGCACTCCACGTCGCCGGGGTAGTCGTCCACCAGGTCGCCGGTGACGGCGATCAGCTCCGGCTCCGCCTCGCGGACGGCGCGGAGGACCGCGTCGAGGTGCCGCCGGGGGGTGTGCGGCCCGACGTGCAGGTCGGAGAGCTGGACGAGCCTCAATCCATCGAGCGGGGCGGGAAGGCCGGGGAGGGTGGCGACGAAGCGCCGCACCTCGAGCTTCCGGCTGCCGAGGTACCCCGCCACGCACAGCACCAGAAAGAGCGCGTCGAAGGCCAGGACCGCGCCGCGGCCCGCCTCGGCCGCGTGGCCGAAGGGAGCGCCGGCGAGCGCGGCCACCAGGCCGATCAGCGTCCCGAAGAGCACCGCGAACTGCGCGTACCAGAAGGGGCGGAAGACGAAGAGCCGGACGGCGGTGCCGGGGTAGAGCCCGCGCGTCATCACTGTGGCGAGCACGCCGAAGGGGAGTGCGCCGAGGAGGAGCGCGGCGGCGACGACCGTGCGGCCGTGCCCCGGGACGACGGGGGCCAGGAGGAGCCCGACCGAGGTCCAGCAGAGGGCGAGGATGGCGAGGACGAGGGCGACGGCCCCGAGGACGACGGCGTGCCCGCGTGGGGGCGCGGCCGCGGCGACGGGCGGGAGGGCGCGCTCGGGCGCGACGCGGGGCTGGGCCGTGCTCATGCCCGGCTCCAGACGAGGGGGCCGGCTGCCGAACGCAGGAACGCAGCCTGGAAGGCCGCGCGTTCCGCTCTGCTCGTCACAAGGGGCTCCGTCATCCGGGAGAACTCTCGCCACCCGCCCCTGCGTGGGGCAAGGCGGGCGCGACTAGAGGACCCCGCTGAATGCCTGCGGTTCCGGGCGAGCGGACCTCGCGCTCCGCCCCCTCCGACCTGCTCACCCTCTCGGCGACGGGGCAACAGAATGCTCCGCCCGGCAACGCCGCGAGTCCCTCCCCGGGGCGCCGACGCGGCATCGTAGTCGCGCAACCGACCAGGTGCGCGCGATGGCCGTCACTCGTGAACTACTCTCCCGGCTCCGGACGCTCGACGATCTCGTCGAGCTCGCCGCCGCGCTCGGGTATTCGCCGCAGGCCGAGGAGCTGAACGGCGACGCGCGGCGGCGCCTCGGTCTCGATGTGCCGTCGCTCGGCACTCGCCGCTCCGCGATCGTCGCACGAGCCGGGACGCTGTCCGTCTACGGCATCGTCGCGGACTCCCCGGCTCCGGGCCCGGTCGCCGCCGCGGCCGCGCGACTCGCCCACGCCACGGCGGGCACGCAGCACCTGCTCCTCGCGCTCGATGCGCAGGCCGCGACGCTCGCGTTCGCGGTCGCGTTGAACGGCGACGGTCCCCGAGCCGTCCGGCAGCTCCGGGTCCCCCTCGACGACCCGAGCCCGGTGGCACTCGACATCCTGCAGGGACTCGCGGTGCGCCCGCGTGAGAATCCCATCGCGCTCGCCGCGCGGCTCGCCGAGGCGCTCGCGGACGAGGGCCTCACCCGGCGGTTCTTCCGGGAGTTCCAGCGTCTGCACGCGCGCGCAGCCGAGCGCCTCACCGGCGTGCCCCGCGCGAGCCCCGCGGACCGCCGCGATCTCACCCTGGTGATCCTGACCCGCATCCTCTTCCTCTACTTCGTGCAGGCGAAGGGGTGGCTCGCCGGCCGCAGGGACTTCCTACCGTCGCTCCTCGACACAGCCCTCGGTCGCGGCCACCCCTTCCATCGCCACATCTTCGAGCCCCTCTGCTTCGGCGCGTTGAGCGTGCCGCCGCGGGCGCGGACCGCCGCCGCCCGGGCGCTCGGCGAGCTCCCGTTCCTCAACGGCGGCCTCTTCGAGCGGCACCCCCTGGAGCGCCGCTTCCCCGAGGCCGCGCTGCCGAACGACATCTGGCGCGAACTCTTCGATGAGCTGTTCGAGCGCTTCCACTTCACCGTCCGCGAGAGCGCGAACGGGGACGCGGTGGATCCCGAGATGCTGGGTCGCGTCTTCGAGGGCCTGATGGGCGACGCGCGGCGCCACGATTCGGGTACGTACTTCACGCCGCGGCCGCTGGTGCGGGAGATCGTGCTCCGCGCCCTCGAGGCGGCGCGCACAGCGTCGCCGCATCCGCCGTGCGGTCCGCTGCGCGTCCTCGACCCCGCCGTCGGCTCGGGGGCGTTCCTCCTCGAGGTGCTGCATCAGCTCGAGCATGAGCGCGGCCCCCTTGTCCCTGGGGAGTCGCCGGCGGCCCGCCGTCGCGCCATCGTGCGCGATCACCTCTACGGCGTGGACGCGGACCCGATGGCCGTCCGCCTGGCCGAGCTGCGGCTTTGGCTGGCGATGGTGGTGGACGACGACGCCGCGGCGGCGGACGTCGCGCCCCTGCCCAACCTCGACTGGAACCTCCGACAGGGCGACAGCCTCCTCTCGCCTCTCGACGGGGCCGAGTGGTCGCCCGCCGGGGCCGCCGCGCGCCTGCGCGCTGTCGCCGAGCGGAAGACCCGCCACTACGCCGCGTCCGGGAGGGAGAAGGCCGTCCTCGCCCGCGCGATCCGATCCGAGGAGCGGCAGTGGGCCCTCGACGCCGCCGGCGCCGGCATCCGGATGCTCAGCGCCCGGATCGCCGACGCCGCAGCGTCGTCGGGCCGGGACCTCTTCGGCGCCCGATCGGATCGCGCCCCGGCCGACCGCCATCGCGTGGCCGTGTGGCGGCGAGAGCGACGCGAGCTCGTCGCGCTCCGGCGCCGCGTCGCCGCGCAGGATGCGCTCCCCTTCTTCAGCTACGACATCCAGTTCGGCGAGGCCTTCGCGACAGGCGGATTCGACGTCATCCTCGGCAATCCGCCGTGGGTCCGGGGGGAGTCCCTCCCCGGCACGCTCCGCGCGGCGCTCGCCCGCCGCTACGGCTCCTGGCGCACCACGGCGGGGCGCGCCGGCTTCGCCCACCTCCCGGACCTCTCGGTGGCGTTCGTCGAGCGCGCCCTCGAGCTGGTCCGGCCCGGCGGGGTCGTCGCGCTCCTCCTGCCGAGCAAGCTGCTGCGCGCCGGATACGCCGCCCGCCTCCGCGCCTTGATCCGGCGCGACGCGACGGTCCTCTACGTCGGCGATCGCGGGCACGCCCGGCGGTCCGGCTTCGCCGCCACCGTCTTCCCGGCCGTGCTGCTGCTCCGCCGCGACCCGCCCCGCGCGGATGCGCCCTTCGAGGTGGCGATCGCCGGCGCCGGCGGACGGGTCCTCCGCGGCGCGGCCACCCAGCGCGACCTTTCGCCCGACGAGGGGGCGCCCGGCGCGCCCTGGCTCGCGCTCCCGGGTGACTTGGTGCGCGCGGTCCGGACCGCCCTCCGCGCCGGGCCTCCGCTCCGCGCACGGTTCCGGACCTGCCTCGGGGTGAAGACGGGCGCCAACGAGGTCTTCGTGCGGTCGCGCGGTGCGGCGGAAGAGCTCCCCGGCTCGTGCCGCGTTCCGGCGCTCCTGGGGCGGGACGTCGCGCCCTTCCGCCTCGAGCCGTCGTCCATGCTGCTCGCGGCCGTGGACGAGCGAGGGCGCCCCCTCGCGGCCGTCCCCGCGGACGTCTCCCGCTACCTCGCCGCGCACCTCGAGCGACTGCAGCGCCGGTCCGACGCGCAGGTGGGCTCCGCCCGGCCCTGGGCCCTCTTCCGCACCGATCTGCTCCGGGCCGAGTGGGTCGCGCTGTGGCGTGACATCGCGCCCCGCCTCGAGGCCGCCGCGCTGCACCGCGGCGGTCCCCAGGGGCCGATCCCCCTCAACACCTGCTACGGCGCGGCGGTGCCGGACGAGCGCTCCGCCGCCTGGCTCACCGCGTACCTCAACAGCCGGCTGATCCGCAGCATCGCGGCGGCGCTCGCCGATCGCGCGAGCGGCGGCGCGTTCCGGTTCAGTGCCGCCACCGTGGGCGCGCTTCCCGTCCCTCCCGACCCCGACGGTCGCGCCGTCCGGGCCCTCGAGGCGATCGGCCGCGAAGCCGCGCGGGGGGAACCCTATGATCCCGACGACCTCGACGCGCACGTCGCGCTCGCCCTGGGCCTCGACGAGGACACGGCCGAACGGCTCCGCTTCCTCGGCGACGCTCTGTGCCGAGACCCTCGCGGGGATCGCTGACCCCCTCTTCCCGGCCTTGGCCGGCGCCCGCCAGGCGAGTCCCGCCGAGGCGGCGCGTGCTATGCTCGCCACCCTCGTCGCCCCCCTCGAGCTCCCCACCCCGGACGTCACCCCACCCGTCTGGCTCCTCCCGCACCAGGCCGATGCCGTCCTGCGGGCCCGTGCGATCCTCGACCGATTCGGCGGCGCGCTCGTGGCCGACGGCGCCGGACTCGGCAAGACGTACGTCGGCCTCGCCCTGGCGGAGCTGGAACGCGCGAGCGGCGGAGGCGCGCTCATCGTCGCCCCGGCCGCGTTGCGCGGGGAATGGGAGCGCGCTGCGTCGGCGGTCGGCGCCCCCCTGACGCTCGTCTCCCACACGTCTCTCGCGCGGCGGCGACCACGCCTTGGCCCGCGCGTCACGCTGCTCGTGGTGGACGAGGCGCACGGATTCCGGAACCCGCGCAC
>JADGQW010000281.1 GCA_017881505.1 Gemmatimonadales bacterium
CACGGGTCACCGATCGCATCGCTTTCCTCCGTTAGGTGGAACGAGGACGCAGGCGGGCCCCTTGCACGCGCGGGAGGCCCGATGAGGGACGGTCACGCTACCAGCGGTCGCAGTGCGATACGGTCGGCGGGCTCGCCGGGTTTCGTGCGCGAGGCCGCCCACACGCAGGGCGCGCGGTCCGGGACGGGCATTGCAGGGGCCGCCGGGGGCCTATGGCTCCGCGGACTCCGTGAGCATTTCGGGAGGGACGACCACCCAGCGGGGCGCCTTGAAGACCAGGCCCCCGAGCACGCCGCCGACGATCGCACCGAGCGCACCGCCGCCCAGGAAGAGCCCGGCCGACGAGGGCTCCAGCCCGTGCGGGCTCGTCGCCGCGGCGACGATGCCGCCCACAGCCGTCCCGATGACCATGCCGAGGACGGCGGCCGCGCCGGCGCCGGAGCGGCGGCCGACCCGCGTCTCCAGTCGCGTCACGTTGGCCCGCAGGAGGCGGAGGGCGTCGGAGCCCCCCGGCAGGCCGACGAGGAGCGTGTCCCCCAGCGTGCCGGCGAAGACCCCCACGAGCGGCGCGCCAGGGTAGTCGGTACTCGTGACGCGGATCGGCGCGCCGATCCGCAGGACCTGCGGCTGCCGCGGCGTCTGCTGGCCGTGGAGCGGACACGCGGCGACGACCGCGGCGACGAGGCACGTTCCCAGGGTCCTCACGATCCCTCCCTGCCGGCGGCTCCTACTGCACCCAGTTCTCGATGAATCCTCGTCCCGCCCGTCCCTCGGGCTGCTCCACCAACGCCTGGAAGATCGCCCGCAACTGCGCCGTGGGAAGCGTCCCGATGATGAGCCGGTTGTTGACGATCATCGTGGGGGTGGAGCGGATGCCGTACGGGGACCGGTCCGACGTCCGCCCGTATTCCCTCCCCGTCTCCATCAGCCGGCGCGCCTGACCCAGCACGGCGGTGTCCGCGGTCGCGCCGGGGACGCCGTACCGGCGCGCGAGCGCCGCGCGCCAGGCCGGGGTCTTGGCGAGCCGGAAGTGCGCGAAGATCTCGTCGTGGATCGCGGGGAAGCGCTCCGGGCCCGCCGCGAAGGCGATGGCGATCGCGTCGCAGGCGCCGGGATGCTTGTTCTTCTCCACGACGGCGTTGCACCGGGCCTCGAGCGGGAACGGCTGGAAGGCGACGTTGAGCTTCCCGGCGAACTCGCGCTTCAGGACCCGCAGCTGCCGGTACGCCAGCAGGCAGTCGGAACAGAGGAAGTCCGCGTACTCCACGACCTGGATGGGCGCATCCTCGAACCGCGGCGCGCTCCGGACGGACCAGAACGGGGAGATGGTGCTCGGCCACGCGACGTGCGGAAGGGCGAAGAACTCGCGGACCACCCGCGCCGCCTCGCCTCCCGTCTGCGCCTGGCGCTTGGCATCGGTGAAGCGTGCGTACCCGAAGGCCCCGGCGCCCACGACGAGAGCGACGACGGCGAGCACGAGCGGGGAGGGGCGCAGGAGCCGCGCCACGCCGCCGGGCACCTCGCGTCCCTCGGCCCACCGCCAGTAGACGCCGGCGCTCGCGAGGGAGCAGAGCCAGTAGCCGCCGCAGTAGAGGCAGAGACTGCTCTCGACGAACACCGCGTCGCCGGCGAGGCCGACGACCGCGAGCGCGTTGACGGTCGCGAGGAAGAGGTTCGTCCGCTCGAGGGCCTCGGACGCGAAGAGAGCGCCGAGGACCACCAGGCCGCCCGTCATCAGGCCGAAGTACCCCAGCGGGACGCCACCGAGCTGGGCCAGCGGCGCGAAGGCGGAGGCGTCGCAGTTGACGAAGGCGCTGAGGTCGCAGACGGAGCCGGCGTAGATGGAGGCCGGGAAGTTGGCGGCGAAGAAGTGGTGGATGGTGAGCAGCGACGCGCCGACCATCCCCAGCCCGATCACCAGGCTCGCGACGCGAGGTCCCTTCCACCCGTTCAGCGTGAGCGACGTGGCCACGTCTCCCTCCACCGCCTAAGGTATCGGTCGGCGGGGCACCGGCCAAGCATCCGCGCCGCGTTGCCCGGCGTTGTCGCGCCCGGTATCTTCGCCGGGCCGATGTTCAACCCCGAAATCTTCGCCGTCAATTTCGGACGCACCCTCGATCTCCTCCGGGCGCCCGTGCCGAACAAGGACCAGCAGAAGGCGTGCCTGCGCGCCGTCTTCGCGCTGACCTCGCTCGCTTCGGCGACGTTGCGCCTGTACGACGGCGTCCTCTCGGTGGACGACGCCATCCTCCCCGACGATCTCCCATTCATGGCGGAACTCCGCCTGCAGCTCGAGGCGCACGGCGTCTCCGAGATCGCCATCGCGCGCGGCTCCACCGCGACCGAGCTGCTGACGCTGCTCCGCGCGCTCGCGCTCGATCCCTCGGCGTTCGCGCCGGGCGACGGCGTGGCGCCGCGCCTCGCGGCCGTGGGGGCGTCGGGCATCGCGGTGCTCGGCGCGCGGCGCGCGGCCGTGGATGCGTCGCCGCGCGCCCCGAGCGTGACGCAGGCGTTCGAGCTGGCGGCGATCGAAGAGGCGGCGGCCGAGGCCGCGGCGGGGGCCCCCGCGCCCGCCGCGGCATCGGAGCCCGCCCCGGCCGCGGCGCCACCGGAGCGCCCCG
>JADGQW010000116.1 GCA_017881505.1 Gemmatimonadales bacterium
GGCGTACCTCGCCCGACCCGCCGAGCGTCACCTGGCCCGCGCCCGCGAGGACGCCGAGCGCGTCGCTCACGAACCGGCCCGGGTCCGCGCCCGCCTCGACGGTGACGGCGGCGGGCGCCGCCACCCGCACGGCGAAGGGCCGGCGGTCGTCGCCGCGCAGCTCGTCCGGCTCCAGCTCGACGGCGCCGGCGTACCAGCCGGGGCGCGGCGCCGCGAGACGCACCGTGAACGCCTCGCCCGCCGCGGCGGCGGTGCGCGCCGCCTCGCGTCCGCCCAGTGAGACGGTGATGCCCGCGCGCGGCGCCGGCGACGCCGGCGCGCCCCCGATCCGCCCCGTCACGCTCCCGCCCCCCAGGACCCACGTCGGCGGGTCGGCGCGCGCCTCCACGACGCCGCGGTTCGGCGGTGGGTCCCCGGCGGGGTGGTAGAAGACGAGGGAGACCCCCCGCACCGTCGTGTCGGCCGCGCGGCCGGGCGCGTCGCCGAAGGCGGAGCGCTGGAGGTCGGAGAGGACGTGCACCTCCCCCTCGGCGTAGCCGGCGCTCCGCACCAGCCGCGCCGCGAGGCCGGTCGCGGCCACCAGGTCGAGGCGCCGCGCGTCGGGGCGCAGGGCGCTCAACGCGTCCAGGAGCTCCCGCGGCGTGCCGCGCCGGGCCAGTCCGTCCGCGCCGATGAGCCAGAGGGCGTCGGCGTCCCGCGCTTCGCGCAGCGTCTCCCGCCCGCGCTGCGCGAGGTCGTCCACTACCCGCCGCCCCCCCACCACCGCTCCCGAGGAGAGGGAATGGTCGAACACCAGCGCGAGCGCCGTGGGGGCGTGCATCCCGCCGACGCGCGCCGGCACCACCGGCCCTGCCGCCGCGAGGACGACGAGGACGATCGCGGCCACGCGCAGGAGGAGGAGCGCCAGGTGGCGGAGCTGGATGGCGCGCTGCGCCTCGCGGGCCGTCTGCCGGAGGTAGCGCGCCGAGGGGAACTCGACGTCGGGGGGCCGGCGGCGCTGGAAGAGGTGGAGCAGCGGCGGCACCAGCGCGAAGGCGAGCCCGAAGAGCGCGAGGGGCTGGAGGAAGATCACCGCGCCGCCCTCGCACTCCCCGCCGCGAGGCGCCGCAGCGCGTCGCCGAACGGGGTGGCGGTGGTCACCTGGTGGTATCCGATCCCGCTGGTCCGGCACGCGCGCCGCCAGGCCCGCACCACCCCCTCCACCGTCGCCCGGTATGCGGGGCCGAGGTCGCGCGGGGCAGCCACGATCCCCTCCCCCGTCTCGGGATCCACGAACCGCGCTTCGCCCGACGGCGCGAGGTCCAGCTCCGCGGGGTCCATCACGTGCAGCACCGTCACGACGTGCCCGCGATGGCGCAGGTAGCGCAGCGCGGTGAGGAGCAGCTCCCGCTCCACGAGCAGGTCCGAGACGAAGAGCACCATCCCGCGCCGGCGCAGCAGGTCCGTCACCCGCCGCAGCGCGCCCTCCGCAGCCGTCCCGCCCCCCGGCTCGAGGTCCTGGAGCGTCCGCGCCAGCAGGTGCCACTGTCCGGCCCGCGCCTTCGGTGGCAGCGTCACCCGGACCGCGTCGTCGAAGGCGATGAGGCCGGTGGCGTCCCGCTGCCGCAGCAGGATCAGGCCCAGCGCCGCCGCGAGGCGGACCGCGTAGGCGCACTTGGTGAGCCGGTCGCTCGCCCCGGACCACCCCATTGAACGCGACACGTCAAGCACCAAGGTGGCGCGGAGGTTGGTCTCCTCCTCGAACTGCTTGACGTACAGCCGGTCCCGGCGGCCGAGGATCTTCCAGTCGAGGTAGCGAAGCTCATCGCCGGGCTGGTAGGGCCGGTGCTCGGCGAACTCGACGGAGAAGCCGCGGTACGGGGAGCGATGCAGGCCCGAGAGGAACCCCTCCACCACGCCGCGTGCCACCAGCTCGATGCCGCCGAGGCCCGCAACGGTGAAGGGATCCAAGAGGTCGAGGCGCTGCGCGCTCATCGGCGCGGGCAGGTCCTGTCACGGAAAAGGGACACGCCGTAAGCTAGAGGGCCCTGGGCGCGGAAGCCAACCGATTGACACAGCGGTAGTTGCGTTTTCAGCGGGGGGTGGCACGGTCCCTGCTCCTCCTGGAATGCGAATACCATCATGGTGAGGGCGCCATGTTCCTCCAGAACCTGATCGTCGCGACGCTGCTCGGCCTGACCTCCGCAGGGACCGGTGCGGCGAACGCTCATCGCGGTGCGCCGGCACGGGCAGCCGACGCCTCCTCTCCAGGCATCCGCCTGTGGACCTCCCACGGCGAGGTGTACCGCCGCGGGGAGCGCGTCCGGATCTTCTTCCGGACGGAGCAGGACGCCCACGTCACCATCTTCCGCGTGGATACCGACGGCCGGGTCCGGGTGCTCTTCCCGCGCGAACCGTCGGAGGACAACTACGTCCGCGGCGGCTACACCTACGACGTCCCGAACTACGGCCAGCACGACGCCTTCGTGGTGGACGACGATCCCGGCGTCGGATACGTCTTCGGCGTCGCCTCCGGCGAGCCGTTCACGTACGACCAGGTCACCAGCTCCGATCAGTGGGACCTCGCGCTGGTCTCCGACGGCGGGCGGATCCACGGCGACCCGGGCCAGTCGCTCGAGGATCTGGTCCAGTTCATCGTCCCGCAGGGCGCCACCGACTACGACACGCACCTGCTCCCGTACGATGTCGAGCAGCATTTCGACTACCCGCGGTTCGTGTGCTACGACTGCCACAGCTACGTGGGGTACGCGTCCTGGAACCCCTACTCGGCCTGGTGCCCGCGCTACACGCTGTTCGTGTATCGCGATCCGTTCTACTTCTACCCCAGCTACTGGTACCCGACCCGTTACTACGGCGGGACGCGGGTGGTGTACTCAAGCCCGGCGGCGCGCGGGGGCCTGTACATGTTCAAGGCGCGCGCAGACCAGTCGGCCCCGTCGATCGCCTACCGTGACCGGCGTAACGACGACGCGGGCCTGCGCAGACCGGCCGAGCGCGGCGTGCGCGGCGCGGACATCGGCGGCGTGGGCACCGTGCCGATCCCCGGCGGCCGTCGCGGAATCGGCGACCAGGGCGGAGCGGGATCGGGCTATCAGGGCGGCCGCACGCCCTCGCCGCGCATCCAGCTGATTCCGGGCAGTGCCCAAGCTCCCGGGCGCCGAGGCGACGTCGTGCCGAACGCCTCCCCCGACGCGGGCACCCCGAAGGTCTACCAGGGCGACGGTGGGCGTCGCGCGGTCGCGCCGGCCGATGGCGCGCCGCAGGCGCTGCCTCGCTACGTCCAGCCCCTCAACGACCGGCCGCGCGGCGTGTACATCGACCCCAAGACGCAGCCCGACCGCCGCGGCCCGCAGGCGGCTCCGACGGACGGCGGCCGGCGGAACGAGCCGGTCTACCTCGGCCGTCCCCCGCAGCCGGTCCGGGCGCCCGAGGCGCGGCAGCCCGAGGGCCGGGCCGAGCCGCGGGCGACGCCGCCCCGTGAGCGGGCGAGCGAACCGCGAGCCGCACCGCCCCAGCGGGCCGTGGAGCCCAGGTCCTCGCCGCCGCCGCGCGCGGAACCGCGTTCCGCGCCCGCGCCGCGGTCGTCGCCTCCCCCTGCCCGCTCCAACGGCGGGGAGGGTCGGCGCCGCCCCGGCTGACCGGCACCTGCGGCGCTCGCTGAAACACGAATAGATTCCCCGGCGTATCAGTTCGGTACGCCGGGGTTTCTTGTCCGGGCCCCCCCCACTTCACCGGGACTTCTATGCCGCTTCGCCTTCGCGCCCTCGTGCCCGCCGCGCTGCTCTGCCTGGGTGCGGTCCCTCTCGCCGCGCAGTCCGCGCCGCGCCCCCCCTCGGCGGCGGCGATCCGCCGTGCCGTGGACGGGATCACCGAAGCGGACGTCCGCGCGCGGATCGGCGTCATCGCCGATGACTCGATGCGCGGCCGCGCGACGCCGAGCCCCGAACTCGACAAGACGGCGGCGTACATCGCCGAGCAGTTCCGCTCCTTCGGGCTCCGGCCGGGCGGGGACAGCGGCACGTACTTCCAGCGCTACCGGATCCGCCGCACCCAGGTGGATTCGTCGTCCTTCGTGCTGCTGATGGGGCGCGGTGCGACGAGCCGGCTGGCGCTGGGGCGCGAGGTGGCGGCCATCGGGGCGCTCCCGCTGGGGGACTCCGCCGTGACGGCGCCGGCGGTGCTCCTCGTCGGGATGCCGACGGACAGCGCGCGGCCCTTCGCGGGCGTGGACGTCCGCGGCGCGATCCTGGTGCAGGAGGTGCCGGTCTCGGCGCTGACGAACCGCCGCAACCGCCTTCCCTTCGTCACGCAGGCGATCGCGGCCGGGGTGAAGGGCATCGTGATGCTCGTGAACGGTCCGGCCACGCTGGTCGCGTCGCTGAGCCGCAATCCCTTCGCGCCGCAGTACGCGCTCGACCTCCCGCGGAACGCCGGACCCACCCCGATCCCCCTGTTCATCGCGCGCGACTCCAGCGTCATCGAGGTGCTTCGCGCCGCCGGCGAGGACCTCGCCGCCCTGCGCGACACGTCGGCGCACGCCATCCGCGCGATGAACGGCGTCACCGTGACGATCGCCGCCCGGCGCCGCGTGGTCGGGGAGACGACCGCCCCGAACGTCCTCGGCGTGCTCGAGGGGAGCGATCCGCAGCTGAAGGACGAATACGTCTTCTTCACCGGGCACATGGACCACATCGGCGTCGTGGGGGGCGGCCAGGGGTGCGCCGCGATCGGGGCCGACTCCGTCTGCAACGGCGCCGACGACGACGCCTCGGGGACGACGGGGGTGGTCGAGCTGGCGCAGGCCTTCTCGCGGCTCACGCCGCGCCCGCGGCGCACGCTGGTCTTCATGACGGTGTCGGGGGAGGAGCGCGGGCTGTGGGGGAGCAACTGGTATTCCGAGCACCCCGAGTTCCCGCTCGCGCAGACGGTGGCGGACCTCAACATGGACATGATCGGCCGCTACTACAACAACCAGCCCGGGTGGCGCGACACCATCGTGGTGATCGGCAAGGAGCACTCGTCCCTGGGCGCTGTGGCGAACCAGGTGACGCTGGACCATCCCGAGCTGTCGATGCGGCTGATCGACGACATCTGGCCCGAGCAGAACTTCTACCGCCGCAGCGACCACTTCAACTTCGCCCGCAAGGGCGTGCCGATTCTCTTCTTCTTCAACGGCACGCACCCCGACTATCACCGCGCCGGCGATTCGGTGGACAAGATCGACGCGGAGAAGGAGGCGCGGATCATCCGGATGGTGTTCTACGTCGGCCTCGAGGTGGCCAACGCCACCGCGCGACCGCAGTGGAATCCGGAGAGCCGCCGCCAGATCGTGGAGGCGGGGAACTGAACGACAGCCGGTAGCGGGGAGCCGGAAGCCGGGAGCCTCCGGCTGCTGGCTCCGGCGAGACGACGAAACATCGGGACGCGCCCGGCCGTATCTTCCCCTACGCCGGGCGCGCGCCTTTCCCCCCCGGCATCACCCCGTCCAGGACTCGCCGATGCATCGCCGGCTCTCCCTGCTCTCCGCCTGTGCCGCGTTCGTCGCCGCCGCGCCGCTCGCCGCCCAGGGCGGCCCCCGCCAACCCTCCGCGACGGCGGTCCGCGCCGCGGTGGAGACGATCACCGAGGCCGACTTCCGCCGCCGGCTCGCCGTCATCGCGGACGACTCGATGCGCGGCCGGGCCACGCCGAGCCCCGAGCTCGAGAAGACCGCCGCCTACATCGCCGACGCCTTCCGCCGCTTCGGCCTGCGCCCCGCCGGCGACAGCGGCACCTTCATCCAACGCTATCCGATCCAGCGCACCCAGCCCGATTCCGCGAGCGCCCTCGTCGCCACGGGTAACGGGGTGGAGGTCCGCTGGGCGCTGGGCACCGACCTGGCCCCGATCGAGGGCGGGCTTCCCGACGGCTTCGCCGGCGCGCCCGTGGTGCTGATGGCGGGCCTCCCCGCGAACGACGACCGGCCCTTCGGCGACGTGGACGTCCGCGGCGCCGTGATCGTGCAGGTGCTCCCCCTCAGCGCGCAGTCCCAGCAGGGCCGCCTCCTCGGCGCCGTGGCGAAGGCCGCCGCCGCCGGGGCGCGGGCCTGGGTCCTCCTCTTCAATCTGCCCGCGCGGTTCATCGCGGCGCGGGCCCGCGACGCCCTCGCCCCACAGTACGAGGTGCCCGGCCTCGCGGGGCTCATCCCGATGCCGCTCCTCCTGATGCGGGACTCGAGCGCCGCCGACGTCCTGCGCGCCGCGGGGGAGGACCTCCTGGCGCTGCGCGACACCGCGCTCCACGCCGTGCGCCCCCTTCGCGGAGTCACGATGTCGGTGCATGGCGGGAGCCGCGTCGCCGAGCGCACGTCGGCGCCCAATGTGGTCGGGATCCTCGAGGGGAGCGACCCGCGCCTCAAGAACGAGTTCGTGGTCGTTTCCGGGCACATGGACCACGTCGGCGTGGCGGGCGGCGGCGAAGGGTGCGCCGCGCAGGGTGCCGATTCCATCTGCAACGGTGCCGACGACGACGGCTCCGGCACCATCGGCGTCGTCGAGCTCGCCCAGGCGTTCGCGCAGCTGCGCCCGCGGCCCCTCCGCTCGATCATCTTCCTGACCGTCTCGGGCGAGGAGCGCGGCCTGTGGGGGAGCGCGTGGTACGTCGCCCACCCCGAGCGGCCCCTCGCCCGCACGGTGGCCGACCTCCACATGGATATGATCGGCCGCAACTGGCGCGACAGCATCGCCGTGGTGGGGAAGGAGCACTCCACCATCGGCGCCGCGGTGGACCGGGTGAACGCGGCGCACCCCGAGCTCGGGATGCGGCTCGTGGACGACCCGTGGCACGGGCAGTTCTACATGCAGTCGGACCACTACAGCTTCGCGCGCGGGGGCGTGCCCGCGATCTTCCTGTTCAACGGCGTGCACAACGAATTGCACACCCCGAAGGACGAGATGGGCCTCATCGACGCCGAGAAGGCCGCGCGCATCGTGCGGATGGCGTTCTACCTCACGCTCGACGTCGCGAACACCGCGGCCGCGCCGGCGTGGGATCCCGCGGCCCGGCAGCGCATCGTGCAGGGCGCGCACTAGCTGAGGGCCGATGACCGAGAGGGCCGCCCCGCTGCTCGTCGACGAGACCGCACGCCCGCAGTGGAAGCCGGGCTGGCCCGTGCCGGCGGCGCCTGGTCCGGCCCGGTGATCCGCGTCGGGCCCGCGGGGTGGTCGTACCCCGATTCCCCGGGGCATCTCTACCCGGCCGACGTGCCGAGCAAGTTCGACGCGCTCGCCTTCCTGGCCGGGTACTTCGACACCGTCGAGGTGAACTCGACCTTCTACCGCCCGCAGCCGCGGCGCACCTTCGCGTCCTGGGTGCGGCGCGTCGCGCCGAACCCCACCTTCCGGTTCACGGTGAAGCTGTGGCAGCGGTTCACCCACGAGCGGCAGGGGCCGTGGGCGGCGGACGACGTGCGGCTGGTGACGGAGGGGCTGGACGCGCTGGCGGCCGCGGGGCGCCTCGGCGCGGTGCTGGCGCAGTTCCCCTGGTCGTTCAAGCCGGGCACCGACGCGCGCGGCTGGCTGCGCGAGCTGGCGCGCGATTTCGCGGCGTGGCCCGTGGTGGTGGAGGTGCGGCACGGCAGCTGGCAGCGCCCGCAGCACCTCGCGCAGATCAAGGACCTCGGCTTCGGCTTCGCGAACATCGACCAGCCGGTGATCGGGCAATCGCTGACGCCGACCGCGGAGGCCACGAGCGCGGTGGGGTACGTGCGCTTCCACGGCCGCAACTATGCGCACTGGTTCGGCGAGCAGGAGGAAGTGGCGCAGCGCTACGACTACCTGTACACCGCGGAGGAGCTCGCGCCCTGGGTGGAGCGGATCCGCGCGGTGGCGGCGGCGAGCGGGGTGGCGGAGGTCTACGTGGTCACCAACAACCATTTCGAGGGGAAGGGACCGGCGAACGCGTTGATGCTCCGTTCGATGCTCGAGGGGCGGAAGGTGCGCACCCCCTCCACGCTGCTCGCCACGTACCCCGCCGCGCTCGCGCCGTGGGCGGAGAGCGACGACGAGGGGCGTCTGCTGTGACGCTGGTCTCGCTCGCGGGCATCGGGGTGTCGTTCGGCAGCCGGGAGCTGCTGCGCGACGTCAGCGTCGTCGTGGCCTCGGGCGAGCGGTGGGGCGTGCTCGGGCGGAACGGCTCCGGCAAGACGACGCTCTTCAACCTGATCCGCGGCGAGATGGAGCCCTCGCGCGGCACCGTCTCGCGGGCGTCGGGGCTGCGGATCACGGTCATGGACCAGTACCGCGACTTCGGCGACGCGGGCACGGTGTGGGAGGCGGCGTCCGGCGCGTTCGCCGACCTCTTCGCGCTGGAGCGCTCCCTCGCCGCGCAGGCCGACGCGATGGCCGCCGCGGGCGAGGGGGTGACTCCCGCGATGCTGGAGCGCTACGACCGGGACCTCCACCGGTTCGAGCGCGAGGGGGGCTACGCCGCCGCGGCGCGCGTCGACGCCGTGCTGCACGGCCTCGGGTTCGACCCCGACGCCGCCCGCACCCAGGCGGTGGCGACCTTGAGCGGGGGCGAGCGGGGCCGCGTGGCGCTGGCCCGCCAGCTCGCCGCCCCGTCCGACCTCCTCCTCCTCGACGAGCCGACCAACCACCTCGACCTCGAGACGACGCTGTGGCTCGAGGGCTACCTCCGCTCCCTCGATGCGACGGTCCTGCTCGTGACGCACGACCGCGCGCTCCTGGCCGGCTTCAGCGACCACATCCTGCACCTGGAGGGGCGCACCGCGACGGCGTACGCGGCGGGGTACGCGGCCTTCGTGGCGCAGCGCGCCGAGCGGCGTCTCTCCGCGCAGCGCGCCTACCAGCAGCAGGCCTCGAAGATCGCCAAGGAGGAGGACTACATCCGCCGCAACCTCGCCGGGCAGAACAGCCGCCAGGCGGTGGGCCGCCAGAAGCGCCTGGCGCGG
>JADGQW010000117.1 GCA_017881505.1 Gemmatimonadales bacterium
CGGGGCGCCCACGACGACGGCCGCCGCCAGGATGATGGCGGCGGTGAACGCACGCATGGCCGTGCGGGAATCCCCTCCGCGTCCGGTGGGCATCATGGCGCCCTCCGCTTCGGCTTCCCAAAGCCCAGAAAAGCACGAGCGCACAGGACGGGGTCCGGTGCGCTCGGATGGGGGGCCAGGTCCCCCGAAGGATGGCCGCGCTGAAGTTAGGAGTCAAATGACGAACGCGGGGGCGACCTCCCCTGTCGCCCGTTGAGACGCGGTATCAACTGGTGGTGTCGTTACGCCAGTCTCTCGAACACCTTCCCGTCCACGAACAGCCGCAGCAGGTCCGCGTCGAGCATCCCCGTCTTGACCTCTTCGTGCATGATGTCGAGCGCCTTTTGGAGCGGGACCGCGCGCTTGTACGGCCGGTCGGAGGCGGTGAGGGCGTCGAAGATGTCGCTGATCGTCATCATCCGCGTCTGCACGGGAATCTCCCGGCCCGGCACCTTCCGCGGGTACCCCGAGCCGTTGAGCTTCTCGTGGTGCCCGTAGGCGATGAGGGGGATCTGCGACAGCTCCTTCGTCCACGGGATCTGGAGGAGGAACCGGTAGGTGTGCGTGACGTGGCTCTCGATCTCGAGCCGCTCCGCCTCGTCGAGGCTCCCCTTCCGGATGGTGAGGTAGCGCACCTCGTCGTCCGAGAGGAAGGGCTGGGGTGCGCCGTCGATGTCGGGGAACTTCCGCTCCGCGTACGCGAGCAGCTCCTCGAAGCTCCCCTCCGGCAGGAGCGACGGCTCGTTCGACTGCAGCACCGTCCGCAGGAACTGCTCCAGCCCCTCCAGCTCCGTGCGGTGCTGCTGGTCGAGCGACGCGAGGAACGCCTGGTACCCCTCGTTCCCGCGCTCGGCCAGGTAGTCGGCACGCGCGCGGTGGTAGTCCGTCTCCGCCGAGCGCTTGATGAACGCGTAGCGTGCCTTGATGAGGCTGAGGTCCGGCGGGTAGAGCTTCTTCGCCTTCACGAGCACCTGCTCCCGGACGCCCACCTTGCCGAAGTCGTGCAGCAGCCCGGCGTAACGGATCTCCTTGAGCTGCTCGCGCGTGAAGGTCAGGGCCTTGAACGGCCCGTCGGTGGCGCGGTCGGCGACCTCGGCGAGCCCCACCGTCATCGTCGCGACGCGGCCCGAGTGGCCGAAGGTCGTGGGGTCGCGTTGCTCGATGGCGGTGACCGCCGCGGTGACGAACCCCTCGAAGAGGCGCTCGATGTCCTCGTAGAGGATGCTGTTCTCGATGGAGACGGCGGCCTGCCCGGCGAGGGCGCTCACGATCTCCACCGTGCGGCGCGAGTAGGGGATGACCTGCTGCTGCACGTCCTCCGGCGAGGCGAGCCGGGCGGCCGGATCCCGCTTCCGGTTGATGAGCTGCAGGGCGCCGATGACCTCTTCCTTGTGGTTCTTCATCGGCACCGTGAGCATGGACTTCGAGCGGTAGTGGTTCCGCTCGTCGAACGACCGGTTGAAGGAGTACGGCACGTCGGGGGGGAGGAAGTACACGTCGTCGATGACGAGCGGCTCCCCGGTGGAGCAGACGTACCCCGCCTGGCTGGCGTGGTCGAGGGGCATCGTGAACTCGACGAAGCCCGTGTTCGGCAGCGTGTCGCTCTCGGTCAGCTTGAAGCGCAGCTTCGGCTGCGGGGAGTCCCGTCCCTCGACGAGGTAGAGGGAGCCGCCGTCGGACTGCGTGATGCGCCGCGCCTGCGTGAGGATCATCTCGAGGAGGACGTCGTAGTTCCGTTCCGTCGAGAGGGCGACGCCGATGCGGGTCAGCTCCATGATCTCGCGGGAGCGGGCCGCCACCTCGGCGCGGGAGCGCGAGGCCTCGAGGCGCGCCGCCGCCTCCCGGAAGCCGCCCTTGAGCGCGGCAAGCAGCTGGCGCCGCCCCGGCGGGTAGGTCAGGAAGCTCGACACGACCTCGGCGCCGGGGAGCTCGGCGGGGATGTCCGTCTCGCCCGGGAAGCCGAGGGCGATGACGGTGGCCCCGGCGTCGGCGGCGGCGCGGATCCCGGGGGCGCCGAGGAGGCGCCGCAGCGCGTCGTCCACGAGGAGCACCGTCGGGCGCTCGTCCACGAGGCCGGCGGACAGCGAGGTGATGGCCCGCCGCTCGATGTCCTCGGCGTCGAGGACCGCCTTGAGGTCCCCGGCGTCCCAGCTCGGGCCGTGCAGCAGGACGAACTTCACCGGGCGGGGGCCGGCTGCAGCGTGCCGGACGGCGGCCGGCGGGTGGTGTCGCGAGGGGCCCGCAGTGCGCCTGCGGGGGGCGGCGTGGGCGTGGGTACGTGCGCCGTGTCCCGCGCCGGGGCGGGCGCCGGGGTCCGGGTCGTGTCCAGCGGCGCCGGCGGGGGAAGCTGACGGGCGCGCCACGCGCTGTCGGAGCGGCTCGCGCTCAGCGTGTCGGGGATCCGCACGCCGGTGATCAGGCGCATCGGACGCCGGCCGACCTGGTCGAGGATGTACTGCAGCTGCTCCGACATCCGGCGGAAGTTGACGATCATCGCGTTGATCTCGGGCCGGTTCTCCCCGCCCATCGCGATGAACAGCCGCGTCAGGGAGTCGAGGCGCTGGACCAGGACGCGCGACGCCGCCAGCGTCAAGTCCATCTGCCGCATCGTCACCCCGGAGCGCGTGGTCGTACTGTCGAGGAGGCCGCGCACGCTCTCCAGGTTCGTCGTCACGCCCGCCAGGAGCTTCTCGGTCCCGGGCTGCACGCCCACGATGAAGCGGCGCGCCGTGCCCGTCGCGACCGACAGGCTCTCGGCCAGGACCTTGAAGGCGTTCATCGTCGTGGTGGCGGAGACCAGCGTCGCCTCGATGGTGCCCTTGAGGTCGCGCGCCAGGGCGCCGAAGGCGTCGAGGACGGAGCCGCCGCGCGAGAGGCTGATCGTGTCGGCGGGCGCGAGGGTCCCGCCGCTGTCGGAGATGACGGTGAGCTGCACCTGGCTGCCGCCGAGGGGACTCGACTGCACCACCTGGGCGACGGTCCCGCGCGGGAGCCGGAGGGGCGTGCCGTCGGGGAACCGGTCGAGGAGGGAGAGCCGGAGGATGAACTCCAGCTGGCCCGCGCTCCCGGTGGGCCGCGGGTTGATGGCGGTGATGCGCCCGACCTCGAGGCCCTGGAGGAAGATCTTGGTGTCCACGGTGAGGTCCTGCGCGCTGCTCGTCCGCACGAAGATGTCGTAGCGGTCGGTGCCCCAGCCGCTGGTGGCGACGAGGGCCGCCACGACGACCGCGACCATCGCCACGAGGAACATCCCGACGAACAGATCGGACCGCTGGACGTTCACGCTCACGGGGCCTCTTCCACGGCGGCGCCGTCCGCCACCTTGATGACGCGCTGCACCGTCTTCCGTACCGAAGGGACCAGGTCCTGCACCGTCGCGAACACCGCCCGCCGCGAGCCGTCCGGGCGCCGGCTGACCCGGTCGAGGAGATCCTGCCCCGCGCGGCTCGTGAGCCCGTCGAAGGGGGCCTCGAGGACCACCAGGTCGGGGTCGAGGGCCACCGCCCGGGCCAGGGCGGCCCGGCGCCGGTCCTCCTCGTTGGCCTGCGCGGGGCGCAGCAGGGCCACCGAGCGGAGCCGGAAGTCGTCCATCAGCAGGTTCACGCGGCCGTCCACCTCGGCCTGCCGGTGGTCGGAGGCGAAGCGCAGGGGCAGCGCCACATTGTCCCGGAGCGTGAGGTTCTGCAAGAGGCCGTCGCCGACGGGATGGTAGCCGATGCGGCGGCGGAACAACAGCAGGTCGTAGTAGGGGAGGGCCCCGATGGGCGCGCCGAACACCTCGACCCGCCCCGACGGGGGGCGCCGCAGGCCCAGGGCCCAGCCGCCGAGGTCCCCGACCCCGCTGTCCTCGTCCCCGATCGCCACCACCACCGTCCCCGCCTCCACGGTGAGCTGGAAGCGCTTGTCGGGGTGGTCGGGGCGCTCCTTGAGGTCCACGTCCCGGAAGACGAGGGGGGGCGCGGTGTCCACGCCGAAGCTCATCGCCTGCTTGAGCCAGGTGGTCCGGGCGGTCCTCACCGTGGCGGGTGGCATCAGGCCGCGATCACCACGAAGATGGCCGAGGAGACGAAGATCGCCACGATCGTCGCCACCACCCCGCGTGTCACCGCCTGCGGGATCTCGGTGGGCCCCGCCTTCACCGCCAGCCCGTGGTAGCTGGGGAAGATCGCGACCGCCGCGCCGAAGACGAGCCCCTTGGCGAGGGTGAGCCAGATGTCCTTCGCCCCGAGCGTGGTGAGGACGATGTTCGAGTAGCGGGGGAAGTGCATCCCGCTCAGCGCCGCCGCGAGGTACCCCGAGGTCAGCGCCACCGCGTCGAAGAGGATCATCAGCGCGGCCACCGAGACGACGGCGCCGAGCATCCGGGGGAGGACGAGGTAGATGTACGGGTCGATCCCCATCGCCTCGAGCGCCGTGACCTCGCCCATCACCCGGTTGGTGGCCATCTCCGCGGCGATCGCGGTCCCGGAGCGGCTCACCACGATGAGGGCGGTGAGGAGGGGCCCCAGTTCCCGGATGACCGCCACGACGATGACGGTGCCGATCAGGTCGGTGGCGCCCACCCGGCCCAGCTGGCGGATGGTCTGCGAGATGACGAGGAACGAGAGGATGGCGGCGAGGAAGGTCACGAGCCCCGCGGCCTGCAGGGCGGTGAAGCGGATCTGGTTGATGAGCACGCGCAGCGTGACCCAGCGTCCCGCGCGCGTCAGCCTCCCCGCCGCACGGAACGCCCCCAACGCGAAACGCGCCAGCCCTCCGAGTACGGAGAGCCGGCGCGCTCCGGATCGCCCGATGGCCGCGACGACTGCCGTCACGGCATCAGCTTATCACGAACAGGCGTTCGCCTGCAAGCGGTTGCACTCCGTCCGCGCCTGCGTGTACTGCGGGAACGCGGTCAGGGCGCGGCGGTACTGCTCGACCGCGCGCTGCGTGTCGCCGCGGTCCGCGTAGAGGACGGCGCGGGAGTAGGCCATCACGGCGTTCTGCGTCGGGGCGCCGGTCGCGGGGCGCGCCGGCGGCGCGGCGTCGGCGCGGCGCTCGAGCGGCGGCAGGTTCGCGGCCTGCATCAGCTGGGTGGCCAGCTGGCTGACCAGGTCGAAGACGTTCTCGAGGCGTCCGTTGACGCGCCGGGTCTGCAGGATCTGGCTGGTCTCGACGTCGAAGAGCCGGGCGTCGATCCGGAAGTTCCCGCGCACGTCGTACAGCGTGCCCGTCACCATGTAGCGCGCGTTGAGGAGCCGGCCGACGCGCAGCGCCGTGGACTGGTCCACGTTGCCGTCGGTGGCCATGTGCTGCTCCTGCAGGATCGCCTGGATCTGCTGGCGCTCGACGACGCGGACGGCGGGGTTGGCCGCCAGCTCGGAGATCGTCATCCCGGCGAGGCCCCGGCGCAGCGCCTGGTAGTCGTCCGGGTCCTGGCCGATGGTCGCCCCGATGTCGAAATCGAGGATCGCGATGGTGGGCCGCGTGTCCTGCCCCTGCTGGGCGGCTGGCGGGTTCGCGGGACGCTGCTGCTGCTGCGCCTGGGCGGCGGCCGCATAGACGAGCGCCGTCACTGCCAGGGCGGACGTTGCCAGTGCCAACCGCTTCATAGCGCGTGCTCCTTCAGAGGGTGATCTGCTTGCCTTCGGCGGCCGCGTCGACCTCGAGGCGTCCGTGCCTGCGCGCCACGAGTTCCTGCGCGCGCTCCGTGATCTCGTCGAGGGCCGCGTCGCCGTGGTCCGGCTCGTGGTGGAAGAGCGCAAGGCGCTTCACCCCGGCTTCCAGCGCCAGGTCCACCGATTCGGCGTACGTCGAATGGCCCCACCCCGTGTACCGGGGCAACTCCTCGGGTGTGTAGGTGGAGTCGTGGATCAGCAGGTCCGCCCCGCCGATGAACGCCACGAACCGCTTCCGCCAGTCCGGCCCGACGTCGTACTCCCCGCCCGACAGCTCGTCGTCCGTCACGTACACGAGCGAGGACCCGTCCGACATCTTCAACCGGTACCCCACAGTCACCGAAGGGTGCCGCACCCGCATGGAGGTGATCAGGCAATCCCGCGCCTGGATCGGCTCCGCGTTCACGTGCCGCACCTCGAGCGTCGCCGCCAGGGCCTCGAGGGGCACCGGGAACACCACCGGCTGCATCAGCGACTTGAGGATCGCCTCCATCCCCATGTCGCCCTGCTTCGGCCCCCACACCCGCAGGACGTTCCCCTTCTTGAAGAACGGCGCGAAGTACGGCAGCCCCTGGATGTGGTCCCAGTGGGCGTGGGAGACCAGGATGTCCGCGTGGATCCCCTCGGGGCCCGCCTTGCTCTGCAGGTGCCGGCCGAGGTTCCGGATGCCGGTTCCCGCGTCGAGGATCACGAGTTGGCCGGTCTTGTCGCGGACCTCCACGCACGCGGTGTTGCCGCCGTAGCGCGTGGTATGCGGCCCCGGCGTGGGAATCGTTCCCCGGGTGCCCCAGAACGTTACGCTCGTGCTCACGGCTGGCAGCCCCGGTTCCGCACCCCGGACGCTACCGTGCGGGGGCGGTCGCCAACAAGGAAGGGGGTCACGGACACCTCGTGACGTTCCTCACGCCCGGTCCCCGGCCAGCGACGAGAGGCCGTCCTTGTCCCGGATCGTGATCTCGCGGCGGGTCACGTCGATCAGCTTGCGCTCCGTCAGCTCCCGCATCGCCCGCGAGACCGTCTCCCGCGAGGAGCCGATCATCTGCGCGATGGTGTGGTGCGTCAGCCGGCGCGTGATCTTCGGCCCGCCGCTCTCGTCCGAGAGGTCGAGGAGGAGCTTCGCCACGCGGCCGTTCACGTCGAGGAGGACCAGCCCGCCGATCTTGGCGTCGGCGCGCCGCAGCCGCTGCACCATCACCTTCAGCACCTTGAGCGCGATGGACGGGTGCTGCTGGATCTGCTGCTGGAAGTCGTCGCGGCGGAGCACCAGGAGACGCGAGTCCCGCATCGCGATGACGTGCGCGCTCCGCGGCTCGTCGTCGATCAGCGACATCTCCCCGAAGAAATCGCCGTCGCTCAGCACGGAGAGGATGACCTCGCGCCCATCCTCGCCGATGAGGACGACCTTGACCTGGCCGCCCGAGACGATGTAGAGCGCGTCGCCGGGGTCGTCCTCGAAGAGGATGACGCTGTTCTTGGGGTACTCCCGCTCCCGCGCCACCTCGGCGAAGCGCGCGAGCTCCGCCTCGGAGAGGTCGCTGAAGAGGGGGACCCGCTTCAGGTCGTCGACGGTGGACATAGAGCCTGCCGGTTGTCCGGCTAAGTTGCCGAGATGGCATAGTTTAGCGGGCGGCCGGGGCAGTGTCAAATCGCCCGTCGCGGGGCGGTTGTCCGCGGCGCGCCCCCCCGATTATATTAAGTGACTGTCCATCACCTTCAGCGACTTGGAGTTGTGACGCTGTGAAAGCCGGCATCCATCCGCAGTACCGCACGATCACCGTGCAGTGCGCATGCGGCAACACCTGGAAGACGCGGTCCACGATCCCCGCCATCCACGTGGACATCTGCAATAATTGCCACCCGTTCTTCACCGGCAAGCAGAAGCTGGTGGACACGGCGGGACGGGTCGAGCGGTTCCGTCTGAAGTACAAGGGAGCCGAGGCCTGATCTGCTGCTGAAGCGCCTCGCGGCCGCGCTGCAGCGCGCGGACCAGGTGGCCGCCGAGCTGTCGGCACCCGACGTCGCGCGCGATCCCGCCCGGTTCCGAGCCCTCGGTCGTGAACATGCCCGCCTCGAGCCGATCGTGCGCTCGGGGCGGCGCTTTTTGCAGGCGCGGACGGACCTCGCCGCCGCGCGCGAGCTGGTGGCGGCGGGAGACGGCGACCTGGCCGGCCTGGCGCAGGACGAGATCGCGGCGCTCGAGCCGGAAGTGGCCGCGCTCGAAGGCCAGCTCACCGAGCTCCTCACCCCCCGCGACCCCCTCGACGACCGCGACGCCATCGTCGAGGTCCGCGCCGGCACCGGCGGGGACGAGGCGGCGCTCTTCGCCTCCGAGCTGTTCCGCATGTACACCCGCTACGCCGAGCGGCGCGGGCTCAAGACCGAGATCATCTCCCTCTCCGACGCCACCCTCGGCGGCCTCAAGGAGGCGGTCTTCGCCGTGCGCGGCCCCGGCGCCTTCGGCGCGCTGCGCAGCGAGGCGGGGGTGCACCGCGTCCAGCGGGTCCCGGTCACCGAGTCGGCGGGGCGGATCCACACCTCCGCGGCCACGGTGGCCGTGCTCCCCGAGGCGGAGGAGGTGGACGTCAAGATCGAGGACAAGGACATCCGGGTGGATGTCTACCGCTCGCAGGGCCCCGGCGGCCAGAGCGTGAACACCACCGACAGCGCGGTGCGGATCACCCACATCCCCACCGACCTCGTCGTGACCTGCCAGGACCAGAAGAGCCAGCTCCAGAACAAGATCAAGGCGATGGAGGTGCTCCGCTCGCGGCTCCTCGACAAGAGGGTCTCCGAGCAGGAGGCGGCGCGGGCGCGGGAGCGGAAGGCCATGGTCGGCACCGGCGACCGCTCGGCCAAGATCCGGACCTACAATTACCCCCAGAGCCGCGTCACCGACCATCGTATCGGGCTCTCGGTGCACAATCTCAAGGACGTGCTCGACGGGGAGCTGGACGAGGTCATCAAGGCGCTCCGCAGCCAGCGGCAGGAAGAGGCTGACGCCAGTGATGAGTGATGGGTGATGAGTGATAGGTGATGAGTGATAGGGGGCGGGTGGCCGAGCTTGGTACCGTGACGGTCGGCGAGGCACTCCGCCGGTGCGCTGCGGCCCTCGGGGCGGCCGGCGTGACCGCGCCGCGGCGCGAGGCCGACGAGCTGTACGCGGCGCTGGTCCGCGGTGCCACGAGCGCGGCGTGGGCGGAGCGGGAGCGGCCCCTCTCGGGGGAGGAGCTCGCCTTTCTGGCGCAG
>JADGQW010000118.1 GCA_017881505.1 Gemmatimonadales bacterium
GTCCCGGCCGACACCCTCATCGGCTCGGCGCTGGGCGTGGTGCTCCGGCACCCGTACGACGAAGGGATCCTCGACCGGCTCTCGGCGCTGGCGGGGGAGATCGGGAACACGCTGCACGAGGGGCGGCTCGAGCTGGCGGTCCAGGCGACGGCGGCGATCATCGGCCTCGAGCCGGGAGCGCCGGAGGGCTCCGCGCGGGCGAGCTACGGCATCGTCCTCCGCCGCATCCTGCAGAAGGACGCGCTCAAGCGCATCACGCACCTCCTCCCCGACCCGCGCTTCACCCCCCTGGCCACCGCGGTGCTGCAGCGCGCCGGCCACGACGGCGCGGAGGTGCTCGTGGACCTCCTCTCCGCGTCGGAGGTGCCGAAGGAGCGGAAGGCGTACCTCGCCGCTCTGCGCGTCATCCCTCACGGGACCGAGGCGGTGCTGCAGATGCTGGGGCACTCCCAGTGGTTCGTGGTGCGCAATGTGACGGAGCTGCTGGGCGAGATGCGGGTGGAGGAGGCGGTGCCCGCCATCGGGCGGCTCCTCGTGCACAAGGAGCCGCGGGTGCAGCGCACGGCGGCGGTCGCCCTCGCCCACATCGGCTCGGTGGCGACGGTGGAGCCGCTGCGGCGGGCGATGAAGGACGGGACGCCGGAGCTTCGCGGCCTGGTGGCGGCGAGCATCGGCGGCATCCACGCGCGCGCGCTGGCGATGCCCCTCGTGGCCCTCGCGGAGGCCGAGGCGAACGGCGACGTGCAGTCGGAGTACTACCGGGCCCTCGGACGCATCGCCTCCCCGGAAGCCATCGAGGCCCTCATCAAGGCGGCTCAGCCGGGCGGCCGCCTCTTCGGCCGCCGCCCGATCACACCGCGGGTGGCCGCGGTCGAAGGACTGCGGAACGCGGGCGGCCCCGCGGCCCGCAAGGCGCTGGAAGCGTTGCAGGAGGACGCCGACAAGGCGGTGCGGGACGCCGTGGTGCGCGCGCTCGCCGTGACCGCGTCCTCGGCGCCTGCCGAGGGGTAGCGAGGCGCGGTCGGCGCACTCCCGCGGGCCTCCGCCGCGAGGCGTCGTTCCCAATCCCTTGGCGTCTTGGCATCTGGCCGCTGCGATTGCCCTAAGCCCTTCCCCCGTATAGGATTCCCCGTTTCCAGCAGACCCGCGCCCTGGCGCGCGGTCCTCGATGTCACCTCCTCCCCGCAGGGAGTTGCCGCATGGCCGACGCGAAGCAGGGCACGCCGATCACCTACGCCGGGGGCCGCTACACGGTGCCCAACGATCCGGTCATCCCCTTCATCGAGGGGGACGGCACGGGCCGCGACATCTGGAAGGCCTCGCGCAAGGTGTTCGACGCCGCGGTCGCGAAGGCGTCCGGCGGGAAGCGCCGCATCGTGTGGAAGGAGATGCTGGCCGGGGAGAAGGCGTTCAACGCGACCGGCAACTGGCTCCCCGACGCGACGATCGCGGACATCAAGACCTACCGGGTCGGCATCAAGGGCCCGCTGACCACGCCGGTGGGGGGAGGGATCCGCTCCCTGAACGTGGCGCTTCGCATGATCCTCGACCTCTACGCGTGCATCCGGCCGGTGCGCTACTTCGCGGGGGTGCCCTCGCCGATGAAGCGCCCGCAGGACCTGGACGTCGTCATCTTCCGCGAGAACACCGAGGACGTGTACGCGGGGATCGAGTTCGCCGCGGGGACCGCCGAGGCGAAGCGGCTGCGCGAGTTCCTGATGGTCGAGCTGAAGTCGAAGGCCATCCGCGAGGACTCGGCCATCGGCATCAAGCCCATGAGCCAGTTCGGGAGCCAGCGGCTGGTGCGGCGCGCCCTCCAGTTCGCGCTCGACAAGCAGCGGCCGTCGGTCACGCTGGTGCACAAGGGCAACATCCAGAAGTTCACGGAGGGTGCGTTCCGCGACTGGGGCTATCAGCTCGCCAAGGCGGAATTCGCGGGGCGGGTCGTCGCGGAGGAGGACGTGCCGGCGGCGGGTGCGGGCGGCAAGGTGGTGGTGAAGGACCGCATCGCCGACTCGACCTTCCAGCAGATGCTGCTGCGGCCCAAGGAGTACTCGGTCCTCGCGACCCCCAACCTCAACGGCGACTACCTCTCCGACGCCTGCGCCGCGCAGGTGGGCGGGCTCGGGATGGCGCCGGGGGCGAACATCGGCGACGGCTACGCCGTCTTCGAGGCCACGCACGGCACCGCCCCGAAGTACGCCGACCTCGACAAGATCAATCCCTGCAGCCTCATCCTTTCGGGGGTGATGATGTTCGAGCACCTCGGGTGGGACGACGTGGCGCGCTCGATCGTGGCGGGCATCGAGGGGGCGCTGGGGGCGAAGCGGGTGACGTACGACATCGCCCGGCAGATGGAGGGCGCCACCGAGGTCGGCACCTCCGCGTTCGCCGACCAGATCGTGGGACACCTGGGATGAACATCACGGTGATCGCCGGCGCGCCCGAGGCGGCGGAGACGCCGCTCCTCGTGGTGGCGGTGCCGAAGCTGGGGAAGGCCCTCCCCGCGTCGCTCGCGGGGCTCGACGCGCACACGGGCGGCCTTCTGGCGCCGCTCTTTACCGCAGGGGAATTCACCGGGGCGCGGGATGAGTTCGTCCTCGTGCACGTCGCGGGCGGGCCGGCGCGGAAGGTCGCCCTGGTCGGCATGGGGAGGGCGGAGGACGTGGGGCGGACGTCCGTCCGCCGGGCCGCCGCCGTCGGCGCGAGGAAGGCGCGTTCCCTCGGGACGGGGCAGCTCGCGTTCGCCGTCCCGGTGGAGTTCCGCGGCGCTGTCGGACCCGCGGACCTGGGGCAGGTCGCGGTCGAGGGGGCGGAGCAGGGCGCCTGGACCTTCGACGAGCTGAAGTCGTCGGACCCCGAGGAGCGGAAGCCGCCGGTCGGCGCGTTCGCCATCGTGGCCTCCAGCGACGAGGAACCCGAGGTGCGGCGCGGCGTGGACATCGGGACCGCGATCGCCGCCGGTCACGTCCTGGCGCGCCGGCTCCAGTTCCTTCCGCCGAACCAGTGCACGCCGGCGTACCTGGCCGACACCGCCGTGGCGCTGGGGAAGACGTACGGCTTCGCCGTCACGGTGCTGGACAAGGCCGCGATCGAGGCCGAAGGGATGGGCGCCCTCCTGGCGGTGAATCAGGGCTCCGCGACGGAACCCCGGTTCATCGTGCTGGAGTACAAGGGGGCGGGGAATGCGGCGCCGGTCGCGCTGGTGGGCAAGGGGATCACCTTCGACACCGGCGGCATCTCGATCAAGCCCGCGCAGGCGATGGAGGAGATGAAGTACGACATGTCGGGTGCGGCGGCGGTGCTCGGGGCGATGGAGGTCGTGGGCCGGCTGCGGCCGACGCTCAACGTCGTCGGCGTCATCCCCTCGACCGACAACATGCCGGGCGGCCGGGCGGTACGGCCCTCGGACGTGGTGAAGGCGCACTCGGGGAAGACCGTCGAGATCGTGAACACCGACGCGGAGGGGCGGCTCGTCCTCGCGGACGCGCTGTCGTACGTGAAGCGCTTCAAGCCCGCGGTCGTCCTCGACGCCGCCACCCTCACGGGGGGCGTGATCCTGGCCCTCGGCCACACGGTGAGTGCGGTGATGGGGAACGACGAGGCGCTCATCGAGGAGGTGCGGCGCGCGGGGGAACGGGCGGGGGAGCGGGTGTGGCCGCTGCCGATGTACGACGAGTACCGGGAGCTCAACAAGTCCGACATCGCCGACGTGAAGAACAGCGGCGGCCGGCCGGCGCAGTCCATCACCGCGGGGTGGTTCCTGCGGGAATTCGTGGACGGCTACGCCTGGGCGCACCTCGACGTGGCGGGGACCGCCTACACGGGCAACGACTCGCCACCGCTCGCGAAGGGACCCGCGGGGGTGCCGGCGCGACTCTTCGCCGAATTCCTGCTGACGCGCGCGGGCTGACGTGACGCGGCGCGGCCGGGCCCTCCTCTTCGCGGCCGCCCTCGGTGGTCCGACGGGGCTGGCCGCGCAGAATCCGCCGACCGCACCGCCGCCCGTGGGCGCGCCCGTCCGGAGCGACACCGCCCACGGTGGCGCGACCGGGTCGGCACGCGCCGACTCCACGCGACCCGACACCGTCTCGGCCGACTCCTTCAGCGCGGTCCTTCCCCCCCTCGGTCCGCCCGTGGGACCGATGCCGCAGGGCTCTCGGCTCGTCTTCGACCACGACGCGCTGGTGATGTCGGGGGCGTTCACCCTCGGCGAGCTCATCCGGGAGGTGCCGGGCACCTTCCTGGTGCGCACGGGCTGGTACGGGTTCCCGGAGGTGGTCCATTACGCCGGGCAGGGGGCGTCGTCCGTCGAGCTCTACTGGGACGGATACGCCCTCGATCCGATGGGGGAGGACAGCGCGGGATACGACCTGTCGCGCATCCCCCTGGGGCTCTTCCGGCGCGTCGAGGTGGAGGTGCTGCCGACGGTCATCCGCGTGTACCTGATCTCCGACACGCAGCCGGCGCGGCACCCGCGGACCGAGACCTCCTTCGGCACCGGCGACGGCGCCACGAACAGCTACCTCATCCGCTACCTCAACCGCTGGGGCAACGGGCTCGGCGCGGGCCTCGGCGTGAACTGGTTCGGGACCTCCGGCGTGGCCTCCACGCCGGCTAAGTCGTCCGACCTCACGCTCTGGGCGAAGGGGACGTGGGCGCCGACATCGCAGACGGGCTTCGAGTACGAGTACATCCGCTACTCCCTCGATCGCGACGTGCTGGTCGAACCGCAGACGAGCGCCCTCATCGTCCCCGGGCGGCGCGTGTGGCGCTCAGACGGCTTCCTGCGGGCCCACGCGGCGAGCCGTCCGGACGGGATGGGGCTCCGGTTCGACGTGCTCTTCGGGACGTCGTCGTACGGGGACAGCGCGTCCACCGTGGCACGGAGCATCGCGCAGGGCGCGACGTTCCTCGCGTACCGGGCCGAGCGCTGGTCGGCCGAGGCGCACGCGCGGGTGCGGGACGACCGGGTGCCGTTCGAGGTGGGCGCGCGCGTCGCGGCGACGCCGCTGGGGTGGATCACCGTGGAGGCGTCGGCCCTCACGCGGAGCCTGCTGGGGGGACGGACGTCCCGCGAGGCGAGCGCCGCGGTCTCGGCGCAGCCGCTGGGGCCGCTGCGGCTCCGCGGCTCGGTGCGCCTGAGGGACGCCGTGGCCCAGCCCGCCGTCCTGACGGACTCCGCGCAGCGGGTCACCGACTGGTCGGTGAGCGCGGGCCTGGCGATGCGCCGGCTCGAACTCGAGGCGGCGCTCGATCGGCACGGCCCGTACGCGGCGCCGGCGTACGGGACCTTCGCCGGGCTGGTGCCCTTCGGGACGAGCCAGGGGCTGCGGACGCTCACCGTGACGCTCGCGTACCGCCCGACGCCGTACTTCACCCTTGCGGGGTGGGATCGCGAGCCGTTGGTGGCGCGCGCGGCCGGCGGCGTCGGCACGGCGTCGTACGAGCCACCGCATCACACGCGGATGGAGGCCACGTTCCGGTCGCGGTTCCTGCCGCACTTCCGGCGCGGCGCGCTCGACCTCGAGATCCGGATCGGGGCCGAAGCGTGGAGCGACGGCGTGATGGGGACGGACTCGACGGGCTCCGCCATTCATCTCGACGGACACGGCGCGGTGGACTGGCTCGTGGAGTTCCGGCTCCTCGGCGCGGTGATCTACTGGTCCCTCGGCAACGCCCAGGTCGAGCGCTACGAGACCGTTCCGGGGGCGCTGATGGCGCGCGCCTCGCAGCGCTACGGCGTGCGTTGGGAGTTTACGAACTAAGCCCAGGGGGCTAGCATTCAAGGCTATCCACGAACGGGAGCGCGATGCCGCGGTCGATGACCGGGTTCGGTGCGGCCGAGGGGACGGTGGCGGGGGGCCGGCTGCGCCTCGAGGTGCGGACGGTAAACCACCGGCACCTGAACGTGCAACTCAAGGTGCCGTCGGAGCTTGCCGAGCTGGAAGGGGAGCTGCGGGAGCGCCTGCGGGTGCACCTCGCGCGGGGACACGTCACGGTCGCGGGTCGCTGGCTCGAGGAGCCGCCCCAGGCGGCCGCGGTGACGGTGGACCGGGCGCGGGCGGCGGCGGTGGTCGCGGCGCTCCGGGAAGCGGGGAAGGAACTCGGCCTCAGCGGCGACGTGGACCTCTCGCTCCTGGCGCGGCTCCCCGACGTGCTGCGAGTGGCGCACGCGGACGTGGCGCCCGACCCCGCGGCGGTGCTGGACGTGCTCGACCGGGCGGCGGCGGCGTGCGCCGCGGCGCGGGAGCGGGAAGGCGCGGCGCTGGCGTCGGAGCTGCGCGCGCGGATCGCCACCCTCGGCGCGCTGCGCGCGAAGATCGCCGAGCGGGCGCCGGAGCGGGTCGTGGCGGGGCGCGACCGGCTGGCGCAGGCGGTGCAGGAGCTGGCGGGGGGCGTGGCGGTGGATCCGGCGCGGCTCGCGCAGGAGATCGCCCTCCTCGCCAACCGCCTGGACATCACCGAGGAGCTGGTGCGGTTCGGCACGCACCTCGACGCGCTGGGGCGCCTCCTCGACGGGGGCGGGAGCGTGGGGCGCGAGACGGGCTTCGTCCTGCAGGAACTGCTGCGGGAGGCGAACACGATGGGCTCGAAGGCGGACGACGCCGCGGTGGCCCAGTCGGTGATCGCGGTGAAGACGGAGCTCGAGAAGCTCCGCGAGCAGGTCGAGAACCTGGAGTGACGCCCTTCCCGCTGGTGCTCTCGTCCCCCTCGGGCGCGGGGAAGTCCACCATCGCGCGGGCGCTCCTCGCGGCGCGCGAGGACCTGGGCTACTCGATCTCGGCGACGACGCGGCCCCCCCGGCCCGGCGAGACGGACGGGAAGGACTACCACTTCCTGAGCGCGGCGGAGTTCGCGCGCCGGGTGGCGGCGGGGGAGTTCGTCGAGTGGACGGAGTACAGCGGCTCGCGGTACGGGACGCTGAAGGCGGAGATCGCCCGCATCCTGGGCTCGGGGCGCCATCCGGTGCTCGACATCGAGATCGAGGGGGCGCGCGCGGTGCGCGACACGTTCCCGGAGAGCGTGCTGGTCTTCGTGGTGCCGCCGTCGGCGGAGGAGCTGATGCGCCGGCTCGGCGGGACGGGCGGGACCCGCGCGGCGTCGCTGGTGCAGCGGCTGCGGCGCGCGGTGGAGGAGCTGAAAGAAGCGGCGGTGTACGACTACGTGATCGTCAACGTGGACCGGACGGAGGCCGTCGCCACCGTGGCGGCGATCCTCGACGCGGAGAGCAAGCGCCCGCGACGCAACCCGGCGCTCGAACCGGACCTCGCCGAGCTGGGACGCGAGGTCGGAGCGCTGGCGGAGCGACTGACCCTTGGAGCGGAGGCGTAACGGATGAGGATCTTCACCCCGACGGAAGTGGCGCGTGAGGCCGGCAACAAGTATGTCGGCGTGCTCGTGGCCGCGAAGTTCGCCCGGTTCGTGAACGAGTTCCCGAAGGACCGGAGCTACGAGCGCGAGAAGAAGCTGACGACGATGTCGCTCGAGGAGCTGGCGAACGGCGAGCTGTCCTACAAGATCACCCGCCGGCGGCGCCCGCAAGCGTGAGCGGCATCGCCGGCCGGCACGTCGTCCTCGGCGTGTCGGGCGGCATCGCAGGCTACAAGGCGTGCGTTGTCGCCCGCCGGCTGACGGAGGCGGGGGTGACGGTGGACGTGGTGATGACCGCCGCGGCCACGGAGTTCGTCCGCCCGCTCGTGTTCGAGGCGCTGACCGGGCGCCCCGTCGGTGTCTCGCTGTGGGAGGCCGGGCGGGCGCTGGACCACATCCGCCTCGGGAAGGACCCGGACCTCGTCGTCGTGGCGCCCGCCACGGCGCGCCTCCTCGCACGGGCGGCGCAGGGCCTGGCCGACGACCTCCTCACGTCGCTCCTTCTGGCGCGTCGCGCGCCCCTCCTCCTGTGTCCCGCGATGAACGACCAGATGTTCCGCCACCCGGAGACGGCGCGGAACCTCGAGGTGCTGCGCGGGCGCGGCGTCCACGTCCTCGGGCCGGCGACGGGCCCTCTGGCGCGGGGCGAGGGGGACGGCCCCGGGCGGATGGTGGAGCCGGAGGAGATCCTCGCGCACGTCGAGCGGCTGCTGCGCGCGGGGGCCCCCTTCGCCGGACGGAAGGTGCTCGTCACGGCGGGGCCGACGCGCGAGGCGCTGGACCCGGTGCGGATGGTGACGAACCGGTCGAGCGGGCGCATGGGCTTCGCTCTGGCACGGGCGGCATGGCTCCGCGGCGCCGACGTCACGCTCGTGGCAGGGCCGACCGCGCTCGCGGCGCCCCTCGGGCCCGACGTCGTGCGGGTCGAGAGCACCGCCGATCTCGAGGCGGCCGTCGCCGCGGCGTTGCCCTCCGCCGACGTGCTGCTGATGGCGGCGGCCCCGGCGGACTTCCGCCCGGCGCGGCGCGCGGAGACGAAGACGGCCCGTGCCGGCGGCGCGGTCACGCTGGCGCTCGAGCCCACCGCCGACATCCTCCTCGCCACCCGGGAGCTCCGGAAGCGGGGCGCGGTGATCGTGGGCTTCGCGCTCGAGACCGGCGACGCCGCGGCGAAGGCGCGCGCCAAGCTCACGGCGAAGCACCTCGACCTGGTGGTGGCGAACGACGCCGCCGAGCCGGGCGCCGGCCCGGACGTCGAGACCAATCGCGTCACCCTCGTCTCGGCGAAGGGCGCGACGGCGCTCCCCCTCCTCTCGAAGGACGAGGTCGCCGAAGCGATCCTCGACCGTGTCGCCCAGCTCCTCGCGCCCCGTGGCTGATCCCCGCCGGCGGTACCTGGAGCAGCTCGCCGAGATGGGGGAGCGGGAGGTGGTGTTGCCTGAGGCCAGACGGCCAGACGCCAGGACGCCAGAGGGTCAGGAGCCGGACGCCAAGGCGCCACGGGGCACGGTGAAGGCGGATGCGCGTGTCGCTGCGACTGCCGCA
>JADGQW010000282.1 GCA_017881505.1 Gemmatimonadales bacterium
AAGGTCGTTGTACTTCGCCAGGACCTCGCCGAGGGCCGCCTTGGCGGCGGCCGTGTCGCCGGCCAGGACGAAAGCCCTGCCCGCGTCGATCAGGTACTGGGCCTTGAGGAAGCCGAGGTCGGCGGCGGAAGCCGCACTGCGGTAGGCCGCGCCGGCGTCCTTGAACTTCGCCTGGTTCTCCAGTCCGCCCCCCAGCAAGGCATAGGCGGACGCGATGAAGAACGGCGGGTGCCGGCTCCCGACGAACTGCTGGAGGCCCCGCACCGCCACGTCGGTCTCGCCGGTCAGCAGCCGGATCTCGCCCAGGAGGATGACCGCCTCGTCCGACGCCCGGGTCCCCCCGTAGCGCTCCACCAGCCGCGTCAGGTCGTTGGCCGCGAGGGCCATGTTCCCGGCCTCGACCGTGCCCCACGCCTGCGACAGCGCCTGGGCGGCGAACTGCTCCTTGTTCCGCTCCGACGCGATGTACGCGAGCACGGCGCCCGCCACGATCACCACGGCGGCGGCGCCGTATCCCACGCGGCGGATGTTCTTCCTGGTCCAGTCCTGCCAGTCGAGACGGACGGCCGCCGGAGCGGACCCGCCGGTTGTAGGCGCTGTCATGAAGTCCTTCGTCCTCGAGGTCGGTCCGTGGAAGTCCGGTCACCACCATGCCCCTGGCGTGACTCGAACACGCGACCAACGGTTTAGGAAACCGCTGCTCTATCCATGCTGAGCTACAGGGGCGACACAGCCGTGAAACCTCGCCTGCGTGATGTGCTTTCTCAAGGCCGCGCGCACGATAAGCGCCGCGGATACGTGAGCGCCGCGTGCACCGTGCGACCAGGGCCGAGGCGCGCGCGCCCGCCGAGGTCGGTCAGCTCGATGAGGAACGAGAGCCCGACGATCCGCGCACCCGACTCCTCGACCAGTTGTGCCGTCGCCGCAGCGGTCCCGCCGGTGGCGAGGACGTCGTCCACGATCAGCGCGCGGTCCCCCGCCCCGAGCGCGTCCACGTGCACCTCCAGCGCGTCCGATCCGTACTCCAGCTGGTACTCGGCCCGCCGTGTCGCCGCCGGGAGCTTCCCCGGCTTCCGCACCAGCACCAGGCCGGCGTTCAGGACCAGCGCCGCCGGCGCCCCCAGCACGAAGCCCCGGGCCTCGACCGCGACCACTTTCGTGATCCCGTCCTGCCGAAAGGGCGCCACGATCTCGTCCACCGCCTGGCCCAACGCGCGGTGGTCCAGGAGGATAGGGGTGATGTCCTTGAACTGGATCCCGGGCTTGGGGAAGTCCGGAACGTCGCGTACGAGCCGGTAGAGGGATTCCAACACGGCGGCACTCGATTCTCTGTGGTGTAACGTGCCTTAGTGCTTGACAATGAATGACTTAGACTCCACATGATCATGTGGAACGTCCTGAGTCGTGATTTCCGTCACCCGGGCGGCCGTGGGCCCCTTCGCCAGGAGCCTCCCGAATTGCTCCAGCGTCTCCTCCGGCGCCTGCCCCACCACCTCCACCGATCCGTCGTCCATGTTCGCCACCCAGCCCCGGATCCCGAGCGCCTGGGCGTTGTTGAGAACGAACCACCGGAAGCCCACCCCCTGCACTCTGCCGGAGAGGACCCAGCGGCGGGACGCCAGCGCCGAACCGTCTGCCATCAGCCGTCAGCCGTCGGCGTGGAGGAGCCCGCCTGACGGGAGCGGCGGCGGTGCCACCAGACGTACCCCCCCACCAGGAGCGCGACGATGGGCACCATGGCCAGGATGACGTGGCGGGTATACAGCTGGACCTCGGCCCGGGACAGGGTCTCCCCCGCCTTGCCGATGCCCCATCCGATGGCCAGGAGCACCGTGCACCACAGCCCGGCCCCGAGCGCGGTGTACAGGAAGAACCGGTCGAGACGCATCCGCGCGATCCCGGCGGGGATCGAGATGAGGTGCCGGATGACCGGAAAGAGGCGCCCGACGAAGGTGGCGATCTCGCCGTGGCTGGCGAAGAACCGCTCGGTACGCTCGAGGGACCGCTCGGTGAGCAGGACCCACCGCCCGTAGCGCACGAACACCCACCTGCCGAGGCGGCTGGCGACGAGGTAGTTGGCGTAGGCGCCGACGAGGCTGCCCACCGTCCCGCACCCCAGCGCCACGAAGACGTTCATCCCCCCCTTGGCCGCGAGGTAGCCGGCCGGGGGCATCACCAGCTCCGAGGGGACCGGGAAAACGGACGACTCGAGGGCCATCAGCGCGAGGATGCCGCCGTAGCCGAGGGTGCCGATCACCTCGACGAGCCAGAGACCGAGGCGCTCAAGCATCGAAGCCGTGGGTGCCGAGGAGGGGAACGAAGCGCGCGCCGGCGAGGGGCTCGAGCACGAGCCCCTCTTCGCTGATGGTCACCAGGGTGAGGACCTGCGCATCCCGCGGGCCGAGGGGCGCCAGGAGGCGGCCGCCGGGCGCGAGCTGTTCCAACAGCGGCTGCGGCACCTCCGGCGACGCGGCGGCCACGACGATGGCGTCGTACGGCGCGTAGGCGCGCCAGCCGAGGGTCCCGTCGCCCACGAGGATGGACGTGTTCCGCACCCCCGCCTCGGCGAGGGCCGCGCGGGCCGCGTCGG
>JADGQW010000283.1 GCA_017881505.1 Gemmatimonadales bacterium
GTGCGCGAGTCCGTCAGGCAGCGGTTCACCTCAAAGGAGTCGGACGCCAATGAACTTCGAACCGAAAGTGACCAAGAACCTCGGGATGCTGTTGCTGGGTGTCTGGCTCATCCTCTCAGGGCTGATCCCCCTGCTCCATTTCAGCTTCTCGGGACTGGGCCTTCTGATGGCGATCCTGGCCATCGCATCGGGGGCGCTGATCCTCGTGAACCGGTAGACGCGGCGGCGGGCGCGCGTCCGTCAGGCAGCGGCAGGAGCATGTCGTGGCCCACTCTTCCCAAGACTTCGTAGCCGCCGTGCTTCGCGAGTTCCCCGAACTCCGCGAAGACCTCACGGAGAGCGGCGGCCTACCCCACCACGAGGTGGGGGAGTTCGCCGCGTTCACGCAGGCCGCCAAGGGCCGCGGCGACCTCGGCACCTACGAGAGATGCGTCACACTCGTGGACGGCATCTACGCTGGAGCGGACGCCGCTCTCGCCGCCGCGATCCGGGGCTCGTACCTCGAGCATCTCGACTTCGAGGGATCCCGGGGCCCGGCGGCCTGGCAACTGATGCCTCCCCGGCTCCAGGCCGCCTGGAACCAGGTCTCGGCGGAGAACCGGCGATTGATGGCGTTGCCGCAGAAGAGCGCGAAGCCGCAGCAGGGCACGAAGCCGCAGCAGCCCAAGGGCAAGCACAAGAGGGAGACGCCGCGACGGCACCGCCGCCGGTGAGGCGCGGCCGATGCCGAACTCGCGCACGCCCCTGACGGCGCGCGCAGTCTTGCGGCGCGGCGGGCCGACCGTTACCCAAGGGGGGGCTGGGGCCTTCCCGTTCGCGCGTCGCAGCTGATGCGCGCGTCCGACGGCCAGATCCGCCGCATTCCACTCGCGAAGGGACGTCCGTGAGATCCGTATCGCTGATCCCTCTCCTGCTGGGCTCGCTGCTCGCCGTCGGCCCGCGCACCGCCGTGGCACAACAGGGCGCGCTGCCCTGGCACGTTCCCGACGCTCCCCCCAGCGTCGCGGGACTCCGCCTCGGAGCCTCGCGGGCCGTCATCGACTCGGTGCTCGGCCCGCCGGACAGCGTCGAGCAGATGGGGCGGGGGGGCAAAGGCCTCGTCTACCGCGCCCGAGGCCTCATGTTGGCGTACACCGACAGCGAGGGCGTCCGGCTCTTCTATCTCGACACGCGCAAGGCAGGCGACATCGGCGGGGTGCGGGTCGGCGATACGCGGGAAGCCGTGGTCGCGCGCTGGGGCAGTCCCACGCAGGCCGACGGCGAGATGGCGCGCTACATCGTGGGCGGCTGGGCCATCGTCGTGGCGTACGACCGCGACCTCCAGCGCGTGATGGGCCTCGGCATCCGCAAGGTGCCGCCCGGCCAGTGAGCCGGGCGGACCCCGAAGCGGCCTGACTTGCGCATGACCACCCTCCGCACCACGGCCGTCCTCCTCCTGCTCTGCATCGCGGGGTCGAGCGCGGCGTGCCGGCGGACGAAGGTCAGTCTCGCCATCGACACGCCCGGCGCGCCGGCGCTGGCCGCTCCGCCCCAGCGCACGCGCGGCGCTCCGGTGGAGATCCCCGTCGAGCGGCTGCGGCTCGCGAATCTCATCGGCAAGGTCTTCGGCGACGCGATCCCCTTCCCCGGGTCCGCCACGTACCGCGGGGGCTGGATGATCTACCCGGCCGACACCGCGCTCAACATCGGGGTTCAGGAGCGGATCCTCGGCGGCCGGCGCGTCCTGGTCCTCGACAGCGTGATCCGCCGGTCGCGCACCGGGCGCCCGACGTGGCTCATCGTGGACGCCATCCGGCTCCCGGACGTCGGCGATTCCGTCGCGCTCAGCACGCGCTGTGGCTACGACAAGGCCGACGAGGAGCGGCGCCTCATCGCACTCGTGCCGCCCGTGGATGCCTATGAGGTCGCCGACATCCGCGCCGCGTGGCGGGTCAATCGCGCCGCCCAGCGCTTCGAGGCCGCGCCGCTGGACGGTCTCCGCTGCTGGAACGAGGAGTGGGGGCAGTGACGGCGCACGGTGCCTCGACCCCACGCGCGCATCGGGCTTCCGCCGACCCCGTCGGACTCGCGCGCGACCAGCGGGTGGCGTTCTCTGTCGTGGCCGGCCTCAACACGGCGCTCTGGGTGCTGATCCTGTTCGTCGGGATGCTCGCCCCCTGAGCGCACCCCCCTCGACCCGCGGACCGACATGACCATCGAGCTCTCCCCCGAAACCACGATGCAGCTCAACGCCTCCATCAAGCGGTTTGTCGCCGAGCATCTCGATCAGGACATCGGCGACCTGAAGGCCGGCCTGCTGCTCGACTACTGCCTGCGGGAGATCGGGCCCGCGATCTACAATCGGGCCATCGCCGACGCGCAGGCGTACTTCCAGGGGCGTGTGGTGGACCTGGAGGGTGCGTGCTACGAGAAGGAGTTCACCTACTGGGCTGCGGCCCCGGCGGCGCACGGCCGCAGGGAACAGGGAGACGACCGATGAGCGACGAGGCCACGGTCGTCACCCTGATGGCCGACTCCGGCCTCAAGTACGTGAGCACGGACGTCTACCGGAGGAGCTAGGACCCGCGGCGCCGCGGCACGTCGTCCGGGG
>JADGQW010000119.1 GCA_017881505.1 Gemmatimonadales bacterium
CCCAGGAGGAGCTGGAGCTGGCCGTTCACGAGGTCACCGGCGGTGCGCTGCACCGGGGCGAAGGCGTCGGCGTAGGTGAAGGCTGGATCGTAGAGCTGCCGCTGGTCGAGGGAGTGGAGGCCGAAGAGGCGGGCCGTCGCCCGGCGGCCCAGGGGGACGGTGAGCTTGGCCCCCGCGTCGATCTGCTCGCCGGCGTCGTGCGGGAGGAGCGCCGGGTTGGAGGCGCGGCGCCCGAGGGGCTCGGGCGGCGCCGGCGCGTTCACGGGGTCGGCGTCGAGGCGGCCCGTCGCGTCGAGCACGAGGACGAGGCCGATGCCCCCCGGGAGCGGCCCGTCCGCCGAGGCGATCACACGGTCGAGGCCGTGGTCCCAGCTCCGGGGCATCGCGCGGTCGGACTCGAACGCCGCGTGCCCGTGCCAGCGGTCGCCCCCGTCGCGGGTGACGACGTTGACCATTCCCGAGAGCGCCTGGCCGTAGCGCGCCGAGAAGCCGTTGGTGACGAGCGCGGCCTCCGTGAGGAAGTCGGGAGGGACCCTGATGCCGAGGGTCCCGGTGGAGGCGTCGAGGTGATTCTTGACGCCGAGCCCGTCGAGGACGAACGACTCCTCGCCGATCCGTCCGCCGCGATAGCTCTCCCCCACCGCTCCCGCCGACAGGGTGAGCGCTTCGGCGATGGAGGAGACGGGGAGCCGCCGGAGGTCCTCGGCGGAGATGTGCTGGACGGTGGAGGTGCTGAGGGGATCGAGGACGGGATCGGGAGCCGTCGCCACGACGATGCTGTCCACCACGACCGTGACGGGGCGGAGCGCCACGTCGAGCCCGAAGCTCTCCCCTGCGCGGACGGTGACGCCGCGGAAGCGCGCCATCGCGTAGCCAGCGGTGCGGATCTCCACTACGTGGCTGCCGGCCCGCACCTCGGCGATGCGGAAGGCGCCGGTGCTGTCGGTCTCCGTGGCGAGCCCCGTCCCCGCGACCTCGACGCGCGCACCGCGGATCGGGAGGCCGGTCGCGGCGTCGCGTACGCGGCCCTCGATCGCGCCGTTCGTCTGCGCGGCGAGGGGCGCCGCGAGCGCCAGGAGCGCGAGCGCGGCGAGCGCGGCGACACCGCGCGCGCGTGTCACCGCGGCACTTTCGCGAGGGGGCGCTGCGCGTCGGCGAGGCGGCGCAGCCAGGCGAGGTCGGTCCCGCGGCCGCGCCCCTTCGCGCGGCCGTACCGGTCGCTCAGCCAGCGCGCCATCCGGAAGTTCCAGGGATAGAAGTACCGCGTGCCGGCGATGCCGGAATTGAAGAGGTCGTCGCGACGCCGCAGGGCGCGGCGCTCGAAGCCCGCCAGCTCCCGCTCCGCGCGCCGCAGCTCGCGCGCGGAGGCGGGGAAGGCGCGGAGGAAGCAGAGGCGGTCGTGCTCGGCCTGCAGCCGCTCCGCCGGATCCACCCTAGAAGCACTCCCGGCGGACGACGTCGCGGAACAGCGCGACGAGGCGGTCGGCGATCGGGTGCTCCGCCGGCAGCGCGTGCCCCTCGACCGACTTCACGGGGGCGACGTCGTAGACGGTGCTCGTGAGGAAGACCTCGTCCGCCCGCGTGATCTCGGTCGCGAAGATCGGCGTCTCGCGGCACGGGATGCCGTGCTCGCGGCAGAGGTCGAGGACGATGGCGCGGGTGATCCCCGGCAGGATGTAGTTCGAGAGGGGCGCGGTGTGCACCTCGCCGCCGAACACGGCGAAGACGTTGCTGAGCGTCGCCTCCTGCACCACCCCGTCGCGGACGAAGAGCCCCTCGTGCGCCCCCAGCTCCTTGGCGCGCTGCGCCGAGAAGGAGTTCGGGATGAGCGAGGTGACCTTGATGTCGCACCGCGACCAGCGGACATCGGGCTCGAGGATGGTGACCATCCCCTGCGTCCACGCCGGATTGGGGTTGAACTGCCACGCCAGCCCGTAGACGGTCGGCTTGGTGTCGGCGGGGGGGAAGACATGGGAGCGGGGCGCGGTGCCGCGCGTCACCTGGAGGTAGATCAGCGCGTCGCCGGTGAGGCTGTTCTCCTTGAGGAGCCGCTGCGGCACGTCCTCGAGGTGCGTCAGGTAGGCGCCGATGCGCATCTTGGCGCAGCTGTCGGCGAGGCGGGAGAAGTGGTCGGCGAGGAAGAACGGTTTCCCGTTCCACGCCCGGATGACCTCGTAGACGCCGTCGCCGTAGGTGAAGCCCCGGTCGAGGGGGCTGATGAGCGCCTGTGCGTCGGGCAGGAACTGCCCGTTGAGATAGACGGTGGCCATGCTTGGAAGGTACCGGCGTGCCGTCCCGCCGCCAGAGCGGCGGCGGACACGCCGCTGACCGCTCACCACAGACCGCTCACCGCTGACCCCTCACCGCTGACCGCCGACGGCCCTAGCGATCCCGGTGGATCACCCAGCGCCCCACGATCTCCTCGCCCCGCACGACCACATACGTATCGTGCATTGCTGCCGTAAGACAGGAGTGGTTGGCCAGGATGCGGACCCGCTCCCCCACCGCTAGGCGCCCTTCGACGTCCGCCGGCGCCGCGCCCGCCACCACGCCGTGCTCCTGCGTCACCGACCGGATCCGCAGCACGGGATCCACCTCCTGCCCCGCGAGTCCCACGAGGAGCGGCCCGTACCCCCGCTGCCGCGCGGGATCGCCCGGGCCGAGGTCCTTGGAGAGGGCGAGCGCCCCCGCGTCCACGACGGCGTGGTCCGCCCCCGGCTGGTGGGAGATGACGGTGGCGAGGACACTGAGGGCGCACGCCGGCGCCGCGCAGACGCCGTCGGCCAGCTGGACGAAGTCGTTGAAGACGTAGTTGCCGGGCCGGATCTCGGTGATGCCGGTGAGGTCCTCCGCGGCGGCCATGGTGGGCGTCGAGCCGATGCTGACGCCGTCCACTCTCACACCCGCACCCCGGAGTCGCGACGCGAACGCGACCATCACATCCCGCTCCTCGGCCGCCGCCCGCACGAGCGCGGCCCGGTCGCGGGCGCCGTAGCCGTGCCCCGCGTGCGTGAGGATGCCGTCGAAGCGGAGGTGCGGGTCGCCCGCGAGGCGCCGGGCCAGGTCCAGCGCGAAGGGCGAGAGCGGGTCCACGCCGGTGCGGTGCTGGCCCGAGTCCACCTCCAGCCAGACGTGGAGCGGGACTCGCGACTCGCGCGCGGCCTGCGTCAGCCCGGCCGCCGCCTCCTCCGACTCCACGAGGACGCGGAGGGTGATCCGGCGCGCCAGCTCCACGACCTCCGCGAGCCGCCCGGGCACCACCGGCACCGCCCAGGTGATGTCGTCGAAGCCGGCGTCGGCGAAGGTGCGCGCCTCGGGGAGCGTCGCCACGGTGAGCCCGCGGGCACCGGCGCCTCGCTGCAGTCGCGCGACCTCGACGCACTTGTGGGTCTTGGCGTGGGGCCGGAGCGCGACGCCGAGGGCGCGGGCCTTCGCGGCCATCGCGGCCACGTTCCGCTCGACGACGTCGAGGTCGAGGAGGACGGCGGGGGTCGGGATGGGGTCCAACGCAGAGCGGCGCGGCATCACCCGAAGGTGGCGCCGCGCCGCGGGAAGCTCAATGGGGACCGCCGGCTTACTTGTCGAAGCCCGCGGGCATCTGGAGGAGGAAGTAGCTGTTCCCGTCGGGGTCGCGGAAGTTGGCGAGGATGCCGCCCCACGGCTGCTTGCGCGGCGGGAAGTTGAACTTCACGCGCTTCTTCTTCAGCGCCTTCACCGTCTTCTCGATGTCGTCCACGTAGAAGCTGAGGCCCGTCCGCCGGCCGACCATCTTCTTGGCCTCGCGGTTCCAGGCGGTGGTGAGGGAGAAGGCCATCCGGCCGGCGTCGAAGCACACCCACTTGTGCTTGCGGTCGTAGAAGGCGAGGCGCAGGCCGATCTTGTCGCGGAAGAAGCGGAGGGACCGGGCCAGGTCCTTGACGACGACGGTGACGTTGCCGAGCTGGGTGATCATGCGTTCGCCTCTCTACGTCAGATGAGCTTGCGTTCGCGGGCCGCGCGCTCGAGGCCTTCGCGGAAGTCGGGGTGCGCGATGTTGATGAGCGCCTTGGCTCGCTCACGGACGTTCTTGCCGAACAGGTACGCGGCGCCGTACTCCGTGATGACCCACCGGACGTCGGCGCGCGTGGTGACGACGCCCGCGCCCGGGCTCAGCACCGACACGATGCGGGACGCCTTCCCCTTCGCCGCGGTGGACGGCAGGGCGATGATCGGCTTGCCACCGCGCGAGCGCGACGCCCCGCGGATATAGTCGGTCTGCCCGCCGAACCCGCTGTAGAACCTCGTGCCGATCGAATCGGAACAGACCTGCCCCGTGATGTCCACCTCGATGGCGGAGTTGAGCGCCACCATCCGGTCATTCTGGGCGATCACGAACGGATCGTTCGTATAGGCCGTGGGATGCATCTCGACGACCGGGTTGTCGTGCAGGAAGTCGAACAGGCGCTGCGTACCGAGGACGAAGCCGGCGATCACCTTGCCGCGGTGGATGCTCTTCCGTTCGCCGGTGATCACCCCCGCCTCGATGAGGTCCACGCACCCGTCGGAGAACATCTCGGTGTGCACGCCCAGCGCCTTGCGGTCCCCCAGCTGGCGGAGCACCGCGTCGGGGATGGTGCCGATGCCCATCTGGAGGCAGTCGCCGTCGCCGATGAGCGCCGCGGCGTTCTTGCCGATGGCCTCGGTGACGGCGTCGCCCGGCTCACCCACCAACTCGGGCAGCACCCGCGACGTCTCGACCACCGCATGGAACTGGCGCACGTGCAGGAAGGCGTCGCCGTGAGTCCGCGGCATCCGGTCGTTCACCTCGGCGATGACGTGCCTCGCGTGGCGCGCCGCGTCGAGGTTGTGGCCGACATCGACGCCGAGGGAGCAGAAGCCGTGGGCGTCGGGGGGCGAGACCTGGATGAGGGCGACGTCGATCGGGAGCGCGTCCTCCTGGAACAGGCGCGCGATCTCGCCGAGGAAGATGGGCGTGTAGTCGGCCCGGCCCTCATTGACGGCCTGGCGGACGTTGCCGCCGATGAAGAGGGCGTTGTGGCGGAAGTGCCCCTCCATCTCGGGGGCGGTGTGGGGCGCCTTGCCGAACGTGAGGATGTGCACGACCTCGACGTTCGTCAGCGAGGCGGCACGATCGGTGAGCGCTTCGATGAGCGGCTCGGGGGAGGCGCAGCCCGAGTGGATCCAGACGCGGTCGCCGCTCTTGACCACCTGAAGTGCCACCTCGGGGGTGGTGACGAGCGAGCGGTACAGTTCGGCCCAGCGGGGTCCGGAGTTCACTTTGGCCTTGGGCGCTGAAGCGGGCACGGGTTCCACAACGGACGTCATAAGAGAAGCTCCCTTGCGGGACCGCACCAGACGGTCCCGCAAGGGAGCTACCGCAAAACTCGTGCTCGGGACCCCCTTCCGTGGGGGGGTCGGCGGGGGTCCAGGGGCTCTAGCGGACCCCGCCCACCATCACCGACTGCGGGTACCCTCCCATGCGCTCAACGTGAATCACCCGATGGAGTTCCGTGGTGCCGACCTTGAGCGTGAGGAGGTAGTCGCCGGGCTCCACGAAGCCCGCGCCGCCGAACCGGCCACCGCCTCCGCCACCGCCGCCGCCGCCACCGAATCCGCCCCCCGCCGGAAGGACCGGCGTCCCGGGCTCACCAGGCTCCGGGTCGCGGAAGGGGGACCGCCGGCGTCCCGAGGTCGTGTCGGCGCGCGCCGCGGCCGTCACGCTGTCGCGCGTCGCCCGCTGGCGCTCGGCCGCGCGGATGCTGTCCCGCCGCGCGGCGGGGCCGAGCGGCGCCCGGTTCTTCCGGAGGTCCCACGTCACCCAGTGCATCCCCGGCGTCCCCGACACCTTCATCGTGCGGACGGTATCGCCCGCGGGGCCCGTAAGGACCAGCGTCACGGTGTCGGCCCGACCCGGGGCCCGCTGCGGCGCGAAGCCGAACTGCGCCGCCCGCTCCGCCTGCGGACCCTCCAACTGCGGCTGCGCTCCTGCGGTATCGGCCGCCGCGGCCCGCCGCGCGGCGAGCGTATCCACCGCGGACGGGTTCCCGGCGAGGCGGTAGGCGATCCGCGCCCCGAAGGGGGGGTTCGGCGCGGAGAAGAGCTTGGAGCCCACCGACGCCTGGCCCCCGCGCGGCGTGTACAGCACCGCCGGATCCACGGCGAAGAGCGCCACGGTGCTGCTCTGGGCGCTGTCGGTCAGCTCCTCGAGGGGCCCGATGTCCATCGTGAAGATCGAGCGCCCGTGGGTCCCGGCGACCGCGATCCGGTCGCGGGGGTGGATGACGATGTCGTGCACGGGGACCGTCGGCAGTCCGCGGCCCAGGCGTGCCCAGGTCTGGCCGGCGTCGAGGGAGACGAAGGGCGCGTACTCGGTGCCGAGGAAGAGGAGCTCCTTGCGCCGCGGGTCCTCGCGGATCACGTGGACGTAGAAGTCCTGCGGGAGCCCGGCCGCGAGGCTGCGGAAGGTGCGACCGAAATCGTTGGTGACGTAGACGTACGGCCGGAAGTTGTCGTCCCGGTGCCCGTCGAAGGTCACGTACGCGGTCGCGCTGTCGAAGTGCGACGGCTCGACGCGCGTCACCCACGTCTTGGGGGCCAGGCCAGGGAAGCGGGACGTGAGGTTCTCCCACGTCGCGCCGTCGTTCCGGGTGACCCAGACGTTCCCGTCGTCGGTGCCGGCCCAGAGGATGCCGGGGCGGAGCGGCGATTCCGCCGTCGTCGTGATCGTGCCGTGCGTCTCGGCGCCGGTCGCGTCGAGGGTGACGCCGCCGGTGGTCTTGGTGCTGACGCGGATGCGCATCGTGTCCCGGGTCGAGAGGTCCTCGCTCACCGGGATCCAGTGGTCACCGCGGTCCACGCTCTTGAAGAGGCGGTTGCCCCCCATGTACAGCGTGGCGTGGTTGTGCGGCGAGATGAAGAAGGGGGACGACCAGTTGAACCGCGGCCGCCCGAGGGAATCCTCCCGGGCCCGCACGCGGTAGGCGTCGATCGCGCGCTGCCGGTCGGGGGTGGCGGGCGCGGTCGTGTCACCCCGCGTCACGATGATCGAGTCCTCGAGGAGCTGAGACAGGGGCCGGCCGCCGGGCCGGATGGAGGTGCGCTCCCCCGTCGAGAGGTCCACCCGCCCGATCGCGCCCCCCTGCGACTCGCTGTAGACGATGTTCGGGTCGGTGGGGTCCATCGCCGTGTAGAAGCCGTCCCCGCCTCCCACGTTGAACCAGTCCTGGTTCTGGATGCCGGCCGGGCGGAGCGACTGGCTCGGCCCGCACCAGCTGCCGTTGTCCTGCAGCCCGCCGCACACCCAGAAGGGCTTCTGCATGTCCACGCTGACGGCGTAGAACTGCCCGAGCGCCATCTGCATCACGTGGTCGTACGTGCGCCCGCGGTCGTATGTGATGTCCACCCCGCCGTCCTCGCCGAGGAGGTAGTGGTCGGGGTCGTTCGGATCGATCCACATCGCGTGGAAGTCGCTGTGCACCCCCTGCCCGATGCGGCGGATGGTGCGGCCGCCATCGTTCGAGAAGGAGAGATTGGCGCCGAACCAGTAGACGCGGTCCGGGTTCCGCGGATCCACCCGCACCTGCGAGTAGTAGAACGGGCGGTCGTTCTCGTCGTTCATCCTCGTCCACGTCGCGCCGCCGTCCGCGGAGCGGAAGAGCCCCGACTGGAGCTTCTGCTTCTTCGTGGTGTCGGCCACGAAGCCGCGGCGGAGGGATTCAGGGTTGGGATTGCTGTCCGCCTCGACGTGCGCGTAGACCACCTGCGGGTTGCTGGGCGCGAAGGCCAGGGCGAGGCGGCCCAGGGTGGTGGTGGGGAGCCCGCCGCCGGTGACCTGGCGCCACGTGGCGCCGCCGTCCTCGGTCCGCCAGAGCGCGGAGCCGGGTCCGCCGCTGCGCAGGAAGTAGGGACCGCGCACCCGCTCCCACGACGCCGCGAGGAGGACGTTCGGGTTGGCCGGGCTCATCGCGACGTCGATGAAGCCCGCGCGGTCGCTGACGAACTTCACGTTCTGCCAGGTCCGGCCGCCGTCGGTGGTCTTGAAGAGCCCGCGCTCCCGGTTCGGGCCCCAGGCGTGCCCGAGGGCCGCGACGTAGACGATGTTCGGGTCGGTGGGGTTGATGAGCACGCGGCCGATGGCCTGCGTCTCCCGGAGCCCCATGTAGGTCCAGGTGCGGCCCGCGTCGGTGGACTTGTACACGCCGGCGCCGGGGGAGATGGAGTTGCGCGAGTCCTCCTCACCGGTGCCGATCCAGATCACGCTGGTGTCGCTCGGCGCGATCGCCACCTCGCTGACCGAGTGCACCGGCTGGTTCTCGAAGATCGGCGTCCACGTCGTCCCGGCGTTCACCGTCTTCCAGAGGCTGCCCGTGGCCGTCGCCACGTAGATGACCTTCGCGTTGAGGGGGTTCGCCGCGATGCCGCTGATCCGGCCGGCCATGTTCGCCGGGCCGATCGGGCGCCAGGTGAAGCCGGCGAGGAGCGTCGTGTCGAGGCGCACGCTCTGGGCGGCGGCGGGGGCGCAGGGCAGCGCCGTGGCGAGCAACGCGAGGACGGAGACGGCCGAAAGGCGTCGCATGGCGGAATCCCGGGTTGTGACGGTGGTGGAGCGGGCAGCACGCCGCCCGCGCGGGGCGGCCTGTCCGTAGGGATACGGGAACCAGGCTCCCGGCGTTGAGGCGGAGGAACCGATCGGAAGGCGTGAGGGGGTGAGAGGTGAGGAGTCAGGGGAGACGCGGGACGCGCGCCGTCTCCCGTCCCCTCTCACCCCTCACTTCTCACCCTCTCACGCGCCCGCGGACGTCCCCTACGGCCGCTTGGTCGTCGGCGTGGCGGGCCGCGCCGCCGGACGCCGCGCG
>JADGQW010000284.1 GCA_017881505.1 Gemmatimonadales bacterium
ACGACCGCTACGACGGGCAGGCGCCGGGTGCGGGGGTCGTCACCGGCGTCGGCGTGGTGGAAGGGCGCGAGGTCGTGGTCGTCGCGAACGACGCGACGGTGAAGGCGGGCTCCTGGTGGCCGGAGACGATCACGAAGATGCTCCGGGCGCAGGAGGTCGCGATGCGCCAGCGGATCCCCATCGTCTACCTGGTGGACTCCGCGGGCGTGAACCTCCCCTACCAGGGTGGGGTCTTCCCCGGGCAGTACGGCGCGGGCCGCCTCTTCTACTACAACTCGCTGATGCGGCGGCACCTGCGGGTGCCGCAGCTGGCGGCGGTGATGGGCCCCTGCATCGCGGGGGGCGCGTACCTCCCCGCGCTCTCGGACGTCATCGTGATGGTGGACGGGACCTCCTTCATGGGGCTCGGTGGACCGAACCTCGTGAAGGGCGCCACCGGGCAGACGGTGGACAGCGAGTCCCTGGGCGGGGCGCGGATGCACACCGCCACGAGCGCCGTCGCGCACTACCTCGCGAAACACGACGCCGACGCCCTCGACCGCCTGCGCGAACTGGTGGCGCGTCTCCCGCGGGCGGCCGCGCCGGCGGGCGCGGTTCCCGCCGCGCAGGCCCCGGCGCGCACTCCGGAGGAGCTGTACGACCTCCTGCCCGCCGACCACCGGATGTCGTACGACGTGCGGCATCTCCTCGACGGTCTCCTCGACGCGGGGCGCCTCGACGAGTTCCAGGCCGACCACGCGCGGGAGATGATCTGCGGCCACGGCGCCATCGGGGGCCGCACCGTCGCGGTCATCGCCAACCACCGCGGGCTCGTGAAGGACGCTGCGGGGGGCGCGCCGCGGTTCGGCGGGATCATCTATACGGAGAGCGCGGAGAAGGTCGCCTACTTCATCGAGACGGCGAACCGCGAGCGCATCCCCCTCCTCTTCGTGCAGGACGTCTCCGGGTTCATGGTGGGGCCGGAGGCCGAGGCCTCGGGGATCATCCGGGCCGGCGCGCGCTTCGTCGAGGCGATGGCCGCGGCGACGGTGCCGAAGCTCGTACTGACGGTCAACCACGCGTCGGGCGCCGGCTACTACGCGATGGCGGGGCAGGGGTTCGACCCCGACTTCATCTTCTCCCTTCCCACGGGCCGGATGGGCGTGATGGAGGGGGAGTCCGCCATCGGCGCCGTCTACGGGCCCGAGCTCGCGAAGGCCGCGGCGGCCGGCGGCCCGACGCCGAAGCTCGCGGCCGCCGTGGACGCGATGCGCGACGATTACGAGCACCAGCTCGACGCCCTTCACGCCGCCGCGCGCGGCTTCGTGGACGCGATCCTGGCGCCGGAGGAGCTGCGCGACCAGCTCGCGTTCGCCCTCCGCATCGTCGCCAACTACGCGGGGCCGCACCTCGGCCCCTACGTCCTCTCCAGCGACCTCGCCTGACCGATGCCCATCCGACGCCTCGCTCCCCTCGCCGCCTTCGCCGCGCTCGCCGTCTCCTGCACCCACGTCGCGCCGCCACCGGCCCCCGCGCCGGCGCCCGTCGCGCAGGCGCGGCCGAAGCCGCCGGCCGAGGAGCCCGCGCCGTCGCAAGCCCAGGCCGCGGAGGCGCCGCACCGCGTCGCGCCCCCCGAGGTGGCCTACCAGCTCGGCCTGATGCCGCTGGCGAGCGCCGGCGTCCCCCAGTTCCGCGCCCTGCACCCGCTGTACGACGGCCGCGGCGTCCTGATCGCCATCCTCGACAGCGGCGTGGACCCGGGCGTCCTCGGGCTCCAGGCCACCTCCACCGGCAGCCCGAAGCTCCTCGACCTCCGGAACTTCTCCGGTGAGGGCGACGTCGCCCTGGCGCCCGTCATCGCCGGGGCGGATGGCCGCATCGTGCTCCCCGGCGGGCTCAGCGTCTCGGGCGCCGCGACGGTCCGCGCCGCGGCCGTGGGGCCGGAGATGTTCGGCGGCGTGCTCGAGGAGCTGCCCTTCGGCGACGCCCCCGCCGCCGATTTCAACGGCAACGGCACGAACCGCGACCGGTACGGCGTGGTGGTCGTGCGCGGGACGTCGGGGTGGCTCGTGTTCGTGGACACCAACGCCGACGGCACCTTCGCCGACGAGACCGCCGTCGCCGACTATCTCGTGCGCCGCGAGACGTTCACCTTCCGCAAGGGGAGCGCGCACCGCGGCACGGGACCCATCACCGCCGCGGTGAATCTCGGCGACGACCCCGCGCATCCGGGGTGCCCGCAGGCCTCCTTCTTCCTCGATACCGCCGGCCACGGCACCCACGTCGCCGGGATCGCCACCGGTCACGATCTCTACGGCGTGACGGGCTTCGACGGCGTGGCGCCTGGTGCGCAGGTCATCGCCCTCAAGATCGCCGACAACGCCCGCGGCGGGATCTCCACCACCGGTTCGATGATCCGCGCGATGGAATACGCCGCCCGGTTCGCCGCGGAGCACCGGCTGCCGCTGGTGATGAACATGTCCTTCGGCATCGGGAACGAGATCGAGGGGGGCGCCTCGATGGACTCCCTGGTGGACGCCTTCCTCGTCCGGCATCCCGACGTCGTCTTCGCGATCAGCGCCGGCAACGATGGCCCCGGCA
>JADGQW010000018.1 GCA_017881505.1 Gemmatimonadales bacterium
GAACGGGCACGGCAATCGCGCTCCTCCTCTTCCTCGGCTGCGCGGGCAAGTCAGCCCAGATCCCGCTCTACGTCTGGCTCCCCGACGCGATGGCCGGCCCGACCCCCGTCTCGGCCCTGATCCACGCCGCCACGATGGTGACGGCCGGCGTCTTCCTCGTCGTCCGGGCGAACGTGTTCTTCGCGCTGGCCCCCGCCGCCGCGGCGGTGGTGGCGGGCGTGGGCGCCCTTACGGCCCTCTTCGCGGCGACCATCGGTCTCAAGCAGTGGGACATCAAGAAGGTCCTGGCCTACTCCACGGTGTCGCAGCTGGGATACATGTTCATCGGGGTCGGGGCGGGGGCGTACGCGGCCGGGGTCTTCCACCTGGTCACGCACGCCTTCTTCAAGGCGCTCCTCTTCCTCGGCTCGGGGAGCGTCATCCACGCGATGCACGCCGCCTACCACCACACGCACAGCCACGCCGATGCGCAGGACATGCGGAACATGGGCGGCCTCGGGGCCCACCTGCCCATCACGGCGAAGGTGATGTGGGTGGCGACGCTGGCCATCGCCGGGATCCCCCCCCTCGCCGGCTTCTTCTCGAAGGACGAGATCCTCCTCGCCGCGTTCATCCGCGGCGCGCAGGATCCCTTCTACTACGCGGTCTGGGCGTTCGGACTCGTGGGCGCGCTCCTCACGGCGTTCTACATGACGCGCCTGATGCTCTACACCTTCCACGGGCCGAACCGGACCGGGGACCTCGAGCGGCCGCATCTCCACGAGTCGCCGGCGGTGATGACGGGGCCCCTCGTAGCCCTCGCGGTACTGACCGTCCTCGGGGGCGCGCTGAACCTGCCGCACGTCGCCACCCTGCATCACTGGCTGGAGCCCGTGACCCGGAACGCGTCGGTGATCGCGGCGACGGGGGAGGCCTCGACGGGCCTCGAGTTCGGGCTGATGGGCCTCGCGGTGGTGATCGCGGCGGGGGGCATCTTCCTCGCGACGCGACTCCTCCACCCGGAGGCGCTCCTCCCCGCCGACCGCGCTCCCGCGGAGACGGGATTCGCGAAGCTCCTCCTCGAGAAGTACCGCGTGGACGAGATCTACGACCGCGTGATCGTCCGGCCGCTGGTGGGGATCTCCCGCGTCCTGCTCTGGAAGGGCGTGGACGCCGGGCTCATCGACTCTGCGGGCGTCAACGGCTCGGCCGCCCTCGCACGGGGGCTCGGCTGGCTCGGCTCCCGGCTCCAGACCGGCCAGGTCGGGACCTACGTGGTGGTCTTCGTCCTCGGGGTGCTGGCGGTGTTCGGCACGCTGATGGGGCTGCTCTAGGCCATGCAGACACTCCTCGCCGGTCTCGCCTATGACCGCTGGATCATCGCGGCCCTGCTGTGGCTCCCCGTCGTCGGAGCCGCCGCCATCCTGCTGGCCCCGGCGGCGCGCGCCAAGTACATCGCCTTCGGCGTCACCCTCCTCGAGTTCGTCCTCTCGGTGGGCCTCTGGTGGGCCTACGTGCCCTCCGGTCCTGCCGTGCAATTCATCGCGCAGCACGCGTGGGTCCGCGACTGGGGCATCCAGTACTACGTCGGGATGGACGGCATCTCGGTCTTCCTGGTGCTCCTCACCACGTTCCTGATGCCCCTCGCGGTGCTCGGGAGCTGGAAGGGGATCACCGACCGGGAGCGGGGCTTCTACGCGCTGATGCTCGTCCTCGCGACGGGGATGATCGACGTCTTCGTCTCGCTCGACCTTTTCCTCTTCTACGTGTTCTGGGAAGTGATGCTGGTCCCGATGTACTTCATCATCGGGGTGTGGGGCGGGAAGGGCCGCCTCTACGCCAGCATCAAGTTCTTCATCTACACGATGGTCGGCTCGCTCCTGATGCTGGTGGCGATCCTGATGCTGTACTTCGCCGCCGGCCGGCAGTCGGGGAACTGGTCGTTCCAGTACGAGCACCTCCTCCGCTACGCCGTGCTCGAGCCCCGGCTCCAGTTCTGGTGCTTCGGCGCCTTCTTCCTGGCGTTCGCGATCAAGGTGCCGATGGTCCCGCTGCACACCTGGCTCCCCGACGCGCACGTCGAGGCGCCGACGGCGGGGTCCGTCATCCTCGCCGGCGTGCTCCTCAAGATGGGCACCTACGGCCTGCTGCGGTTCGCCGTGCCCTTCTTCCCGGCGGTCGCGATCGGCGGGACGGTGGGGAAGGTGGTGATCGCCCTCGCGGTCGTCGGGATGGTCTACGGCGCGCTGGTGGCGATGGTGCAGCCCGACTTCAAGAAGCTCATCGCGTACTCGTCCGTGAGCCACCTCGGCTTCGTCGTCCTCGGCATCTGGGCCCTCACCGTGCAGAGCGTCCAGGGCGCCGTGATGGTGATGCTGAACCACGGCATCTCGACGGGCGCGCTCTTCTTCCTGGTGGGGATGATCTACGAGCGCCGCCACAGCCGGATGCTCGCCGACTTCGGCGGCATCGCGCGGGTGGTGCCGGCCTACGCCGCGATCCTCACCGTGGTGAGCCTCTCGTCCATCGGCCTTCCGGGCCTGAACGGGTTCGTGGGGGAGTTCCTGGTGCTCCTCGGCACCTTCCGCACGCACCCGGTCGCGGCGACCATCGGCACCACCACGGTCATCTTCGCCGCGGCGTACCTCCTCTGGGCGCTGCTCCGGATGCTCTACGGAAAGATCACCAAGCCCGAGAACGAGGCGCTCCGCGACCTCACGCGGCGGGAATACGCCGTGCTGGTGCCCCTCCTCGTGGTGATCGTCTGGCTCGGCCTCTTCCCGGGTCCCGTCCTGCGCCGCATCGAGCCGTCGAGCCAGCGGTTCATCGAGCTGGTCCGGCTGCGCCTCCCGCAGCAGGTCCCGACCGGCCCGACGGTCGCCCCACAAGACGCCCCGGTCGTCCGATGAGCCTCGATCTCCAGAAGGGCCTCGGCCTCCTGATCGCGCTCCTCCCGGAGACGATCCTCGCGGTGTGGGCGATGGCGCTCCTGCTCGTCGCCGCGTGGACGCACAAGGACCCGCGTGCCCTGCGGCGCATCGGGTGGGTCTCCCTCGCAGGCATCGGCGTGGCGTTCCTCGCCGTGGCGTGGCTGTGGACCGCGCACCCCCGGCTCGAGGGGCTCCCGACCAGCGTGGCGGTGGACCCGTTCCGCTGGGCGGTGGACGCCATCATCCTCCTCGGTGCCGGCTTCGCGGTGCTCCTCTCGATCGGGTACCTCGAGCGCGAGGGGATCCTCATCCCCGAGTATTACGTGCTGATGCTGTTGGCCACCGTGGGGATGATGCTCCTCGCCGGCGGCGAGGACCTGTTCGTGCTGTTCCTGGGGCTCGAGCTGATGTCGGTCTCGAGCTACGTCCTCGCGGGGATCGACCGCCGGCGCGAGGCGTCCGCCGAAGCCGCGCTCAAGTACTTCCTCCTCGGCGCGTTCGCGTCCGCGTTCCTCCTATACGGCATCGCGCTGGTCTATGGGGCCACCGGCAGCACCAAGCTGGGCTTCATCGGCTTCCAGGTGCAGTCGTTGCAGCTCGCCACGCACCCGATGCTCCTCGCCGGCCTGGCGCTCCTCCTGGTCGGGTTCGGCTTCAAAGTCGCGGCGGTACCGTTCCACATGTGGACGCCCGACGTGTACGACGGTGCGCCGACGCCCGTGACCGCCTTCATGGCGGCCGCGACGAAGGCCGCCGCCTTCGCCGCCCTGATCCGCGTGCTGCTCCGCGCGGTGCCGCTCCTCCACGACACCTGGAGCCCGGTGGTCTGGTGGCTCGCCGCGGCCACGATGGTCGTCGGCAACCTCGTCGCGCTCAACCAGAAGTCGCTCAAGCGGATGCTGGCGTACTCCAGCATCGCGCACGCCGGGTACCTGCTGACCGCGCTCGTCAGCGGCTCCGTCGGCGGCGCGGCGGCGTTCCTCTACTACCTGCTCTTCTACACCCTGATGACCATCGGCGCGTTCGCGGTGCTCGTCTACAAGGGCAGGGACGGGGAGCGGACGGTGACGGCGGACGACCTGGCGGGTCTGGCGGAGAGCCACCCCTGGCTCGCGCTCTTCATGACCATCTGTCTCCTCTCGCTCCTCGGCTTCCCGGGCACCGCGGGCTTCATCGGGAAGTGGTACATCCTGACCTCGGCCATCGGATCCGGGTACGCCCTTCTCGCCACGATCATGGTGCTGGCCAGCGTCGTGTCGGCGGGCTACTATCTGCCGGTGATCATGGCCATGTACATGAAGCCGCGCCTCCACGCCGAGGTGCACGCCGACGTCTCGGTGCCGCGCGTGATGCGCGGCGTCCTGACCGCCGTGGCGGTCGCGCTGGTGGTCTTCGGCGTGTGGCCCAGCGGCCTCCTGAAGACCGCCCGCGCCGGCGCGCGCGGCTTCCTCCCCGACGAGGTCGTGCCGATCTCGCAGGGAGTGCCCGCGGCCCCCAAGTAAGCCCCGGGGGCGCCGCGCCGCTCGGCGCCCCGCCCCCCCCACCGGCATCCCATGCGCATCGATCCCGTCATTTTCCGCCAGTACGACATCCGCGGCCTCGTCGGCACCGAACTGACGGCGGACGTCGCGCGCGCGGTCGGCCGCGCCGTCGGCTCCGAGGCCCGGGAGCGGCTCGGCCGCACGCCGCGCCTCGTCGTCGGGCGCGACAACCGCCCGAGCGGGCCCGACCTCCTGGCGGGACTGGTGGAGGGCCTCGCCGCCACCGGCGCCGACGTCCTCTCCGTGGAGCTGGTGCCGACGCCCGTCCTCTACTTCGCCATCCACAGCCTCCAGGCGGACGGCGGCGTGCAGGTGACCGGGTCGCACAACCCTCCGGAGTTCAATGGCCTCAAGATGGTCCTCGGCGGCCTCCCGTTCGCGGGGGACGACATCCAGGGGCTCCGCGCGCGGATCGAGGGCGACCGCTTCGTGGCCGGTCGCGGCCGCGTGTCGCGGCACGAGGTCCTCGACGCATACCGCACCGAGGTCGTGCTCCGCATCGGTCCCCTCTCCCGGCCGGTACGGGTGGTCGTGGATTGCGGCAACGGGACGGGGAGCATCGCGGGGCCGCAGCTGCTGCGCGCGCTCGGCGCGGACGTGATCGAGCTCTACTGCGAATCGGACGGCACCTTCCCGAACCACCACCCCGATCCCACGGTCCTGGCGAACCTCGCGGACCTCCGGCGGGACGTCGTCGCGCGGGGCGCCGAGCTGGGCATCGCGTTCGACGGAGACGCCGACCGCATCGGCGCGGTGGACGAGCACGGCACGGTCCTCTACGGCGACCAGCTGCTGATCCTGTACGGCCGGGACCTGACGAAGCGCGTCGGTCCGGGGCAGGAGGTCATCTACGACGTGAAATGCTCCGACGCGGTCGCCGAGGCGCTGACCGCGGTGGGGGCGCGCCCCACGATGTGGATGACCGGACACTCGTACATCAAGAAGCGGATGAAGGAGACCGGCGCGCCCCTCGCCGGCGAGATGAGCGGGCACATGTTCTTCGGCCCGCCGGACTACCTGGGCTTCGACGACGCGATGTACGCGGCGGCCCGGCTCCTCAAGATCGTGGCGGGAGCGGACCGGCCCCTTTCCGCGCTCCTCGCCGACGTGCCGAAGTACATCTCCACGCCGGAGATCCGGGTGGACACCACCGAGGCGCAGAAGGTCCCCCTGGTCGCCGCGGCCGCCGCCTACTTCGGCGCGCGCTACGACACGATCACGATCGACGGCGTGCGCTGGCGCACCCCGGACGGTTGGGGCCTGATCCGCGCGTCGAACACCCAGCCCATCCTAGTGATGCGCTTCGAGGCGCGCACCCAGGAGGGGCTGGCGCGCATCCGGGACGAGGCGGTGCGGGTGCTCGCGGCCGAGGGAGTGCGCATCGAGGCGTCATGAGCCGCACCCGTGTCGCCGTGGCGGCCGTGGCGGGCGTGCTCCTGGCCCTCTTCGGCGGCCGCTGGATCGCCGTGCGGTACACCGAAGCCCTGTGGTTCGCGGACCTCGGGCTGGGGACCCAATTCCGCCACCTCGTCGCCGACCGCCTCCTCTGGCAGGCCGCCGTCTTCCTCGCCGCCACGGCGTGGTACGGGATGCACGTCGCCGCCGTGTCCCTCTCCATCGGCTCCGTCCACCTGCCGCGCCGCATCGGCGACCTCGAGATCGCCGAAGCGGTGCCGCGACCCGTCCTGCGGGGCATCGCCGCCGCCGTGGCCCTCGCGCTGGGCCTCCTCACAGCCGCCACGTTCCACGATCTCGCCGACTACGTCTCGCTCTACCGCGCGGCCGTGCCCTTCGGCCTTCCCGAGCCCGTCCTCGGGCGCGACGCGTCCTTCTACCTGGCCCGCCTCCCCCTCCTCGAGACGCTGCACCTCATGGCGGCGATCGGCGTCGTGGTGGCGCTCCTCCTGGCCGGCGGGCTGTACGCCTTCACCGGCAGCCTCATCGTGCGGCGGCGCCAAGCCGCGGTCACGCCGCACGCCCGGGCGCACCTGGTGGCGCTCCTCGCCATCCTGGCGCTCGTGCTGGCGTGGGGGTTCCAGCTGGACGCGTACCAGCTCGTGGGCGGAGGCGGGAGCGACGCCGGAGCGCTGAGCGCCGTGGACCGCGCGATGCGCATCCCGGCGTCCACCGCGCTGGGGGCCGTGGGCCTGGTGGTGGCGGCCCTCACCGTGCTCTTCCTGCGCTGGGGCGGGGGCGGCGGACTCCTCGCCATCTGGGGCGTTTTCGGGGTCGTCGCGATCGCTGGGCGATACGTCGCGCCGGTCGTCCGGCAGGCCTGGGGGGGGCGACCCGAGCCCGCCGTCGCACTGGCCATCAACGACCTCGCCGATCGCTACGCCCGCGCGGGGCTGGGCGTCTCCGGGGTGGCGCCCCGGGCCCTCTCCGCATCGGGCGCCGCCGACGCCGACAGCCTCGACGCGCTCGGCACGGCGCTTGCCGGCCTCTCGCCGTGGAGCAGCGAGCCCTCCCTCCTCGCCGGCTGGCTCGACGGAGTGGCCCCCGACACGACGCGGCCGCGGCTCTGGACCGTGTCGGTCTCGGCGTACCCGGAAGCGGACGGCGCGCCGCGGCTCCAGTCGCTCGCCGTCCCGGAGACGGATGTCCTGGGCGTGCTGCGCACCCGGGACCGGCCCGCGTGGACGGTGACCCACCGCGGCGCGCTCGCCTGGGGGGGACCGCCGCTCCTCGTGGACCTGCCGTCGGCGGGAACGGCGCGGCTGACTCCGGTGGCACCCGGGACGCCCGTGCGCTTCGTGGCGCACCCGGCCGAGCTGGCCGTGGTGGGAGAGGACGCGCGTCTCCCGGGCGAAGGAACGGTGGGGATCCGCCTCAACGGCTTCGTGCGGCGCCTTCTCCTCGCGTGGGCGCTCCAGTCGCCGCCCCTCCTCGGCGACCGGACGAACGCGGGGGACCGGGTCCTCTACTGGCGCGACGTGCCTCAGCGGCTGTCACGGCTCTTCCCCTACGCGTCGTTCGCGGCGCCGCGCGCCGTGCTCGCGGACGGCCGGCTCGTCTGGGTCGCCGCCGGCTTCCTCGCCTCCGACCGCTTCCCCCTCGCGGAGCACGTGGAGTGGCAGGGAGAGCCGGTGAACTTCCTCCGGGCGCCGTACGTGGCGACGGTAGACGGGCTCTCCGGGGCGACGCACCTCTACCTGAGGGGACAGGACACCGCCTTCGCGGCGCGGCTGGCGCGCCAGTCCGGCGCCACCCCGCTGCCCCTCGACAGTATCCCCGCAGCCCTCCGGACGCGTCTCGGCTACCCGGCGTCGCTGTTCGTCGCCCAGGCCGAGGTGCTGGCGCGTCACCACGGCGAGCCGGGGCAGGGGGCGTGGGTGCTCGCCCGGCAGGCCTCCGGCGATTCGGTGGGCGCCGCGAGCGAGCGCGCTCCCGCCACGATCGAGGCCGTGCTGTCCCTCGAGGGCCGGCGGGGTCTCTGGCGGCTCGTGCCCCTCGCGGACGCCGGGGGGAACCGCCTGGTGGCCTTCGTCGCCGGTGACGAGTCCGCCGCAGGGACGCTCGTGCCGCTCGTGCTGCGCCTCGCTTCGGCCGATTTCCCGACCCTCGCCGCGGCGGAGAGTCGCCTCAACGCCACCCCCGCCGTGGTCGGCGCCGTGGCCGCCGCGGCCGGGCCCGACGGCGCCGTGCATCGAAGCCCCGTGGCGGCCCTTCCCGCGGGCGGGACCGTCGTGTACGCGCAGACCATTTTCGCCTCCGCGCACCGCCTGAGCGAGCCCCTCGGCGCCAGCCAGGTCGCACTGATGGCGGGGGGGCGCGTGGGCGTCGGCGCCGACGTCGCGCTGGCGGCGCGCGCGCTCGCCACCGCCCGGACGCCGACGGTGGCCGAGACCGGCACGGACAATGCGCTGGCGGCGGCACGCGCGGCCTTCGCCGCGCTCGATTCCGCCGCCCGGCGCAGCGACTGGGCGGGGTTCGCGCGGGCCATGGAAGCGTTGCGACGCGCCCTCGGGACGGGCGGCGGCGCGCACTGAGAGCCCCGGCGCAGCGGGGTAGGTAGCTTTCGGGTCGGAGGGGTACGATGCCCAAGACGGTCGTGATCGCACTCGGCGGCAACGCGCTCGCGCCAGCGGGCGAGACGCCGACCATCGCCAACCAATTCCGCCACACGCGCGAGAGCCTCACGCCGGTCGTGGAGCTCGCCCGCGAGGGTTGGTACATCGCGCTGGTCCACGGCAACGGACCCCAGGTCGGGGACTCCCTGGCGCGCAACGAGCTCGCCGCGCCCGAGGTCGAACCGCTCCCCCTCGGCGTGCTCGTGGCCGAGACCGCCGGCTGGATCGGCTACATGATCCAGCAGTCGCTCCAGAACGCCCTCGAGCGCGCCGACATCCACCGCGACGTCATCACCGTCGTCACCCAGACCGTCGTGGCGCACGACGACCCCGCCCTGGGGAAGCCGACCAAGTTCATCGGCCACCACCTCTCCGTGGAGCGCAAGGACAAGCTCGCCGCCGCCGGCGTCGCGGTCGGCAAGGACAAGGGGGGCACCTGGCGCCGCCTCACCGCGAGCCCGCTCCCCATCGGCCTCGTGGAGGGCGAAGCCATCCGCCGCCTGGTGGACGCCGGGGCGATCGTCGTGGCATGCGGCGGGGGCGGTCCCCCCGTCTACCGCGACCAGAAGAAGGGCTGGGAAGGGGTGGACGCGGTGGTGGACAAGGACCGCACGGCCGCCATCCTCGCCCACGCGCTGAAAGCGGAAATCCTACTGATTCTTACGGATATCGAGGGTGTCTTCCGGGACTTCGGCACGCCGTCTGCTGCACCGATCCGTCGTATGACGGTCCGGGAAGCCGAGGCGATGCTGGCGGGCGGGCAACTGGGGGAGGGCTCGATGCGCCCCAAGGTGGAAGCTGCCGTCAGCTTCGTGCGGAGCGGAGGTAGCCGGGCGGTCATCGCCGAGTTGGGTTCCGGCCCCGCGGCACTGCGGGGCGAGACGGGTACCACCATCGTGGCCGAGGTCTAATGAATCTCCATGAGTACCAGGCGCGCGAACTGCTGCGCCGCGCAGGTATCCCCGTGCCGCCGGGGGAGGTCGCGACGACCCCCGCGGAGGCGAAGGCCGCCGCCGAGCGGATCGGCACGGGCAAGGTGGTCGTGAAGGCGCAGGTGCACGCCGGAGGCCGCGGGAAGGCCGGCGGCGTGAAGCTGGCGGACACGCCGGAGCAGGCCGCCGACGTGGCGTCCAAGATCCTCGCGCTGACGATCAAGGGGCTGCGGGTCGAGAAGGTGCTCATCGCGCCCGCCGCGCAGATCGTGAGCGAGGCGTACATCGGCGTCATCGTGGATCGTGCCAGCCAGTCGCCGGTGATGATGGTGAGCCCCGCCGGCGGCATCGACATCGAGGAAGTGGCCGCCAAGACGCCGGAGAAGATCTTCCGGATGCGGGTGGACGCCCGCTACGGGCTCCTCTCCCACCAGGCGATGGAGCTCGCGTTCCATCTCTACACCGACGTGGCGCTCGTCCGGCAGGCGGCGGACATCCTGCAGAAGCTCTACCGCGCCTTCGTGGACGCCGGGGCCTCGCTGGCGGAGATCAACCCCCTGGTCGTGACGCCGAAGAACGAGGTCGTGGCGCTGGACGCCAAGATCGTCGTGGACGACAACGAGCTGGAGCGGAAGCCGGCCATCGAGGCGCTGCGGGACGTCTCGTCCGAGAACCCGTCGGAGGTCAAGGCGCGCGACGCCAACCTCACCTACATCAAGCTCGACGGGAACGTGGGCTGCATCGTGAACGGCGCCGGCCTCGCGATGGCGACGATGGACCTGGTGAAGTACTACGGCGGCGAGCCGGCCAACTTCCTCGACATCGGCGGCTCGTCCAACCCCGACAAGGTGGTCGCGGCGCTCCAGATCGTCACCGCCGACCCGAACGTGAAGGCGATCCTCTTCAACATCTTCGGCGGCATCACCCGCTGCGACGACGTGGCCAACGGCATCGTGGCCGCGACGAAGCAGTTCACGGTCAAGGTGCCCATCGTCATCCGCCTCACCGGCACCAACGAGCAGGAAGCGGTGCGCATCCTCGAGGGCGTGGGGATGAAGGCGATGACCGACATGGACCTGGCCGTGCAGAAGGCGGTCGAGGTGGCGAAGAAGGGAGGGGCGGCGGCGTGAGCATCTTCATCAACAACGACACCAAACTCGTCGTCCAGGGCATCACGGGACGCGACGGCTCGTTCCACACCAAGCAGATGATCGCCTACGGGACGAAGGTCGTCGCCGGCGTGACGCCGGGGAAGGGCGGCCAGAAGTTCGAGAACACGGTCCCGATCTTCAACACCATGGCCGAGGCGGTCGCGGCCACGGGGGCCAACACGTCGGTCATCTATGTGCCCGCCAGGTTCGCCGTGGACGCCGTCTTCGAGGCGGCGGACGCCGGCGTGAAGCTGGTGGTGTGCATCAGCGAGGGGGTGCCGGTCCTCGACATGACCCGCGTGATGCCGTTCCTGAAGGAGAAGGGGGTCCGCCTCATCGGGCCGAACTGCCCGGGCCTCATCTCCCCCGGCCAGGCGAAGGTCGGCATCATCCCCGGGCAGATCTGCATCCCGGGCCCCGTCGGCCTCGTCTCGCGCTCGGGCACCCTGACGTACGAGGTGGTGTACCAGCTGACCCGCGCCAAGATCGGCCAGACGACGTGCGTCGGGATCGGCGGCGACCCGATCATCGGGACCAACTTCATCGACTGCCTCCAGGCCTTCCAGGACGACCCGGCCACCAAGGCGATCGTGATGATGGGCGAGATCGGCGGCACCGACGAGCAGAACGCCGCCGCGTTCGTGAAGGCGAAGGTGAAGAAGCCGGTGGTGGGGTTCATCGCCGGACAGACCGCGCCCCCGGGCCGCCGCATGGGCCACGCCGGCGCCATCATCTCGGGGTCGTCGGGCACCGCGGCGGAGAAGATCGCCGCGTTCGAGGCGGCGGGCATCGCCGTGATGAAGCGCCCGATGGACGTCGTGGAGCTGGTCAAAGCCCGTCTGTGAGACTGCGCGACCTGCTGGACGAGCGCCGGGTGATCGTGCCGCTCGAGACCGAGAGCGTGCGCGAGGCGACGGTCCGCCTCGCGCAGGCCCTCGTCGCCACCGGCGTGGTGGCCGACGAGGAGCGTTTCGCGGAGATGCTGAAGAGCGACTGGCCGGAGGACATCGTCTCCGTGGCCGGCCGGGCGTTCCTCCCGCACTTCCGCACCGACACGGTCCGGAACGTCGCCCTCGCGCTGGGCGTGACGCCCGAGCCCATCGCCAGGGTCAGCGATCCGGGCCGCACCGCGCGGGTGGTCGCTCTCATCGTGGCGCCCCTTCGCGATGCGTCGGAGTACCTCCGCACGATGGGGTCCCTCGCCCGGGCCCTCGGTTCCGACGAGGTGCTGGCGGCGCTCCATGCCGCGCGCTCGCCCGCCGACGTCGTGGGGGTGGTCACCTTCGGCGACACCCCGGTGCCGGCCGACGTCACCGTGCGCGACGTGATGTCCCCCCATGCGGTGTCGGTCCGCGCCGACACCACGCTGGCCGAGGCGGCGGCGCTGATGGTCCGCCGGCGCATCGGCACCCTCCCGGTGACGGGGGAGGCGGGGGAGGTCGTCGGCCTCCTGACCGATGGGCACCTGCTGCGGCACCTCCTGCCGCAGACGGTGCAGCAGCTCAGCACCGGCCAGGTCCGGTCGGTGCGCCGCCGGCCGGCCAAGGGCGCGCCCACGGACCCGCGTGGCATGCCCGTGAGCGACGTGATGGAGAAAAGCGTGCTCTGCCTCGACGAGGACCAGACCATCGCCGACATCGCGGCGCTGATGCTGGCCAGGGACGTGGACCGGTTCCCCGTGACCCGCGACGGGGCGCTGGTCGGCTTTCTCACCCGCGGCGACATCGTCCGCAAACTCCTGGGGACCTGACCACCGCATGCTGACACTCGCGATCATCAAGCCCGACGCCGTCGCGTCGCGGAAGGCGGGCAAAGTGCTCGCGCACCTCGAAGGCGCCGGCTTCGCGATCCGCGGCGCCCGGATGGTGCGGCTCTCCCTCGCGCAGGCCGAGGCGTTCTACGCCGTCCACCGGGAGCGGCCCTTCTTCCGCCCCCTCGTGGCCTTCATGACGTCGGGCCCCTGCATCCCCCTCGCGCTCGAGCGGGCGGACGCCGTGGCGTACCTGCGCACGGTCATCGGCGCCACCGACCCCAAGGAGGCGGCTCCGGGGACGGTGCGGGCGCTGTATGCGGAGTCGAAGGAGCGGAACGCCATCCACGCCTCCGACAGCGAGGAGAACGGCCGGCGGGAGGTGGGGTTCTTCTTCGCCGAAGCCGACCTGCAGTAGGCGGCAGCGAAGGCCCCGCCGGGGGTGTCCGGCGCGCCGCTGGGAACGGGGTACGGGATTGCTTGACCCAATTCTGACAAGGGTTTAGCTTCACTGGTTATGCTGCGCATCGACCTGGGGCTGGTGCGCGCCGGTGCCGTCGAGACGCCGGGGCAGGTAGAGCCGTCAGACCCCCTCTGGAAGGGCACCGAGGTCTCCTTGGCGGGACCGCTCCTGATCGACGGGCGGTTCAGCAGCGCCGGGGAGGGGAAGTACTACTGGCACGCCAGGATGGCGGCCGTCTTGCGGCTGGAGTGCCGGCGGTGTTTGACGCCGGTGGACGCGCCGCTCTCGCACGACCTCCAGCTGGTGTTCGTCGCCGAAGAGGACGCCCTCGACGAGGACGTCGGCTGCTACGTGATCCCGAGCAGGGCGGCGGAGCTGGACCTGCGGGACGCGGTGCGTGAGGAGCTGGTGCTCGCGATGCCGCGCTTCGTGGAGTGCAGCCCGGAGTGCCGTGGTCTCTGCCCCGAGTGCGGGGCGAACCTCAACGCCGGCCCCTGCGGGTGCCGGCCCAGGCGCGACCCGCGGTGGGGGGCCTTCGACGGCCTTCTCCCCGGGCGGGCCCACAAGGACTGATCGCTCTTATGGCCGTACCGAAGAGACGGACCTCCAAGTCGAAGAAGCGGATGCGCCGCACGCACTACAAGGCGGTCGCGCCGACCCTGTCGCCCTGCCCGAAGTGCGGGGAGGCGCGCGTGCCGCACCGGGTGTGCCCGAACTGCGGGTACTATCGCGGCGAGCGGCGGATCGTGATCGAGGACGAATGAGGTGATCCGGATCGCGCTCGACGCGATGGGCGGCGATCACGCGCCGTCGTCCCCGGTCGCCGGGGCGGCCGCGGCGCTGGCCGACCTCGCGGACGACGTCGCGATCCAGCTGGTGGGGCCCGCGGAGGCCGTCCACCGGGAGATCGCGTCGCAGGGGTGCGCGTCGGAGCGCCTCGAGGTCGTAGATGCGCCGGAGGTCATCGGGATGGGGGAGAAGCCCCTCCAGGCCCTCCGGAGCAAGCGCCGCTCGTCCATCCAGGTCGGCCTCGAGCTGCAGCGCGAGGGCCGCTCGCAGGCCTTCATCAGCGCCGGGAACACCGGCGCCGTGATGGCGGCGTCCACCCTCATCCTGCGCCTCTTCCCCGGTTTCGAGCGCCCCGCCATCGGCACGCCGTTCCCCACGGCGGATCACATCGTCCTCCTGATCGACGGCGGCGCGAACGTGGACTGCTCCGCGCAGGAGCTGGTCGGCTTCGCGCACCTCGGCGTGATCTACGCCCGCGACGGCCTCGGCCGGCCCGACCCCGCGGTCGGCCTCCTCAACATCGGCGAGGAGGAGGAGAAGGGGAACGCGGCCACCCGCGAGGCGCACCGGCTCCTCAAGGAGAGCGGCCTGAAGTTCATCGGCAACATCGAGGGGCGGGACATCGTCCCGGGCCGCACCGCGGCCGGCCCCTTCGACGTTGTCGTGTGCGACGGGTTCGTGGGCAACGTCCTCCTCAAGTTCTACGAGTCGGTGGCGCAGCTCTTCAAGGAGCTCGTGCGGCGCGAGCTCGGCGAGGTGCACGCGGCCAACGAGGGGCTCGGTCGCGTCGTGAAGCGGCTCGATTACGCCGAGTACGGCGGCGCGCCCCTCCTCGGGGTGCAGGGCGTCTCCATCATCTGCCACGGCCGCTCGTCCCCCGCGGCGTTCCGCAACGCCATCCGCGTCGCGGAGCGCGCGGCCCGGAACCACCTCGCCCAGGACATGAGCCGGGAGTTCGCCGAAGGCGGACGGACGGCGTGAAGCGTCCCGTCGCGGCCTTCGCGGGGCTGGGGACCTACAGCCCCGGCAAGATCCTGACCAACGCCGACTTCGAGCGGATGCTGGACACGTCGGACACCTGGATCCGCGAGCGGACCGGGATCCGCGAGCGCCACATCGCCGGCCCCGACGAGACCGTCGCGGTGATGGCGCGCGAGGCGAGTCTCCTGGCGCTCCAGGAGGCGGGCCTCGCGCCCACCGACCTCGACGGCATCATCGTCTCGACCGCGACGCCCGACCGCCCGCTGCCCTCGGCGGCGTGCGACCTGCAGGCGCTCCTCGGCGCGACGAACGCGGCCGCCTTCGACATCGGGGCGGCGTGCAGCGGCTGGCTCTACGCCCTCCTCGTGGGCGAGTCCCTGCTGGCCTCCGGCTTCGCCAAGCGGCTGCTGGTCGTCGGCTCCGAGAAGCTCAGCGCGATCACCGACTACACCGACCGCTCCACCGCGGTCCTCTTCGGCGACGGTGCCGGCGCCGCGGTCCTGACGGCCAGCGACGGGACGCGGGGGATCATCGCGGGCCACCTCAAGTCGGACGGCCGCCTCGCCGAGCTGCTGTACCGGCCCGGCGGCGGCTCGGTCGCCCCGCCGAGCGAGCAGATGCTCAAGGACCGCAGCTACTTCATCAAGATGGCGGGCCGCGAGGTCTTCAAGTCGGCGGTCCGCTCGATGGCGGACGCCGCCGATCGCGCCCTCGAGCAGGCGGGGATCACGGGGGAGCAGGTGGACCTCATGATCCCCCATCAGGCGAACATCCGGATCATCGAGGCCACGGCGGAGCACGCGCACATCCCGATGGAGCGCGTGTTCATCAACGTGGACCGCTTCGGCAACACCAGCTCGGCCTCCATCCCGCTGGCGCTCGACGAGGCGCGCCGCGCCGGGCTCGTCAAGCCGGGGATGACGATCCTGCTGGTGGCCTTCGGCGCCGGATTCACCTGGGGCTCGATCCTCCTCCGGTGGTGAGCGCCGTCCTCCTCTGTCCCGGCCAGGGCGCACAGAAGGTCGGGATGGGCAAGGATCTGGCCGAGGCGTTCCCCGCGGCCCGCGACACCTTCGCCGCCATCGACGACGCGCTGGGCTTCGCGCTCTCGCAGGTGATGTGGGAGGGCCCGGAAGACCTGCTGACCCGGACCGACCACGCCCAGCCCGCCATCCTCGCGCACTCGGCGGCGGTGTGGGCGGTAGTGGGGGGGCGGCTGGCCGGGACGGTCGCGGCGGCGGCGGGACACTCCCTCGGCGAGTACAGCGCCTATGTGGCGGCCGGCGCGCTCGATCTGCGTGACGCGGCCCGGCTGGTGCGGCGGCGCGGCGACCTGATGCGCTCGGCGGGCGAGGCGCGCCCCGGGACGATGGCGGCGGTGATGGGCCTCGACGCCGACCAGGTGACGCGGGCGTGCCGCGAGGCGAGCACGGCGGGCGAGGTGGTGGTGGCCGCCAACTTCAATGCTCCCGACCAGACGGTGATCTCCGGCGACCCGGGGGCCGTCACCCGGGCCGGCGCGCTCCTCAAGGCGGCGGGCGCCAAGCGGGTCATCCCGCTGCGGGTGAGCGGCGCCTTCCATTCGCCGCTGATGGAGCCGGCGGCGCGGGCGTTCGCGGCCGATCTCGACGCGGCGGCGGTGCGGCCGCCGGCGTTCCCGGTGGTCGCCAACGCCAGCGCGGAGCCGGTGCGCGACGCCGCGACCGCGCGGCGGCGCCTGGCGGAGCAGCTGACGAGTCCCGTACGCTGGGTGGAAGGGGTGCGGCGCCTCGCCGACGTGGCGGGGGCGGGCGCCCGGTTCGTCGAGATCGGGCCCGGTAGCGTGCTGACCGGGCTCGCGAAGCGGATCGTGGAGGGCTGCGCGACGGTGAATCTCGGGACCGCGGCAGAGGTGGCGTCGTTCGTGGAGGCGGGATGAATCTGGACCTGGACGGCAAGGTGGCGATGGTCACCGGCGCGGGCCGCGGGATCGGCAAGGCCATCGCGACGGAGCTGGCCTGCGGCGGCGGCGCCAAGGTCGCGGTCCTCGACCGGGACTACGAGCACGCCCTCGAGGTGGCGGCCGACATCGCCTGCGGCGCCAAGGGCTTCCGGATCGACGTCGTGGACGGCGCCGCCATCGACGCCTGCGTCGCGGAGGTGGAGAAGGACCTCGGCCCGATCGAGGTGCTGGTCAACAACGCCGGCATCACCCGCGACAACCTCCTCGCGCGGCTCACCGAGGAGCAGTGGGACCAGGTGCTGGACGTGAACCTCAAGGCCGCCTACCTCACGATGAAGGCGGTGACCCGCGGGATGATGAAGCGCCGCTCCGGCCGCATCATCAACATCACCAGCGTCGTCGGGATGATCGGGAACAAGGGGCAGGCCAACTACGCGGCCTCGAAGGCGGGGCTCATCGGCCTGACGAAGAGCGTGGCCAGGGAGCTGGCCTCCCGGAACATCCGGGTGAACGCCGTGGCGCCGGGCTTCATCGAGACGGACATGACCGCACGGCTGCCGGCCGAGGCCCGGGAGGCGCTGAGCGCGCAGATCGCGCTCGGGCGCCTCGGGACGCCCGAGGACGTCGCCGCGGTCGTGGGCTTCCTCGCATCGGATGCCGCATCGTACATTACGGGCCAAGTCATCGTCGTCGACGGCGGGATGGTGATGTAGGCTCCACTGACCAGGGGGGAGTGCATCTCATGGCGGACAAGGTTGAGCTCGAAAACAAGGTGAAGGACATCATCGCCGAGGAGCTCGGCGTCGAGCGCGAGAAGCTGACGAGCGAGGCGAGCTTCATGGAGGACCTCGGTGCCGACAGCCTCGACACCGTCGAGCTCGTGATGGCCTTCGAAAAGGAGTTCGACATCGACATCCCCGATGAGGAAGCCGAGAAGCTGCGCACGGTGGGCGACGCGCTCGGCTACCTGCATCAGAGGATGGGCGACAAGTAGTGCGGCGTCGGGTCGTCGTCACCGGCCTCGGGCTGGTGACGCCGGTGGGCAACAACGTCGAGGAGACGTGGGCTGCCCTGGTCGCCGGGCGCTCGGGGGCTGCGCGGATCGCGCGATTCGATCCGTCCGCCCTCGACGTCACGTTCGCCTGCGAGGTGAAGGACTTCGACGGCCTGGCCTACATCGAGAAGAAGGAGGCCCGGCGCTACGACCTCTTCCTGCAGTACGGCCTCGCGGCCGCGCAGATGGCGGTCGACTCGGCCGGCCTCGGCGGAGGGTTCCCCCGGCCGGAACGGTGCGGGGTGCTGCTCGGCAGCGGGATCGGGGGGATGCAGACCTTCGAGGACCAGGCGCGGATCTTCATCGAGCAGGGGCCGTCCCGCGTCTCCCCCTTCTTCGTCCCGATGTTCATCCCGGACATCGCGGCGGGCATCGCCGCGATCCGATTCGGCCTGACGGGACCGAACTACTGCACCGTGTCCGCCTGCGCGTCCTCCGCGCACGCCGTGGGCCAGGCGTGCCGCCTGATTCAGGACGGCGACGCCGACCTGATGCTGGCGGGCGGGAGCGAGGCGGCGGTCACGCCGCTCACGGTCGCCGGCTTCGCCGCCATGAGGGCCCTCTCCACCCGGAACGACGACCCGAAGACCGCCTCGCGCCCCTTCGACCGGGACCGCGACGGCTTCGTCATCGGCGAGGGGGCGGGCGTCGTGATCCTCGAGGGCCTCGATCACGCCGAGGCCCGCGGCGCGACCATCCTGGGCGAGGTGGCCGGCTTCGGCATGAGCGCCGACGCCTATCACATCACCCAGCCGGCCCCGGACGGACGCGGGGCGCAGCTGGCGATGCGCAACTGCCTCGCGGACGGCCACATCGCGCCGGAGGACATCGCGTACGTGAACGCGCACGGCACGTCCACACCGCACGGCGACGTGGCCGAGACCCGCGCCGTCAAGGCGGTCTTCGGCGATGACCAGGCGCGCCGGCTCGTGATGGGCTCCACCAAGTCGATGACCGGGCACCTGCTGGGCGCGACCGGGTCGCTGGAGTTCGCCATCTGCACGCTGGTGATCCAGCGGGGCATCATCCCGCCCACGATCAACGTGTTCCACCAGGACCCCGAGTGCGATCTGGATTGCGCTCCGAACAAGGCCCTCGAGCGGACGGTGGACGTGGCGCTCTCCAACTCCTTCGGCTTCGGCGGGCACAACGTGAGCCTCGCCGTCAAGCGCTTCATCGCGTAGGCGGCCGGAGCCCCCGATGGCCACCGCGCTGCACGCAGACGCCGACCCGATCGCCGACGAGGCCCTGAGACCGGTCGCCGAGAAGCTCCTCGCCGGCGAACGGCTCGACGCCGCCGACATCGTGACCTGCTATGAGAGCCACGACGTCGTCGGGCTCGGCGCCCTGGCCGAGCGGGCCAATCGCGCCAAGCACGGCGACCGCGTCTTCTTCGCCGCGAACCAGCACATCAACCCGACCAACGTCTGCGTCCTCCGGAACGTGTGCGTCTTCTGCTCCTTCGCGCGCCTGCCGAAGGAGGAGGGGGCCTACACCCGCACGATCGAGGAAGTGCTGCAGGAGGCGGGAGGGGCGAAGTCGGCCCCCACCAGGGAGTTCCACATCGTCGGCGGGCTGCATCCGAACCTGCCGCTCCAGTACTACACCGACATGATGCGGGCGCTGCGGGAGGCCCATCCCGGCGTCCACATCAAGGCCCTGACGGCGGTCGAGATCGCCCACCTGGCGCGACTCGAGAAGAGTTCCATCCGCGAGGTCCTCCTCGCCCTCAGGGACGCGGGGCTCACGAGCCTCCCGGGGGGCGGCGCGGAGGTGTTCAGCACCGCCGTGCGCGCCACCATCGCCGACCGGAAGCTCGTCGGCGAGGAGTGGATCGCCGTGCACCGCGAGGCGCACACCCTCGGCATCCCGTCCAACTGCACGATGCTCTACGGCCACGTGGAGACGGCGCAGGACAAGGCCGAGCACCTGCTGACGCTCCGTGCGCTCCAGGACGAGACGGGCGGCTTCCTCACCTACATCCCCCTGGCGTACCATCCCGACCACAACGAGCTCGGGACCCAGATGGGGTGGGTGGGCCGGCAGACGATGGGCATCGACGACCTCAAGAACGTCGCCATCGGGCGGCTGGCGCTCGACAACATCCCGCACGTGAAGACGCACTGGCCGATGGTGACCGCCTTCGTCTCCCAGGTGGCGCTCGACTTCGGCTGCGACGACATCGAGGGGACGGTCGTCTACGAGCGCGTCTACCACGAGGCGGGCGCCGAGACGCCGATGGAGATGTCGTACGAGGCGCTGATCCGGCTGATCCAGGGCGCCGGCAAGGTGCCGGTCGAGCGCGACTCGCTCTACAACGTCGTCCGCACCTTCGACTGATGCGCCTCGGCCGGATCCCCTACGTCAACTGCTATCCGGTCTACGCCGCGATGGACCGCGGCGTGGTCGCGTGCCCGGCGACGGTCGTGTCGGGGACGCCCGCCGAGCTGAACGACCGCCTCGCCGACGGCCGCCTCGACGTGAGCGTCGTCTCGGCGGTGGCGTACGCGGAGCAGGGGAGCGCGTACGAGCTGCTCCCCGACCTCGCCATCAGCTCTGACGGCCCGGTGCGCAGCGTCCTCCTCTTCAGCCGCAGGCCCCCCGAGGAGCTCGGCGGCACCCGCGTCCTCGTCTCGGCCAGTTCGCGGACCTCCGTCCTCCTCCTCGACCTCCTGGCGCGCGACCGCTGGGGTGTCGCGTTCGAGACGGCGCAGGCGCCGGCCGAGCCGGGGGACCTGGACCTCCTGGCCGCCGTGCCCCACGAAGCGGTGCTGGTCATCGGCGACGCCGCCCTGCTCCTCGGCGCGCGCCACACGTACCCCTTCGTGACGGACCTGGGCGAGGCGTGGAAGGCGTGGACGGGGCTCCCGTTCGTGTTCGCGGTCTGGGCCGCGCGCCGGGATGCCGACGGCGCCGCCGTGCGCGACGTGCACCGCGCCCTGCTCGCCAGCCGGAAGTGGGGGCTCGCGCACCTCGACGGACTGGCGGCGCAGGCGGCGGCCGCCACCGGCGTGGACCGGGCCGCGTGCGCCGCGTACCTGAGCGGCCTCGACTACGGCCTGTCGTACCGGCACCTCGCCGGCCTCACCGACTTCCTGCGCCGGCTGGCCGCGCGCGGGGTCGTACCCGACGGCACGCTGGCCTTCCTCGGCGCGGCGTAGGAGGGAACGTGTCCGAAGCCACCGAGCTCCTCGAGCTGTACGACCGCGCCTCCCTCACCGAGCTGGGGGCGCTGGCCGACGCCGAGCGCCGCGCGCGGCACCCCGAGGACATCGTCACGTTCATCGTGGACCGCAACATCAACTACACGAACGTGTGCGTCGCCGACTGCAAGTTCTGCGCGTTCTACCGCCGGCCGAAGCATGCCGAGGGGTACGTCCTGTCGTTCGAGGAGATCGGGAAGAAGATCGACGAGGCCAAGGCCATCGGCGCGGTGCAGATCCTCCTCCAGGGCGGGCACAACCCGTACATCCCGTTCCAGTGGTACCTGGACCTGCTGCAGTACATCGCGCGGCACCACCCGATCCACGTGCACGGCTTCTCCCCGTCCGAGGTGCAGTTCTTCGCCAAGCGCTTCCGGATGTCGGTGGACGAGGTCGTGGAGGCGCTGGCGCAGGCGGGGCTGCACTCCATCCCCGGGGGCGGCGGCGAGATCCTGGTGGACCGCGTGCGGAAGCTCGTGGCGGGGAAGAAGGCGATGACCGACGAATGGCTCGCGGTGATGGACTCCGCGCACCGCCACGGGATGCGCACCTCGGCCACGATGATGTACGGGATCGGCGAGACCCACGCCGAGCGCATCGAATCCATGCTGCGGCTCCGCGAGCAGCAGGCGCGGACGCACGGCTTCACCGCGTTCATCTCCTGGCCGCTCCAGCCGGAGCATTCGGCGATGGCGGACCAGCCGAAGCTCGACGCCGTGACGTACCTCCGGACGCTGGCCATCGCGCGGCTCGCCCTCGACAACTTCGACAACCTCCAGGCGAGCTGGGTCACGATGGGGATGAAGATCGGCCAGATCGCGCTCCGCTTCGGCGCCAACGACTTCGGGTCGCTGATGATGGAGGAGAACGTCGTCTCGGCCGCGGGCACGACCTACCGCACCACGGCGGAGGAGATGGAGGCGCTGATCCGCGGCGCCGGCTTCGCGCCGGTGCGGCGGCGGCAGGACTACTCGCACATCCAGGAGGCGGCGTGAGCATCCGGGTCGGGATCGGGTACGATTCCCACCGCTTCGCCGCGGGGCGGCCCCTCCGCCTCGGCGGCGTGACCGTGCCGCACACGCACGGCCTCGCCGGGCACTCCGACGGCGACGCCGCGGTGCACGCCGTGGTGGACGCGTTCCTCGGCAGCGCCGCGCTCGGCGACATCGGGCAGCACTTCAAGGACGACGACCCGCGCTGGAAGGGCCTCGACTCCACGGTCTTCCTCAAGGGCGTGCGCGAGATCCTCGCCAACCACGGGCTCGAGCCGGTGCAGGTGGACGTCACGATCCTCTGCGAGCGCCCGAAGATCGGGCCACACGTGACGGCGATGCGCGACGCCACCGCCAGGGCGCTCGGCCTCGAGGCCGGCGCGGTGAGCTACAAGGCCAAGACGAACGAGGGGATGGGCTGGGTCGGGAAGGGGGAGGGGATCGGCGCCATCGCCGTGGCGACGGTGCGGGAGGTGGGCTCCCCTTGATCGACCAGGTGATCGCCTGGCTGGCCGGCCTCCCGCCGGCCGAGCTGTACGGCGTCATCGCGCTGCTCGCCGGACTCGAGAACATCCTGCCCCCAGTGCCCGCCGACACGGCCGTGGCGCTGGGGGCGTTCCTCGCCGCGCAGGGGGCCGCGATCCACCCGTGGGGGGTGTACGCCGCCACCCTCGTGCCGAACGTGGCGACCGCGGCGGGGATGTACTGGCTCGCCCGGACCGCCGGACGCCGGTTCGGGGAGACGGCCCTCGGGAAACGGTTCTTCGCCCACTCGACGATGCAGGCGGTGAGCCGCCTCTACGAGCGCCACCACTTCTGGGGGATCTTCGTCAGCCGCTTCCTCCCCGGCTATCGCGCCGTCGTACCGCCGTTCGCGGGCGCCGTGGGGCTCCCCGCCTACAAGGCGCTCCCGCCGATGATCCTCGCGTCGGCGCTCTGGTACGGCGTCGTCTGCGTCGTCGCCTATCGCCTCGGCGCGAACTGGTTCGCGGTCAAGCACGCCCTCGCCGAGGCGTCCACGGTCCTCGCGGTCGCGGCGCTCCTCGTCACGGTGGCGATCATCTGGCTCGTCCGGCGCCATCGCGCCCGGCAGGACCGTGCCGGCTGACGCGGGGGCCTTCGGCCTCGAGGCCTTCGCCCAGTACCTGACGCTGGAGCGCGGCGCGTCGCCCAACACCGTCGCCGCGTACCGGCGGGACCTGCGCCACCTCGTCGACTACCTGGAGGGGCAGGGCGTCGCGTCGCCGGCCGGGGCCACGGCCGCCCAACTGCGCGAGTTCGTCTTCCGGCTCAAGGACCTCGGCCTCGCGCCGACCAGCATCCGCCGGCACATCTCCGCCACCCGCTCGTACTACCGCTTCCTCGTGGGCGAGGGGCTGGTGGCGCGCGACCCCACCGACCGCCTCACCAGCCCGAAGAAGTGGCGCACGGTGCCCTCGGTCCTCTCCCTGGCGGAGGTGGAGCGCATCCTCGCCGCGCCCAAGGCGGACGACCGCCTGGCGTGGCGCGACCGCGCGCTCGTGGAGTTCGCGTACGCCACGGGGGCCCGCGTCTCGGAGCTGGTGCACGTGGCGGTGAAGGACGTGCTCTTCGACGAGGGGCTGGTGCGGCTCTTCGGGAAGGGGAGCAAGGAACGGCTGGTCCCGATCGGCCGGCGGGCGCTGGGCGCCGTCGCGCTCTACAGCCGCGAGATCCGGCCGGGGCTCGAGAAGGGGAAGGGACGGGGCATCCTCTTCCTCAACGGCCGCGGCGCTCCCCTCTCCCGCGTCGGCGCCTGGGGCATCATCCGGAAGCTGGCCCGGGCCGCGGGGATCTCCAAACGCGTCACGCCCCACACCTTCCGCCACACCTTCGCCACCCACCTCCTCGAGGGGGGCGCCGACCTCCGGGCGGTGCAGGAGATGCTCGGTCACGCCGACCTCAGCACCACCCAGATCTACACCCACGTGGACCGGGAGTACCTCCGCTCGGTGCACCGGCAGTTCCACCCCCGCGCCTGATCCGCCGGGCGCCCTAACTGCTAATGAATGAGTCGCTTTTGACAGCTACCCGGCTGCATCGTTAGCTTGTTGGCGTGAATCTTGCTTGGAGCGGCCGCCTCCGTGTCGGCCGATAAGGTCCTCGGGGTCATCCCCGCCCGCCTCGGTGCCGAACGGCTCCCCGGCAAGCCTCTCCGCCTCCTCGGCGGCCAGCCCTTGATCCAACGTGTCGCTCTCAATGCCCAGGCCTCCGGCGCGCTCGACGAGGTCGTGGTCGCGAGCGACGCGGAGGAAGTGCTCGAGGCGGCGCGCGCCGTGGGCGTGCGCGGCGTGCGGACGCGGGGCGACCACGTCTCGGGGACTTCGCGGGTGGGCGAGGTGGCGGCGCTGCCCGAATTCGCCGGATGCGGCATCGTGGTGAACGTGCAGGGGGACGAGCCCTTCCTGCCGGCGGCGGCGATCCGGGCGGCGGTGGGCCAGGTGGTGGCGGGGTGGGACGTCGGGACGGCGGCCGTCCCCATCGGCGCGGCGGAAGCGGTCTCGCCGAACATCGTGAAGGTGGTGGTGGACGAGCTGGGACGCGCCCTCTACTTCTCGCGCGCGCTGATCCCGCACGACCGCACCGGAGCGGGAGAAGTGCGGTACTGGCAGCACCTCGGGGTGTACGCCTACCGGCCCGACGCGCTGGCGCTGTGGCTCACGCTGCCGCCGACGGGGCCGGAGGAGGCGGAGAAGCTGGAGCAGCTGCGGGCGCTGGGGAACGGCCTGAGCATCGGCGTCGCGCGGGTGGACGTCGCGGCATTGCCGGGTATCGACACCGAGGACGACCTCCGCCGGGCGGAAGCCCACCTGGCGGCGCACGGGGAACGCCTCACCGGATGAGCGAGGACCGATGACGCAGCACTCGACCAAGTTCGTGTTCGTGACCGGCGGGGTGGTCTCTTCGCTCGGGAAGGGCATCGCCGCCGCGTCGCTCGGGCGCCTGCTGGTCCAGCGAGGGCTCCGGGTCACCATCCAGAAGTTCGACCCGTACATCAACGTGGATCCCGGGACGATGTCGCCGTTCCAGCACGGCGAGGTCTACGTGACCGACGACGGCGCGGAGACCGACCTCGACCTCGGCCACTACGAACGCTTCATCGACCGCTCCCTCTCGCAGGCCAACAACATCACCACCGGACGCATCTACCAGTCGGTCATCACCAAGGAACGGCGCGGCGAGTACCTCGGCTCCACCGTCCAGGTCATCCCCCACATCACCGACGAGATCAAGGCCGCCATCCGGCGCCTCGCCCCCGACCACGACGTGGTGATCACGGAGATCGGCGGCACGGTCGGCGACATCGAGTCGCTGCCGTTCCTCGAGGCCATCCGCCAGTTCCGCCAGGAGCTGGGGCGCGACAACGTCCTCTTCGTCCACCTGACGCTGGTGCCGTTCATCGCCGCCTCCGGGGAGCTCAAGACCAAGCCCACGCAGCACTCGGTGCGGGAGCTGATGGAGATCGGGATCCAGCCCGACATCCTGATCGCGCGGACCGAGCACCCCCTCCCCGAGGACCTGAAGCGCAAGATCGCGCTCTTCTGCAACGTGGACTTCGGGTGCGTGATCGAGGCGCCCGACGTCTCGACGATCTACGAGGTCCCCCTCCGCCTCCACGACCAGGGGCTCGACCGCGAGGTCTGCCAGCGCCTTCGCCTCGACACCCCGGAGCCCGACCTCAAGCCGTGGCGGGAACTGGTGGAGCGGGTGCTGCGCCCCGCCGACCGGGTGCGCATCGCGGTGGTGGGGAAGTACACCGACCTCCACGACGCCTACAAGTCCATCTCCGAGGCGTTCGTCCACGGCGGGATCGCGAACGACGTGGGGGTGGGGGTCGAGTGGGTCTCCAGCGACGGCTTCACCGATCCCGACACGGCCGCTGCCGTCCTCGCCCCGTACGACGGTCTCCTGGTGCCCGGCGGATTCGGGATCCGCGGCATCGAGGGGATGGTCCACGCGATCCACGCCGCGCGCACCAACAAGGTCCCCTTCTTCGGGATCTGCCTCGGGATGCAGGTGGCGATCATCGAGTTCGCCCGCAACGTCTGCGGCGTGGACGAGGCCAACAGCTCGGAGTTCGAGCCCGAGTGCGGCCAGGCCGTGATCTCCCTGCTGCCCTCGCAGCGCGGCGTGACGGACATGGGGGGGACGATGCGGCTGGGGGCGTACACCTGCCGCCTGCGCCCCGGCTCCCGGGTCTCGGCCAACTACGGCGCGACCGAGGTGAGCGAGCGGCACCGGCACCGCTACGAGGTGGACAACGGCTACCGCGACGTCCTCGCGGAGCACGGGATGCGCTGCACCGGCCTCTCCCCCGACGGCTCGCTGGTGGAGATGGTCGAGCTGCCGGAGCATCCGTGGTACGTCGGCTGCCAGTTCCACCCCGAGCTGCGCTCGCGGCCGACGCGCCCCCACC
>JADGQW010000285.1 GCA_017881505.1 Gemmatimonadales bacterium
CGAGGCGGCCGAGGGTGCGGTGGTCCTTGTTGACCGCCTGAGCGAGGGTGCCGTCGGTCAGCTCCGCGAACAGCTTGCGGGTCTGGTTCGACTCCTGCGTCCACAGCGCCTCGAACTCGGCGATGCTGCCGATCACGGGACCTCCGAGGGAAGTCGGTGGTGCTTTCGGGAGTGATGGCGAAACCTGCACGCGGTCGCTGCCGATTGCCAACTGGCGACGCCCGGCTCGAAGTCGCCGGGCGCAGCTCGGAGGGATAGTTTGGAGTGTGACGAGTGATGGGTGATGAGTCATGAGGGATGAGTGATGAGTGATAGGGGAAGCCTTCTCCGCGCGGGCGCCGTCGCGTCCGTGCTCCTCTTCGCGGCGTGCCGCATGGAACAGCGACCGATGCCCACCGTCACCGACCGCCCGTTCGGGAAGCTCCCCGACGGCACCGAGGCCCGCCTCTTCACGCTCGACAACGGGCGCGGGATGCGCGCCACGATCACGAACTACGGCGGGATCGTCACGTCCCTCGTCGTCCCCGATCGCGCGGGGCAGGGGGCGGATGTCGTTCTGGGCTACGATTCCCTGGCGGGGTACCTGCGCACCACCCCGTACTTCGGCGCCCTCGTCGGGCGCTACGGCAACCGCATCGGGAAGGCGCGCTTCTCCCTCGACGGCCGGAGCTACACCCTCGCCGCGAACGACCACGGCAACTCCCTCCACGGCGGGAGCAAGGGGTTCGACAAGCTCCTCTGGGAGGCGGCGCCGTTCCACGACACGGCCCAGGCCGGCGTACGGCTCCACCTGGTGAGCCCCGACGGCGACGAGGGGTATCCGGGGCGCCTCGACGTGACGGTGACCTACGCCCTCACCGACGCGAGCGAGCTGCGCATCACCTACGCGGCGACGACCGACAAGCCCACGGTGCTGAACCTCACGCACCACGGGTACTTCAACCTCGCCGGACCCGCCGCGGGGGACATCCTCGGCCACGAGCTGCTCCTTGCCGCCGACCGATTCACCCCCGTGGATTCGACGCTCATCCCCACCGGCGAGCTGCGGAGCGTCGCCGGCACGCCGATGGACTTCCGCACTCCGGTCGCCATCGGTGCGCGGATCGGGGAGGACGACCTGCAGCTCCGGTTCGGGAAGGGATTCGACCACAACTGGGTGGTGAACGGGCCCGCCGGTACCCTGCGCCTCGCGGCGCGCGTGCGGGAGCCACGGAGCGGGCGGGTGATGGAAGTCCGGACGACGGAGCCGGGGATCCAGTTCTACACCGGCAACTTCCTCGACGGCACGATCGTGGGGAAGGGCGGGACGGTCTACCGGCACCGCGCCGGATTCTGCCTCGAGACGCAGCACTTCCCCGATACGCCGAACCATCCCGACTTCCCGACCGCGGTGCTCCGCCCCGGACAGGAATTCCATTCCGCGACCGTCTACCGCTTCAGCGCGCCGTGAGCGGCCTGTTCCGGGCGCGCCGGCCGTCGGGCGCCGCGTGGGCCCTCGCGGCGGCGGCCGTCCTCGCCACGTGCGCGCGCGCGCCGGAGTGGCGCCCCGCGGCCGCGCCCCTGATGACGCGCTGGGCGTCGCAGGTCTCCCCGACCAACGCGCGGCCGGAATACCCGCGCCCCGAGATGCGGCGGTCGGCGTGGCTCGGCCTCAACGGCGTCTGGGAGTTCGCATTGACGCCGCGAGGGCAGCGTCCACAGGAGTACACCGGCCGCATCCTGGTGCCCTTCGCCATCGAGTCGGCGCTGTCCGGTGTCCGCGACACCGTCGGCGTCGAGCGCTCCCTTTGGTACCGGCGCACCTTCACGGTGCCCGGCGGATGGGCGGGCCAGGTGGTCCTGCTGCACTTCGAGGCGGTGGACTGGGAGACGCACGTCTGGGTGAACGGCCGTCACGTCGGCGAGCATCGCGGCGGCTACGACCCCTTCACCCTCGACATCACCCCGGCGCTGAAGGCGGGCGGCGAGCAGGAGCTCGTCGTGGCGGTCTGGGACCCGACCGACGGCGGCCCCCAGCCGCGCGGCAAGCAGGTCCACAAGCCCGGCGGGATCTTCTACACGTCGGTGACGGGCATCTGGCAGACGGTGTGGCTGGAGCCGGTGCCGCTGGTCTCCATCCGCGATTACCTCGCCCTCCCGGACATCGACGCGGGGCGGGTCACCATCGCCGCCGCCGTGGAAGGTGTTCAGCCGGGCGACTCCGTGGTGGCCATCGTGCGGCCGGCCGCGGAGGACGAAGCCGGCGCCCGCGCGTCCAGTGCCGACTCCGTGGTCGCCCAGGGGGCCGCCGCGGCTGGCCAGTCCGTGACGCTCCGCATCGCCGGGGCGCGCCTCTGGTCCCCCGACGATCCCTACCTCTACCGCACCGAGGTGCGCGTGGTGCGCGGGGGCGCGGTGCTCGACCGTGTCACCGGCGCGTTCGGGATGCGGAAGATCTCCGTGGGTCGCGACGCCCGGGGGGTGACCCGGCTCCTCCTCAACAACCGCTTCGTCTTCGAGATGGGGCCCCTCGACCAGGGGTATTGGCCCGACGGCCTGTACACGGCGCCCACCGAGGGGGCGATGGTCTCCGACCT
>JADGQW010000120.1 GCA_017881505.1 Gemmatimonadales bacterium
TTCTGGTGCAAGGAGGGCGACGCCTTCCCGGAGCGCACCGTGGACCTGCTGAAGCACGTCCACGCCGCGATGTTCGGCGCCATCACCTCGAAGCCGGTGAAGGCCGCGGAGACGGAGCTCGTCCTGGCGCTCCAGGGGAAGGGGCTCATCTACCGGAGTCCCATCGTGCGGATGCGGCAGATGTTCGACCTCTACATCTGCCTGCGCCCCTGCAAGGCCTATCCGGGGAACCCGCTGAACTTCAAGGAAGCCATCGACCTCGTGGTGTTCCGCGAGAACACCGAGGACCTGTACGCCGGGGTCGAATTCAACCCGGTCCCCGAGGAGCTCGCGGCGACGCTGACGAAGCTCTCCAAGCCCTTCGCGCCCTTCGCCAAGCTGCCGACCGATCAGTACGCGGTCTCGTGCAAGGTGAACACCCGGAAGGGGTCGGAGCGGATCGTGCGTGCGGCCTACGAGTACGCGGCGAAGAACGGCCGGACCAAGGTCACCGTCGTCCACAAGGCGAACGTCGTGCGCGCCACCGACGGGCTCTTCCTCGAGGAGGCGAAGAAGGTCGCGAAGGAGTTCCCCGGCATCGCCTTCGACGAGGCGAACGTGGACGCGATCTGCATGTGGCTGCTCAAGAACCCGCACAACTACCAGGTGCTCGTCGCGCCGAACCTCTACGGCGACATCATCTCCGACCTCGCCGCGCAGATGGTGGGCGGCCTCGGCTTCGCCTGCTCGGGGAACATCGGGGCCAAGCTCGCCGTCTTCGAGCCCTCGCACGGCTCCGCCCCCAAGTACGCGGGGCAGAACAAGGTGAACCCCCTCGCCACCATCCTCGCGGCGAAGATGATGCTCGACTGGCTCGGCGAGACGGGGAAGGGCGCGCGAGTGGAGCGGGCCGTCGCCAAGGTGATCCAGGAGGGGAAGGTCCGCACCTACGACATGGGCGGCTCCAGCACCACGCTCGAGATGGGCGAAGCGGTGGCGAAGGCGCTGTGACCGCAATCCTGATCCACGAAGTCGGGCCGCGCGATGGCCTGCAGATGGAGAAGGCGGTGGTCCCCTTCGAGCGGAAGCTCGAGTGGATTCGCGGCCTCGCCGGCGCGGGCCTCGACGTCGTGCAGGTCGGCTCCTTCGTGCACCCCGCGAAGGTGCCGCAGATGGCCGATACCGACCGGCTCTTCGCGGAGCTCCGTGCCGGGCCGCTCCGCGCCGGCGTCGTCCTCTCGGGCCTCGTGCTGAACGAGAAGGGCCTCGAGCGCGCGTCCGCCGCGGGCGTCGGCCTCCTCTGCATGGGCGTCTCCGCCAGCGAGACCCACAGTCGCAAGAACACGGGGATGGCCGTCGCCGAGGCGGCGGCGCGGATCGTCGCGATGGCGAAGGCGGCGATGGCCGCCGGCACGCGGGTGCAGGTCTCGGTGCAGTCGGCGTTCGGGTGCGGCTACGAAGGAGCGGTGAGCGAGGAGCGGGTGCTCGGCCTCGTGCGGCTCTACGTGGAGAACGGCATCACCAACGTCTCCCTCGCCGACACCGCCGGCCACGCGGTGCCCGACGCGGTGGCGCGGATGTACGACAACGTGTATGCGCTATCCCCCGGCCTCGACTGTGCCTGCCACTTCCACGACACTTACGGGCTCGGCCTGGCGAACGTCTGGGCGGCGATGCGCGCGGGGGTGACGCAGGTGGAGACGTCGGTGGCGGGCCTCGGCGGGTGCCCGTTCACGAAGATCGCGGGCGGGAACGTCTGCACCGAGGACTTCGTGCACATGCTGCAGCGCTCGGGGCAGCGCGCCGACGTGCGGCTCGAGGCGCTGCTGGCCATCGCGAACGACGTGGCGGCGTACTTCGGGCGGCAGATGCCGGGGAAGGTGTACAAGACGGGGCCGATCGGCGCCGCCGGCGTAACGGCGTGAGGAAGGTGAGAGGTGAGGCGTGATGGAGGTGATGAGGTGATGGAGCGATGAGCGCACCGCGCAGGCTCCTCGAAGGCGTCCGGGTCCTCGACTGCACCAACGTGCTGTCGGGACCGTTCGCGACGCTGCACCTCGCGCTCCTCGGCGCCGAGGTGATCAAGATCGAGAACCCCGTGGACGGCGACCTGGCGCGGAAGCTGGGATGCGTGCCCGGGCTGAACGAGAAGCTGATGGGCACCAGCTTCCTGGCGCAGAACGCCAACAAGAAGTCGCTGACGCTCAACCTGAAGGAGTCCGAGGCGAAGGCGATCTTCCGGAAGCTGGCGGAGACCGCCGACGTGGTGGTCGAGAACTTCCGTCCTGGCGTGATGGACCGGCTCGGCGTGGGCTACGCGGCGCTGAAGGAGATCAACCCGCGCCTCGTCTTCTGCGCGATCTCCGGCTTCGGCGCGACGGGGCCGGACGCCTCCAAGCCCGCGTACGACCAGATCATCCAGGGGCTCTCGGGCGTGATGGCGGTGAACGGCGACGAGCGCCTGAACCCGCTCCGCTGCGGCTTCCCCGTGTGCGACACGGTGGGCGGCCTCAATGCCGCGTTCGCGATCATGGCGGCGCTCTACGACCGGGAGCGCACGGGGGAAGGGCAGTTCATCGACGTCGCGCTCCTCGACGCCATCATGCCGCTGATGGGCTGGGTCGCGGCGAACCTCCTCATCGGCGGGCAGGAGCCGGAGCTCCTCGGGAACGACAACTTCACCGCGGCGCCTTCGGGGACGTTCGTGACGCGGGACGGCTACATCAACATCGCCGCCAACAAGCAGGAACAGTGGGAGGCGGTGGCCGACGCGCTCGGGGTCCCGGAGCTGAAGGCCGATCCCCGCTTCCAGAAGCGCGACGCGCGGAAGAAGAACCGCAAGGCGCTCACGCCCCTCCTCGAGGCGAAGCTGCGGGAGCGGGACACGACGGAGTGGGTCGAGACGCTGAACGCCAAGGGCGTCCCCTCGGGGGCGATCCTGAGCCTCGGCGCGGCGCTCGAGCAGCCGCAGGTGGTGCACCGCGGCACCCTCGCCACCGTCGAGGCCAAGGGCGTCGGCACGCTACGGCTCTTCAACCTCACCGCCCGGTTCGAGAAGACGCCGGGGAAGGTGGAGTCGCCGCCGCCGCGGCTCGGGGACCACACCGCCGAGATCCTCGGCGGGATCGGGTACACGCCGGAGCGGATCGCCGAGCTCCGGGAGAAAGGGATCGTCTGATGGGCAAGACCGTCGTGGAGAAGATCCTCGCGCGCGCCGCGGGCCGCCCCGCCGTCTCGGCGGGGGACGTCGTCGAACCGGCGGTGGACCTTGCGATGTCGCACGAGAACGGGGCGCTGGTGATCAACCAGTTCCTCGAGATCTACAAGGGCACCGGACTCGCGCCGCGGGTCTGGGACCCCTCGCGCATCGCCATCATCTTCGACCACCGCGTGCCGGCGGAGTCGCCGAAGACCGCGACCAACCAGAAGAAGGTCCGCGAGTTCGTCGCGGCCAACGGCATCACGAAGTTCCACGACATCCGCGGTGACCTGGGGGGCATCTGCCACCAGATCCTCCCGGAGAACGGGTACGTCCGGCCGGGCGCGGTGGTCCTGGGCACCGATTCCCACACCACGAGCCACGGCGCCCTCGGGGCGCTCGCCTTCGGCATCGGCGCGACGGAGATGGCCAGCGTCTGGGCCCTCGGCACCGCGCTCAACGTCGAGGTGCCCGCGACGATCAAGGTGGTCGTGAACGGGAAGCTCCCGCCCATGGTCGGGCCCAAGGACATCATCCTCCGCCTGGTCGGCCAGCTGACCGCCGAAGGGGCCAATTACCGGGTGCTCGAGTTCCACGGCGAGACGATCCGCGCCATGTCCACCTCGGGCCGCCTGACCCTCTGCAACATGAGCGTCGAGGCGGGCGCCACGTCGGGCATCGTCCCCGCCGACGCCGAGACGCTGCGCTACCTCAGGGAGGAGGCGGGCGTCGCCGGCACGCTCACGCCCGTCACGCCGGACCGCGATGCGACCTACGTCCGCACTCTGGAGATCGACGTCTCGAAGCTCGAGCCGCAGATCGCCTGCCCGCACACCGTGGACAACGTGAAGCCGATCGGGGCCGTGGCGGGCACGAAGGTGCACCAGATCGTCATCGGTTCCTGCACCAACGGCCGCCTCGACGACCTCGAGATCGCGGCGGGGATCCTCCGCGGCAAGAAGGTGGCGCAGGGGGTGCGGATGCTCGTCTTCCCCGCGTCGGGGCGCATCTACACCCAGGCGCTGCTCAAGGGGCTCCTCGCGGACTTCGTCCAGGCGGGCGCGGTGGTGATGAACCCCGGCTGCGGCCCCTGCCTCGGCGTGCACGAAGGGGCGCTGGGGGACGGCGAGACCGCCCTCAGCACCACGAACCGGAACTTCAAGGGCCGGATGGGGAATCCCGCCAGCGACGTCTACCTCTGCTCGCCGGCGGTCGCGGCCGCGTCCGCGCTCGCCGGCGTCATCACCGACCCGCGCACCGTTACTGTCGGAGGGGTCCGATGAGCGATGTCGTCCTGATCCTCGACGACGACGTCTCGACCGACGTCATCTACCCGGGGCGCTACATGGCCACGGTGCTGCCGACCGAGACGCCGCAGTACGCCTTCGCCGACCTCGTCGAATTCAACGCGAAGCTCAAGGCCAAGCAGGTACCGCAAGGGAGCTTCATCGTGGCGGGGAAGAACTTCGGCTGCGGCTCCTCGCGCGAGCAGGCCGTCTCGACCCTCAAGGGCCACGAGCTGGTCATCATCGCCAAGGGTTTCGCCCGGATCTTCACGCAGAACTCCGTGAACCTCGGCCTCAACATCATCGAGGCGCCCGCGATCGAGGCGGCGGAGGGGGACGAGCTGGAGATCCAGGGGGACGAGGTCATCAACGTGACGCGAGGGAAGCGCTTCCCGATCGTCCCGCTGCCCCCGGCTCGCCAAGTACTCATCGACGCGGGCGGCCTCATCGCCTACACCCGCCGGCGGCTGATGGAGAAGTCCCCGGTGTAGGAGGCAGGACGCAGGGCCGGCACCCGCGAAGGTCGCCGGCCCGCGTGAAACGGCCCCCATCTCGCGCGAGAACGGCGCCGGCGCGGCGCGCCGCCGACGTTAAGGTGGCCCCGCCATGCGCGGAGCCACCCTCCCCGAACTCACCGTCGTCACCCTCATCATCGGCGTGCTGGCGTCCGTGGTCGTGCCGCCGGTGCGGCGCTACCTCGACCAGGCCGCGGTCAGGGGCGCCTCCGAGCGTTTCGTCGCGGTGCACGCGGTCACGCGCCAGTCGGCGATCCTGAGCGGACGCCTCTCGCGCTACGTGGTGGACCGGGGCACCAACACCCTCGTCCTCTCGCTCCGTACGCCGCAGGGCCGGTGGGACACCGTGCGCGTCGTTCCTCTGGGCGACCTCCGCCTTACCGTCAGCCAGCCGACGGTCACCTTCAATCCGCTCGGCGTGGGGTACGGCGCATCCAATACCACGGTCATCTTCGCCCGTGGCGTCTCCGCCGAGACGGTCACGGTCTCCCGCACCGGCCGGCTGCGCCGCTGACGGAGCGCTGCAACGTTTCGGATGGCTCCGGCGTCTAATCTCGTGAACAGGGCCACCGGAGGCGTGAGGTGCAGATGGCGTCGGCACGGCAGGGGACGAGTCAGGGACAGGCATCGGCGCCGCGCGTCGAGCCGCCGCAGTCCACGCGCAGCTTCGGGGCCCCGAGGTCCTGGCGACAACTCTACTCGGCGCATCCGCGGCTGATGCCGACGGTGTACGTGCCGGGTCCGGTGGTGACCGAGCGCAGAGTCTGACGGCGGCTTTGCCCGGCCATCAGGCCCGGGGGGCGACCCCCGGGCCGCTGTTTTCGGGGGCGTACGGGGCGCACATCTCCCGCATCACCTCCGCGAAGGGGCGGGGCGTCACGCCGAACACCGTGGGGAGGGCGTTGGCGTCGGTGGTGCTCCCCTCGAGCAGCATCTGCAGCTGGTCGGGGGTGATCGGGGCCAGCTCGGGGAGGGCGAGGCCCGCCGCCGCGCCGAGGCGCACGATGCCGAGGGGCACGCCGACCCGTCGGCGCCGCACCGCGAGCGCCTCCTCGATCCGGTCCAGCATCTGGTGCCAGGTGAGCGCCTCCGGCCCCGCGATGTCGTAGGTCCCCGCGAGATCCTCCCGCTCCACGGCCAGGGCGAAGGCCTCCGCCACGTCCTCCAGCCACACCGGCTGCATGCGGTAGCGCCCGTCGCCGATGACCGGCACCACCGGCGCCATCCGCACCATGTTGATCATCATCCGCAGGGGGACGTTCCCCGGCCCGGCGATGAGCGAAGGCCGGAGGATGACGTGCCCGGGGAACACCCGGCGCACGGCGTCCTCGCCCGCAGCCTTGGTGCGGTGGTAGGGTGTCGCCGCGGCGTCGGCGCGGGCGCCCAGCGCGCTCATGTGCGCGAACCGCCGCACGCCGGCGGCCCGAGCCGCGGCCACGAGCGCCGCGGTCCCGGCGACATGGACCCGGTCGAAGGTCTGTGAACCCTTGGGAACGATGATCCCGACGAGGTGGACCACCGCCTCGGCCCCGGCGACCAGCGTCGCCAGCGCGGCTTCGTCCCCGAGCTCGCCTGCGACCACCTGTACGTCCCCGTAGTCCCGAAGGCGTCCCGCGCGATCCGGATTTCGCACGAGCACGCGCACCTGATGCTCGCGCCGCAGCAACCGCTGCAGCACGGCGCCCCCGACGAACCCCGTGGCCCCTGTCAGCGCGACGATCATGGGGGCCAATCTTGTCCTGTCGGCGCAGCGAAACCAGCCCTTGCGACTCTCGTAAGGCATTAGTAGACTGTGGATTTATATGACCACGGTCAACTTTAGTCGAGGGTCGCGATGACGGAGCAGGCGGTGGGGAGGCGTGAGAGGAAGAAGGAGGAAACCAAGCGCCGGATCTACGTCGCGGCGCTCGAACTCTTTCACGAGAAAGGGTTTGAGCGCACGACCGTGGACGAGATCACGGAGCGCGCCGACGTCGCCAAGGGAACGTTCTTCAACTACTTCCCGCACAAGGAATCGGTCCTCACTTACCTGAGCGAGGAGTGGCTGAAGCGGGTCGAGGAGCAGGCGGCGCACCGGCACGAACTGTCGGCCGACCGGATCACGGCGCTCTTCACGGCGGTGGCGTCGGCCTACGGCGAGAACCGCTCCCTCACGCACCTCGTCGTGACGGCGGGGATGCAGCAGATGTTCTGCCCCGAGGACCGGCAGACACGGAGCCGGTTCGTGGCGCTGGTGAACGAGGCGATCGCCGAGGGGCAGGCCAGCGGCGAGTTCCGGGGCGATCTGCCGCCGCACACGATCTTCCTCGCGCTGGGGGCGGCGTTCATGGGGACGCTCTTCTGGTGGGCGGGGCACCGGCATCCGAGTGATTTGGCCGCGCCCCAGCCCGACGTGAGCCTGGAGGCGTCCATCCGCTCGCAGCTGCGGCTGATCTACGACGGCATCCGCGCGGCCGATGGCGGCCGCGTGCGGGGATAGGGCAAAGGACCGCGACATGCGCATCGCACAGACGATCCTGATGATGGGCCTACTGCCGGCGGCGCTCGCCGCGCAGCAGGCGCCGGCGCGGGCAGCGCGGGAGCCGCTGCGCCTCTCGATGGAGGACGCGGTGCGCCGCGCCCTCGAGACCGGCGACGAGATCCGGGTGGCGCGCGCGCAGGTGCAGCAGGCGCACGGGCAGGTGACGCAGGCGTGGGCGTCGGCGCTCCCGGAGATCCGGGGCTCGCTCACGTACCAGCGGACCTTCGCGTCCGTCTTCTCGACCGGGGGCGGGTCGGGGACGCCGATCGGGCCGTTCAGCCCCGACACCACGGCGTCCGACGCCGCCCGCATCCGCTATCTCGAGCAGCAGTACAACAACACGGTGCCGCGCGGGATCGGCGAGCTGTTCAGCAATCTGCCGTTCGGGCGGCCGAACACGTACATCGCCGCCATCACCGTGAACCAGACGCTCTTCCAGGGCGGCAAGGTGGGAGCGGGGATCCGGGGGGCGCACGCCTTCGAGCGGGCCGCGCAGGCCACCCTCGACGACACGCAGGAGGACCTGGCGTACCGGGTGAAGCTCGCGTACCTGAACGCCCTCTTCGCGCAGCGGATGCTCGACATCTCCGAGGCGACGCAGGCGCAGGTGAACGAGCACCTCCGGACGGTGACGGTGAACCACCGCATCGGCGCGACGGGGGATTACGACCTGCTCCGCTCCCAGGTGGAGTCAGCCAACCAGGAGCCGGCGGTCATCGCGTCGCGGAACAGCCGCGAGAACGCGGAGCTCGAGCTGAAGCGGCTGGTCAACGTCCCGGTGGAGCAGCCGCTGGAGCTCACGGCGGCGGCGCTGACCGACGCCGACTCGCTTCCGGAGGTGGACGCGGTCGCCCTCGACGCGGAGGCGCCGGACCGCTCGTCACTCGTCGCGGCGGACGCGAACGTGGACTTCCGGCGGCAGGCGGTGCGGGTGTACCGGGGGGACGCGTACCCGCTCCTCAAGTTCATGATGAGCTACGGGGGGCAGGCGTACCCGGCGGGCACCTTCCCGACGTACAGCGAGTTCCGGAAGGACTGGAACGCCTCGATCTCCCTCTCGATGCCGCTGTTCGACGGATTCCGCAACCGCGGCATCGTGCAGCAGGCGCAGGCGGAGCTGGCGCGGGCGGAGGCCCAGGCGTCGCAGGCGCACGAGGGGGTGGCGATCCAGGTGGCGGAGGCGCGCTCGGAGATGGACCGCGCGCACGCCCTGGTCGCGGCGCGGCGGCAGACGGTGGACCAGGCGACGCGGGCGTACCACCTGGCCGACGTGCGCTACACGAACGGGATCGCGTCGTCGCTCGAGGTCTCGGACGCGCGGCTCGC
>JADGQW010000286.1 GCA_017881505.1 Gemmatimonadales bacterium
ACCCGCGGTTCCTGCTGGGCTCGATGGTGGGCGTGGGGATCGCGTGGGCGAGCATCCTCTCGATGCCCTACGCCATCCTCACGGGGTCGCTGCCGCCCTCGAAGATGGGCTACTACATGGGGGTCTTCAATTACTTCATCGTGATCCCCCAGATCGTCGCGGCGGCGGTCCTCGGCTTCATCGTGGGCCGGTTCTTCGGCGGGCAGGCGATCTACGCCCTCCTCATCGGCGGCGCGTCGCTGGTGCTCGCGGCGGCACTGACGATGCGGGTGCAGGACGTGGACGACGTGGCGGCGGGCACCGGAGGGAGGGCCACATGAGGCGCGCCCTCCGCGCCGCCGCCCTCGCGGTCGCCGGCGCCTGCTTCCTCGCGGGATGCCATCCCGCCGCCTCGCGTCCCGCGCCTCGCGGCAACCTGGTCACGCCGGCCGGTCGGCAGGACCCGGCGGTGTTCTGGAACAGCGCCACGGTCTACTTCCTCCTCACCGACCGCTTCCTCGACGGCGACTCGAGCAACGACCGCGCCCTCGGCCGCGCCCGCGACGGCGCGGTGCTCCGCTCCTTCGAGGGGGGCGACCTCAAGGGTGTGCTCCGGAAGGTCCGCGAGGGGTACTTCGACCGCCTCGGCGTGACGGCCCTGTGGCTGTCGCCTTTCGTCGAGCAGATCCACGGAGGCGTGGACGAGGGGACGGGGAGGACGTACGGCTACCACGGCTACTGGACGCGGGACTGGACCGCCGTGGACCCGGCGCTGGGGACGAAGGCCGACCTCCAGGCGCTCGTCTTCGCGGCCCACCGGCACGGCATCCGCGTGCTGATGGACGCGGTGATCAACCACACGGGGCCGGCGACCGCGCAGGACCCCGCGTGGCCCGACGACTGGGTGCGGAGCGGCCCCAACTGCACCTACCGGGACTACGCCACCACGGTGGACTGCAACCTGGTGGCCACCCTCCCCGACGTCCGGACCGAGCGCGACGAGCCGGTAGAACTCCCCGCGGCACTGGTCGAGAAGTGGCGGGGGGAACACCGCCTCGACCGGGAGCGGGCCTCCCTCGACGCGTGGTTCGCGCGCACCGGGCATCCGCGGGCCCCGCGCTGGTACATCATCAAGTGGCTCACCGACTGGGTGCGGGAATACGGGATCGACGGCTACCGCGTGGACACCGCGAAGCACTTCGGCGAAGGGGTCAGTACGGAGCTCCGCGCGGAAGCGCAGAGCGCCTTCACCGACTGGAAGCGGGCGCACCCCGAGGAGGTCCTCGACAATCTCCCCTTCTACATGGTGGGCGAGGTCTACGGCTGGGACCCGAGCCAGGGGCGGCAGTACGACTACGGCGACCGCGCGGTGGACTTCTTCGCCCACGGGTACGACGGCCTCATCAACTTCGGCTTCAAGAACGACCTCCGCGGCCCGCTGGACAGCGTGTACACCGTGTACTCGGCCTTTCTCCACACCGGCGCGCTGCGCGGGGTGACGTTCCTCAACTACCTGGCTTCCCACGACGACGGCTCCCCCTTCGACCGCGACCGCCGCGATCCGCTGGGCGCCGCGACGCGCCTCCTCCTCGCCCCCGGCACCGCGCAGATCTACTACGGCGACGAGCTGGCGCGGCCCCTTCGCGTCGAGGGCGCGCAGGGGGACGCGAACCTCCGCTCCGACATGAACTGGGGCGACTTGGAACGCGGGGGGGCCACCGCCCTCATCCTGGAGCACTGGCGCAAGCTGGGCCGGTTCCGGCGCGTGCATCCCGCCGTCGGCGCGGGGGAGCACCGCCTCCTCCAGGCACATCCGTACATCTTCAGCCGCATCCTTGGGTCGCCCGGCGACACCGACCGCGTCGTGGTGGCGATGGACCAGGGCAACGGCCCCAAGACCATCCCCGTCTTCGGCGTGTTCCCCGACGGCACGGCGCTGACAGACGGCTACTCGGGGGCGACGGGGACGGTGACATACGGGAGCGTCGGCATCAGGTCGTCGTACGGCCTGGTGCTCCTCGGCGAGAGCACCGACGACGAAGGGACGAACGACTCCGTCGTCGTCTACGTCAGGAACGACTACGCCCAGCCGATGGACGTGATCGCCATCGGGGGCGGGACCGAGTACCGGATGGGGACGGTGAGCCCGGGGATCCCCCGCCGGTTCGTGATCCGACGGGACATCCTCGCCACCAACCGGCAGGTGGAGTTCGTCATCCGGGGGGTCGGGAACGGCCCGCAGGTCCGGACCGGAACGCTCCTGCTCCACGCCGGAGACAACGAGGTGGACGTCCAGATCGAGACGAACCTGATCGGAACCCGGGCGACGGTGCGGCCGTAGGGACGGCCGTCAGCCGTCAGCCGGAAGAGGTTACCGGGAGCGCTGTCCGAATAGGAAGGTCAGCGGATCGTCGAGGCGCGCGCGCCACGACGCCTCGTTGTGCGTGGCGCCCTCGTAGCGCCGGATGACGAAGTCCCGTCCCTCCACCAGACCCTGCCCGAGCAGCCACGCGCGCACCGCCGCGTGCGTCGGCCCGTAGGACGAGTCGAGCCCCAGCGACCCGTAGTCGAACCGGTAGCGCGCGCCCCTC
>JADGQW010000019.1 GCA_017881505.1 Gemmatimonadales bacterium
GCGCGCGGCGCCGCCGCGCGCGGCCGCGCCAGCATCCGCACGCGGAGGGGGTCCGACGCCGCCGCCGCCCGGAGCGCGGCGAGGAGCCGCGGGGCCAGGTCCAGTGGCCCGTCGCCGCTCACCCGGTCGGGCTTGAGGACCAGGTCCACGGCGCCCAGCTCGAGCGCGCGGATCGCCTCCGCCGAGCCACGCCCCGCCAGCGCCGAGACCACGACGATCGGTCGCGGCGCCTCGCTCATGATGTAGCCGATGGCGCCGAGGCCGTCGAGCTCCGGCATCGTGAGGTCCATCGTCACGAGGTCGGGGGCGAGCGCGTGCACCTTCCGCACGGCGTCGAGCCCGTTGCGCGCCGTGCCGGCCACCCGGAACTCCCCCGACGCCGCGACGATGTCCGACAGCAGCTTGCGCAGCAGCGCGCTGTCGTCCACCACCAGGACGGAGGGGAGCGCGCTAGAGGACGACGACGCCATGGGCGTAGGAGCGCGATTCCACGCGCCCCGAGTCGAGGAAGGCGTACACCGACCGGCCGTAGTCCTTCCCGGTGTCCTCGCCCACCACCGGGATCCCGGCGCGGTCGAGCGCCTCCCGGGTGGCGCTGATGTTGCGCTCCCCCACCGACGCCACCGATGAGCTCCCGAGGCTCGCGAACATGGACGCGCCGCCGATCATCCGCGCGCGCAGCCGCCGGGGCGCCGCCCCCGCCTGCCGCATCCGCTCCACCAGGTACGGCACCCCCGTCTCGGGGAACTTCGCGGGCTTCTCCCGATCCTGCGAGAGACTCGGCGACGGCAGGAGGAGGTGCGCCATCCCGCCGACCGTCGTCTGCGGGTCGTAGAGCACCACCGCCACGCACGAGCCGAGCCCCAGGGTCACCAACACGGCATCGCCCTTGTCCACCGCCCACTCGGCGACGGACACCATCCGCTCCCTCACGGCGGTCTCCGGTACAGCCGCTCGCGGGCCTCCTCGAGGAGGAGCCGGCTCCGGGCCGGGCCGAACAGCGTCTCGACCTTGCCGAGGAGGAGATGGCCGCCGGGCACGAGCGCGTCGGTGAAGGCGTCGAAGAGCCGCTCCTGCATCGGCCGGTCGAAGTAGATCACCACGTTGCGGCACACGATCAGGTCGTAGGGCGGATCGGGGGCGGCCTCGCGGGTGAGGTCGTGCCGGATCGCGCGGACGCAGGCGGCCACGTGCGGGTCGAGGCGGTAGGGCGGCCCGGGGGAGAAGTACCGCTCCAGGAGCGCCGGGGGGAGGTCCTCGACGGCGGGGAGCGGGTACTCCGCGCGCCGCAGGTCGTCGAGCGCGCCGGGGTCGAGGTCGGTGGCGTCGATGCGCACCCGGCCGCGCACCGCGGACGCGCGATGGTCGGCCGCCTCGAGGAAGAGGAGCGCGAGGGAGTACGGCTCCTCCCCCGACGCGCACCCCGCCGACCACACCTTCACCGGGGTGCCGCGCTGCCAGAGCGGCGCGACCACGAGGCGGCGCAGCGCCTCGTACGTCTCGGGGTTGCGGAAGAACTTGGTGACGTTGATGGCGAGCGCGGTGACGAGGTGCTCGAACTCCTCCGGCGCGCGGCCGAGGAGGGCGGCGTACTCCCCGTAGGTGTGCACCCCGGCGGCCCGCATGCGCACCGCGAGACGGCGGCGGAGGCACTTGTCCTTGTAGCTCCGCAGCGAGAGCCCGCGCGAGCGCTCCACCTGCGTGAGGAGCGCCTGCAGGCCGTCGTCGGGCGCGGCCGTCACGCGCCCGCCAGCCGTTCCAGCGTGGCGAGGTTGGCCTTCGCCAGGAGGTGGTCGGGGTTGAGCGCGAGGGCCTCGCGCCAGCACTCGCCGGCCTCCTGCTGGCGCATCTCCTTGAAGGCGATGTTGCCCAGCTTGAAGAAGACGTCGTCGCCGAGCCGGGGGGCGAGCTTGACCGCCTTGGTGTACGCCTCCTGCGCCTCGTCGGTGCGCGCCGCGCGGTAGGCGAGGTCGCCGAGGTTCTTCCACAGCTGCGGGAGGGAGGGATCCTCCTCGAGCGCCGCGCGCACCACCTGCTCGGCCATCGCGAGCTCGCCCATCTGCTCGTGGAAGGCGGCGAGGTTGTTGCGGAGGGGCATGGAGCGGGGGTAGCGCTCGATCCCTTCCTCGAGGAGCGGGACCGCCTCCGCCACCTCGCCCGACGCCGCCGCCGCGAGGGTGCGCGCCCAGTACCACATCGCGCTCGGCGACTTGCCGCCCAGCAGGTCGCGCGCCTGGTCGAGCGTCTGCACCGCCTCCTGCGCGCGCCCACCGCGGAGGGCGCAGATCCCGCGGCCCAGCGCGATCCGCGCGTCGGCCGGCGCCTTGGCGGCCGCCGCCTCGAACGACGCGTCGGCGTCGGCGAGGCGGCCCAGCAATTCCAGGCCGACGCCGAGGTCGTGGAGGACGGCGGGACGCGCGACGCGCTCGGCCGCGTGGCGCAGCGCCTCGACCGCCTCGGCGGCGTGGCCCTGCCGCAACGACACGAGGCCGACGTAGAAGTTCGCCTGCTGGTCGCCGGGCGCGAGCTCCACCACCCGCCGGAACTCGCGCAGCGCCTCGTCGAACATCGCCGTCTTGTAGAACGCGAGGCCGAGGTTGCGGTGCTCGTCCACCCGCGCCCCGGCGGCGGGCACGGGCGCCACCTCCACGCGGGTGCGCCCGAGCCGGTGCGCGAATCCCGCCGTGATGAGCCCGTACAGCGCCTTCGCGATGTCGAACTCCAGCAGCCCCGAGTCGTCGATCAGCTGCGCGACGTCGCGCTTCCCGTCGATGAGCGGCACCAGCCGCTCCTGCTCCGGGGTGAGGGTGACGTCGGACGCCGCGAGCCGGGCGCGCTCGACGACGAAGATCAGGTCGAACGAGGGGATCTTCTTCTCGATGAGGCTCCACTCGTCCACCCGCCGCGCCCCCTCGAGGAGGAGCGACTCCGGGCTGATGCGGACGAGGAAGTCCTGCGCCTCGGGGCGGACGTCGGTCTCGAAACTGAAGGTGCCGCTGGTCCAGGTGAAGAGGTAGTAGACCGCCTCCTCGATCTGGATCCGTATGTAGCTCTCGAGCGCCGGCCGCGTCAGCGCGCCCATCTCGACGAGGAGCTCGCCCAGCCGGCGGTCGCGGCGGTGCGCCTGCGCGTCCACCGCCGCCTGGAGCTGCTCGGGGGTGACGAGGGCGTTCTTGACCAGGATGTCGCCGAGGCGGTCGCGCCGGTTCACGATCGACGCGTAGACGATCTGGCCGGTCTCGAAGTAGATGTAGCCGAAGTTGTTGCGCTCGGCGACCGACAGGCACCCCGACTTCTGCCCCATGGACAGCAGCTGGAGCACGTCGGGGAGGCTCGCCTCCTTGAGGCTGCCCTTGATCGCCATCAGCGGAAGTCCTCGATCAGCCGCTCACCCACGTCGGGCCAGTCCCACACCACCTTCTCGCGGCTGCGGAGCAGCGGGTCCAGCCCGTCGGGCACGACCGACGCCGCGGCCAGCACCGCCGAGACGCGGCCCGCGTCGCCCTCGAGCGCGATACGCGCCATGAGGGCGGTGAGGGTCTCGTGGGTGGGATCGAGGCCCGCGACGACCCGGTTCACCAGGCCGGCCACGGCGCGCGCGCCGTCCGCCGGCCGCGACGCGACGTAGTCCACGGCGCCGGGGTCCACGCACACGTTCTGCGCCGCGAGGAGCCGGCGGACCATCTCGGCCCGCATCTCGCGATCGGGGGGCCCGAGCCCGACCACGAGCCCCTCCGAGAAGCGGGAGACGAGCCGCGGCGCCACGCCTTCGAGGTCGGCGGGCTGCCGGTCGGCGCTGAAGACCATCTGCTTGCCGGCGTCCTGGAAGGCGTTGAAGAGGTTGAACAGCTCCTCCTGCGTGCGCTCCTTCCCCGCGAGCAGCTGCACGTCGTCGAGGAGGAGGGCGTCGGCGCCCCGGTAGCGCCGGCGCCACCAGTCCGCCCGCTCGCCGTGGATGGCCGCCACCAGCTCCTCGAAGAAGGTCTGCGCGGAGACGCACGCCACCACCGCGCCCGGCCGGGCCGCGGCGATGCCGTTGCCGACGGCGTGGAGGAGGTGCGTCTTCCCGACGCCGACGGCGCCGACGAGGAGGAGGGGGTTGTACTTCGTCCCCGGCTCCGCGGCGACGGCCATCGTGGCCTTCACCGCGGCGTCGTTGGTGCTCCCCACGATGAACCCCTCGAAGGTCAGCGCCCCCGACGGCGAGGGCGGGGGGGCGGTCCCCTCGCGGAGCCGTACCACGAAGGCGCGCGCCTCGCCGATGCGGTCGGGGTCCTTGAAGCGCGCGCTCCCGGCCGCCGCGGCATCGAAGTGCGCTGCGGTCTCCGCCAGGCCGCGCAGCTCGGCCACGTCGGTCTCGTAGCCCGCGAGGACCGCGTCGGCGTCCGCGACCTCGTCGGCCCCGAGGAGCTGCTCGAGCCGTTGGTTCCGGTACCCCTGTCCCTGCCAGCGCACCACCGCCTCGCCGATGCGGCCGCGCCACGCTCCCACCTGCCGCGCCACCGATTGCGAGACCGCGCTCAGGAACGAGGAGAAGTCGTCCACCGCCGGGGGCTCGCCCGCGACGGGCGCGGATGGCGCCACCGACGCGAGCGGGGGCACGGGCTCCGCCGGGGCCAGCGGGGCTGCGACGGCCGCGGCGCGCGGCGCAGGCCCGCCCGCGAGGGCCGCCACCGGGCCGCCGCCGAGGAGGCCGCGCGCGGCTTCGGGGGTGAGGGGCGTCTCCCTCGCCGCCTGGACGGCGATGAGCCGGTTCACCAGGCCGATCAGCTCGCGCACGTTCCCGGCGCCGAAGTCCGCCGCGGCCTCGAGGACGCCGGGCGCCATCGCCACGCCCCGCTCCCCCACCTTGCGCTGCAGGATGGCGAGCCGGGTCTCGAGATCGGGCGCGGCGATGTCCACCAGGAGCCCTCCGGCGAGCCGCGTGACCAGCCGCTCGTCGAGGTCGTGGATCTCCGCCGGCGGCCGGTCGCTCGTCAGCACGATCTGCCGCCCCGCCGCCTGCCGCGCCTCCGAGACCCGCAGCAGCTCGGCCTGCATCTCCGCCCGCTCGGCAAGGAACTGCACGTCGTCCACCAGGAGGACGTCCACCTCCTGCACGGTGCGCCGGAAGGCGGCGGCCTGCCCCGACGCCACCGCGGTGTGGTAGAGCTCGACGAACTCCTCGAGGGTGACGTACTGCACACGCAGCCCCGGCTGCTGCGCCTGAGCCTCGAAGCCGATGGCCTGGAGGAGGTGCGTCTTCCCCAATCCCGACTTCGCGTAGACGAAGAGCGGGTTGTAGACCGCGCCCGGCGATTCCGCGACGGCCCGCGCCGCGGACGCGGCCAGCTGGTTGCTGGCCCCGACCACGAAGGCGTCGAACTGGAACCGCGGGTTCAGCTCCACGTCAGGCCGTCCGCCCCGCCGCGCCCTGGCTGAGCTTGCGGAGCACCTCGGCGCTGATCGCCTTCAGCGTCTCGAACACCCCGCCCCCCCGCAGCGCGTCGGCCGCGAAGGTGGGGACGGCGCGGAAGTTCAGCGCGTCGTCGAGCTCCTCGGGCGCGAGGATGAGGTCGCGCGGCAGGTCCTGCTTGTTGAACTGGAGGACCATCGGCAGGGTGCGGATGTCCACCCCGTGCTCGAGGATGTTCTGGTGCAGGTTCTGGAGGCTCTCGAGGTTCTCGTCGAGCTGGCGCGCCTGGCTGTCGGCCACGAACACCACGCCGTCGGCCCCCTGCAGCACCAGCTTGCGGGTGGCATTGTAGTAGACCTGCCCCGGCACGGTGTACAGCTGGAACTTGGTGGTGAACCCCGAGATCGAGCCGAGGTCGAGGGGGAGGAAGTCGAAGAAGAGGGTCCGGTCGGTCTGGGTGGCGAGCGACACCATCCGGCCCCGGCGGTCGTCGGGCACCTGGCTGTAGATGTACTGCAGGTTGGTCGTCTTCCCCGAGCGTCCCGGCCCGTAGTAGACGATCTTGCACGTGATCTCACGCGTCGTGAAGTTCACGAGCGACATAGGCTCACCTGCCGAAGAGCGACGCCAGGCTCTGGCCCAGCTCCGCTTCGAAGTTTTCGGCGAGGACCGGTCCCCGCGCCTGGTCCGCCGGCGCCGCCGCGTTGAGCGCGGCGGCGAACTCCTCGAAGAACAGCTCCACCAGCCCGATGGACGTCTCCCTCCCGAACACCGTCAGCACGACCAGCGACCCGCGCGGCGTGCGACAGGCGGCGAGGTGGATGCCGTGCCGCCGGCCGGCGTGGAACAGGGCGCCGAACGACGCCTCCCCCACCAGCTCCGCGAGCGCGCCGGAGGACGCCATAATCGCGGCGCCGATCGCCGCCACGCCCATCAGGTCCACCGCCCGCGGGAACCCGTGCTGCGCCAGCACCTGCCCCGCCGGGGTCATCACCACCACGAGCCGCGCGCTCGCCTGCGCCACATAGCGCACCAGCGGCCCCTCCGTCCAGACCTCGACGACCGTGGTGGTCATCGGGCGGCGGCCTCCGCCGCCCGCATCATCTCGATCCGGCACAGGCCGACGTTGACGCTCGGGTCGCCGAGCGCCACCACCAGGAGGTCGCGCGGCGCGGCCGCCACGAGGAGCGTCCCCTCGGCGGCGTCCATCTGGAGGAACCGCACCCGGCCCGCGCCCGTGACCGCGGCCGCGCCGCCCATCTTCCGCGCCAAGGATCCGGCGAGCGCGGCGACGGCCTTGCCGTTGACGCCGTCCATCAGGAGCTGGGCCACCACGATGCCGTCGTCGGCGGCCACGATCATCGAGCCGCGGACGCCGCGCACCCGGGAGATGCGGTCGAGGGCCCGGTCGAGGACGTCGCTCACGCGCCCTGCCGTTCCAGCCAGGCGCGGGCGGCGCCCTGCGCGCGCTCCGCGATCCGGACCGTGAGGCCCACCGGCATGCTGCGGTCGCGGCGCACCAGCAGGAGGGCCCCGGCGCCGACGGGCGCGAGGACCAGGTTGGCGCGCTCCGCCTCCGCGACGATCGTGCCCCACGGGCCAAGGGAAAGGTACTGTGCGGTGCGGCCCGCCTCGCCCGACACGCCGGCGAGGGCCGCGGCGGCGAGCTCCGAGACGTCGGCGCCCTGCGGACCGGCGACGCCCCCGGCCACCACGAGGCCGCGATCGTCGAAGAGGAGGATGTCCGCGCTCGCCCCCTCCATCCCGCGGAACACCGGGGGACGCTCCGCCGCCGGGGCCGGCTCGGGCGCCGCAGGCAGGGCGGCGGGCGACGCCGGTGGCGCGGGGGCGGCGTCGGCCGCCGGGGCCGGCGCGCCCACCTCCGACCGGCGCACGGTCTCGAGCGCCCGCCGCGCGGCCTCGTCCTCCGGGTGCGCCGCGAGCGCCCGCTCGAGGAGCGTCTCGGCGCCGCCACGGTCCCCCTCCCGGAAGAGGGCGAAGGCCATGCCCTTGAGGGCCCCTGCGTGCGTCGGCGCGACGGCGAGGGCGTGGGCCCACGCGTCGCGGGCCTGCGCGAGGTCGCCGCGGTCGGCGTGGATGCGCCCGACGCAGTCGAGCCCGTCGGCGTGGTCGGGATGGCGGGCGAGCCCGCGCTGTGCGACGCCGAGCGCCTGCTCCACGTCGCCGCGGCGGCGCAGTGCCTCCGCCAGGTCGGCGTAGACGAGGCTGGCGGGGTCCCGGGCCAGGACGTCGGAAAGGGCGCGGATGTCGTCAGCCACGCAGGGCCTCCAGCTGCCGTTCGAGGGTCGCCGCAGCGGCGCGCGCCGCCGTCACGGTATCGTGCACGGCGGGGTCGGCCCCGCCGTCCGCCAAGGTACTCCACACATCCCACGATTCGCGCGCCTCGCGGTAGAGGCCCGTCCCGGCGAGCGCGTAGCCGAACCAGCGGTGCGCCTCGGCCAGCTTCGGGTCGAGGCGGAGGGCGCGGCGGCACTCGTCCACCGCCTCGCTCCAGTGCCCCTGCGCCAGGTGCGTCCGGCCGAGGAGGAGGTGGACGCGTGCGTCGTGGGGGCGGAGCCCCGCGGCCGCCTGCGCTGCTTCCCGCGCCGGCTCCACGTCCCCGGTCGCGAGCCGCGCCTCCGCGGCCGCGATGAGCGCGCCGATGTCGTCACCCGAGGAGGAGGCCCGCGCCAGCGCCGCCGGGGCCGGGTCCGCCAGCGTGATCACCCCGGTCGTGACCAGGCCGAAGAGGGTCTTCGCGACCTCGAACTCGGGGCGCGCGAGGGACGAGGCGAGGCGGCGCACGTCGCGCGTCCCGTCCACCTGCGCCAGCACCAGCCACTCCTCGGGGAGGAGGTGCAGGTGGCTCATCCCGTCCGCGGCGCCGGTCGGCGGCGCGAGGCTCGGCACCACCCCGAGGTGCGGGAGGTGCGTCTCGATCCGCGACCATTCGTCGATGCGGCGCGCCCCCTCCATCAGGAGCTTCTCCACGGGGATGCGCATCGCCACGTCGGAGGGGAGGCCCTCCAGCGAGCCCTCGGCGAACGAGAAGAGCCCTTCGCGCCACGACATCAGCTCGAAGACCGTCTCCTCGATGTGGAACTCCACCTGGCGCTCGAGCTCCCGCTCGGTGATCGCGCCCATGTCCACCAGCACGCGGCCGAAGCGCCGCCGCCGCCCGTCCTTCTCCTGCTGGACGCGCGCCTGCTCGAGGTCGGACTCGGTGACCTTCCCCGCCCGCAGCAGCACTTCGCCCAGGCGTTGGGGGTTGCTGCGGATCTCGGCGTAGACCACGGCCCCGCGGTCGAAGTAGACCGTGCCGTCGTTGCTGCGCAGCTGGCTCGAGATGCGCAGCACGCCGGTCTTCCGGCTCAGGTCGAGGAGCTGGAAGACGTCGTGGAGGCCGAGCTCGCGGAGCGGTCCTTCGATCGCCATCGCTACGCCGCCTCGCCGGCGAAGATGTGCATCAGGTCGAGCGCGGTGCGGGTGTGCGCCCGCGCCTGCTGCGCGAGCGTCCCGCCCGGCTCGAGGGTCACCACGCGCTCCCATTGCGCCACGGCCTCGCGGTACCGCCGCTCGCGGGCCAGGGCGAGGCCGAGCTCGAAGCGCGCCGCCAGGTGCTCCGGCTCGAAGCGCACGATCCGCTCGCACGCGGCGCGCGCGTCCGCGGAGCGGCCGTCGTCGAGGAGGACCTGGGCCAGCAGCAGGAGCGCCTTGAAATCGTACGCGTCCCGCTCCAGGACCGCGACCAGCACGTCGAACGCCTCGCGCCCGCGCTCGAGTCGCCGCAGCAGCCCCGCCAGCGCCAGCGACGCCGCGGCGTAGGTGGGGAGGTGCTCGAGGGCGGAGCGGTACGCCTTCTCCGCCCCGCGCGGATCGCTCCGGCCCTCCGCCAGGCGGCCCACCTCGACCCACACCTGCACGAAGCCCGGGTCGAGGTCGAGCGCCGCGGTGTAGGCGGCGTACGCCGCCTCCACGTCGCCGACCCCCAGCGCCACGTCGCCAGCGAGTTTGCGGACGTCGGCGCGCTCCGGGGCCCGCGCCTGCGCCACCTTCAGGGCGTCGAGCGCCCCGGCGGGATCGCCGGTCGCGCCGCGCGCCTCGGCTACGAGGAGCGCGAGGTCCACGTCGTCGTGGTCGGCGGCGAGCAGCGCCTCCGCGAGCTGCCGCGCTTCCGGCGCGCGCTTCAGCGCGAGGAGGGCCCGCGCCTCGCCCCGTCGCGCGGCGGGGAGGTCGGCGCGCGCCTCGCGCGCCTCGCGGTAACGCTCCAGCGCCTCCCCCCACGCCCCGCGCCGCGCGAAGACGTCGCCGAGGAGGACGGCGCCCTCGGCCCGGTCGGCGCCCCGCCCCACCGTGCGCGTCACCTCGGCCGCGGCCTGCTCGAAGAGCCCCTTCGAGAGGTAGTCGCGCGCCAACCCCAACGGGTCCTCGCGGGCCCGCGCCTCCGCCGCGGCACGGTGCGCCGAGGGCCGGAGCGAGGTGAAGATCTCGTCGAGGAGCCGCGGATCGAAGGCGAAGGTCTCGCCGCTCGCCTCGAAGGGCCGGTCCCCGCCCAGCTCCGGCACGACCGTGAGTCCCGGGTCCTCGAACTGCAGCTCGATCGCCAGCAGGAACTTCTGGGGCACGTAGTACGGGTCGAGCTCCAGCGCCCGCCGCACCTCGCGCAGCGCCCCCTCGAAGTCCCCGAGGTTGGAGAGCGTGAAGCTCAGGTTGTAGTGCGCGGCGGCGCCATCCGGCTCCGCCTCCACCGCGCGCCCAAAGGCGTTCTTGGCGTCGGTGTAGCGCTTGAACTCCCCCAGCACGAGCCCGATGCCGTTCCAGGCGGCTGCCGACTGCGGGTTCAGCTCCAGCACCTGCCGGTAGGCCTCGAGCGCGAGCTGGTGGCGGCCGAGCTGCGTAAGCAGCAGCGCGAGATTGAGGCGCGCCGTGCCGAACTCCGGCTGGTGCCGCAGCGCGTCGCGGAACGCCTCGACGGCGTCCTCCGTCGCGCCCTGCGCCGCCAGCACCACGCCCAGGTTGTTGTGGGCGAGGGCGTAGCCGGGATCCGCCCCGATGGCCCGGTGGTACGACGCCAGCGCCTCGTGGGTGCGGCCGCTCTGGTGGAGGCACACGCCCCGCTCGTTCCACAGCTTCGCGGCCTCGGGGTACTCCGCCACCAGCTGCTCGTAGAGCTCCAGCGCGGCGCCGAGGTCGCGGCGCGCCAGCTGCACCTCGGCCATCGCCTGGTGCACGAGGCGCCGGTCCTCGCCCCGGTCGAGCGCCAGGCGGTACTCGCGCAGCGCCTCGGCGTAGTAGCCCTTCTGGCGGAAGGCGCGGCCCAGCGTGAGGTGCGCCGTCTGCCCCGCCTCGGGCGCGGCCCCCGCCTCGGCGGCGGGGGCCGCGGCGCGGCTGCTCACCGCGTCCTCGAGGGAGAGGTTGGGGTGCGCGCGCCCCAGCGCCGGATTCAGCCCCACCGCCTTCTTCGACGCCGCCCGCGCCTCGGCGTGCCGCCCCATGTCGCCCAGGACGAAGGCGAGGAGGTAGTGCGCGTCGGCGTTGTCGGGCCCCAGCTCCACCGCGGTCTTGAGCGCGGCGAGCGCGTCGTCGTTCATCCCCTGCTGGTAGAGGACCTCGCCGTGATGGAAGGCGAGGACCGACGAGCCGCCTTCGAGCTCCCGGGCGCGCGCCAGCCATTCCGCCGCCGCCGCCGGCCGCCCGCGCCGCTGCTCGGCGAGGCCGAGCTGCAGCATCGCGCCCGCGTCGCGCGGGCGCTCGGCGAGGATGGCGGCGAACTCCGCGACCGCGTCGTCCCACTGCCCCACCGACGCGTACGCCCGCGCCAGCTCGCCCCGCACGTCGAGGTCCCCGGGCCTCTGGCGGAGCCGCTCGCGCAGCTCGGCGATCCGCTGGTCGTAGACCCCCGACCGGGCGTAGACGATCTCGAGGTTGCGCTGCGCGACCGCCATCCGCTGGTCGAGCGCCAGCGCGCGGGTGAACGCCTGCGCGGCGTCCGGGAACAGGCCCTTCCGGAAGTAGAGGACACCGAGGTTGTTGTGCGCCCCGGCGTCGGAAGGATCGATCCGACCGGCGAACGACCTCAGGATGGCGAGGTCACGCTCCGAGGCCAGGGGCGCCGTCATCGGACCGTGGGCGTTACGTGAGCCGGACCGCCTGCAGGATGGCGCGGAGCGACGCCATGTCGGGCATCAGGAGGAAGTGCCCCTGCAGCAGCTCGTTCTCCGCCCGGAACTGGAACTGGGTCTCCACGCAGAACACGAAGTCGCGGTCGTGGCCGAAGTTCAGGTAGGTCGAGGTCAGCACCGCCGCCGAGAGGTCGATCACGAGGCTCGGCACCGACGGCAGGAGCATCATCCCCATGAACGAGGAGAGCGCGTTCATGTACGCCCCGCAGAGGATGTTGCCCGCCTCCTTGAGGCTCGACTGCTCCAGCATCCCGAACTCCTGCGTCTTGCCGATGGGGCGCGAGAGGAGGAGGTCGCAGAGCCGGCGCGCGGCGTTCTCCGGGAAGACGAGGAGGGTGCGCCCGGTGAGGTCGCCGAGCATGTGCAGGAGGATCGCCGCCACGATCTCGTCCGGCTTCCCCAGCAACCCGGCCACCTCCTCGAGGCGGCTCACGCTGATCTTCGGGACGGTGATCATGATGCGCCGGTTGGTCATCTGCGACAGCGCCGTCGCCGCGTGCCCCGCGCCGATGTTCTCGACCTCGCGCAGCGCGTCGAGCTGCAGCGCCTTCAGGTCCCGGATGTCGTCCATCGCGCCCCCGCCCTAGACCAGACCACCGGCATCGAGGATCAACGCCGGCACGCCGTCACCGAGAATGGTGGCCCCGCTGAAGACCGGGAGGGTCCCGCGCGGCGCCTCGAAGCTCTTGACCACGATCTCCTGCTGCCCCACCAGGGCGTCCACCACCACCCCCGTCCGGCGCTCCCCCAGCTCGAGCACGATGACGGGCTGCCCGCGCCCCGGCACCGCCGGCGCCGCCGCGCCCAGGAGGTCCCGCAGGCGGATGAGCGGCAGCAGGTCGCCCCGCAGGAGCACCGCCTCCCGTCCCTGCACCCGCTGGATGTCCCCCGCCCGCGGCGTGAAGGTCTCGGCCACGTGGGTGAGGGGCATCGCATACAGCTCGTCGCCGATCTTCGCGAGGAGCGCCCGCACGATCGCGAGCGTCGCCGGGAGGCGCAGGGTGAAGGAGGTCCCCTCCCCCTCCTCCGAGCGGACCTCCATCGAGCCGCCCAGCGCGCGCATCGCCGTCGCCACGACGTCGATCCCCACCCCGCGCCCGGAGACGTCCGTCACGCGCTCCGCCGTGCTGAAGCCGGCCTTCGAGATGAGGCGGAACAGCTCCTCGTCGCTGAGCGCCGCGACCTCGCTGTCGATCAGCCCCATCTGGCGCGCGCGGCCGATGACCTTGTCGCGGTTGATCCCCCGCCCGTCGTCCGTCACCTTCACCGCGACCGTCGAGCGCTCCCGCACCGCCGCCAGGACCAGCTGCCCCACCGCCGGCTTCCCCTGCGCCATCCGCTCCTCCGGCGTCCCGATCCCGTGGTCCACCGCGTTCCGCAGCAGGTGCACCAGCGGCTCGGCGATCTCGTCGAGGATCGCGCGGTCGAGCTCGATCTCCTTCCCCTCGACGCGGAAGGCGATCTGCTTCCCCGTCTGGCGCGCGAGGTCCCGCACCATCCGCGGGAACCGGTCGAACACCTGCCACACCGGCACCATCCGCGCGGCCACGATCTCGTGCTGGAGCTGCGCCGCGAGCCGCGCGATCTGGCCGTTCACGTCGTGCAGGTCCGGCTCGGCGAACCGCGTCGCGATGGCGTGCAGGCGGCCCCGCGCGATCACCAGCTCGCCGATGAGGTTCATCAGCTCGTCGAGCCGCTGGAGGTCCACGCGGATGTGCCGCGAGCGCAGCGCGTCCGGGGCGAGCGCCGGCGCCTCCGCCGTCTCCTCCCCGACCTCCACCTTCTCCACGTCGCCCACGCGGCCGAGCGCCGCGACGATCGCCGCCGCCTCGGTGGGCGCGTCGAGCCGGAAGGAGAAGTGCCCGTCGAAGGCGTCGCTCTCGAACGCCGCCGGCGCCGGCGTGACCGCGCTCAAGGGCCCGAGGGTCTCCGCCTTGCGGAGCACCAGGAGGGCCCGGGCGCCCTTCAGCACCGCGTCGGTGCGGAGGACGACGCGCACCGTCCGGCCCTTGCCGGGCCCGGTGCCCGGGACGATCACCGGGACGGAGGGCCGCGACTCGCGGAGGGGCGCGCCGGGGCCCGTCCCCGGGGCCGCCGTCGCCGCGTCGAGCTCGGCGAGCACCGGCGCCACCGCCGTGGCGGCGTCCACGCCGGTCACCGACTCGGTGATGGCGCGCTCCAGCGCGTCGGCCGAGCGGAACAGCAGCTCGAGCATCGGCGCCGTGACCGTCCGCTCCCCGCGCCGCACCCCGTCGAGGAGGCTCTCCACGCGATGCGCGAGGTCGGCGACGGGGGCGTAGCCCATCGTCGCCGCCATTCCCTTCACCGTGTGGACCGCGCGGAAGATCCCGCTCACCGGCTCCGTCGCCGCGGGGTCTTTTTCCCACTCGAGGAGCAGCTGGTTGAACGCGGTGAGATGCTCGCGGCTCTCGGTCAGGAAGAGGTCCGCGTACTGCCGGACATCCATGGGCTACCCGAGGACGCGCTGCACCGCTTCGAGCACGCGCGAAGGCTGGAACGGCTTGACCACGAAGTCCTTGGCGCCCGCCTGGATGGCCTCGACCACGAGGGCCTGCTGCCCCATGGCGCTGCACATCAGGATCTTGGCGTCCGGATCGCCTTTGACGATCTCGCGCACCGCCTCGATGCCGCCCATGTCGGGCATCACGATGTCCATCGTGACGAGGTCGGGGCGCAGCTCCTTGTAGCGCGCGATCGCCTGGATCCCGGACTCCGCCTCCCCGACGACCTCGTAGCCGGCGCCGGTCAGGATGTCGCTGATCATCGTCCGCATGAAGATCGCGTCGTCACACACGAGCACTCGATGGCCCACACCTTCCTCCTACGGCAGCAAGGGCTCCAACAGCGCACTGGTCTCGAGTTGCACGAACGGGAGGCCGGCCGCGGTCCCCACGGCCCGCACCAGGTCGGGGCGGACGCCCGGGAGCGCACCCCGCGGGTCCAGCTCCGCATCGTCCACCACCGCGAGGTCGAGGACCTCGTCCACCACCAGCCCCACGCGGTGCCCCCGGTGGTCCAGGAGCAGCACCACGCCCCCGCCGGCGGGCGGGGCCCCGCCGTCGAGGCCCATCGCGGTGGCCGCCTCCACGAGCGTGACTAGGAGGCCGCGGACGTTCACCAGTCCGCGCACCGCCTTCGCCGCGCCCGGGATGCGGGTCGCCGGCTGCACGGGAAGGATCTCCCGCGCCGACTCGGCGTCCACCGCGAAGGTCTGCCCAGCGGACCGGAAAAGCAGCAATCTACGTGCGCTCACGGACGCCACCGGGGGCGAAAAAGCCAAGATACTCCAGCGGCCGGGGATGAGCAAGCAAGTCAGTGTCGTGCAATGCGATGGCCAATCCCGGCCGGAGGTCATCGGGCCACTCGGACCGGATCTCGAGGGGGGCCCCGGTCCGGGGGTGCGGGAGGGCCAGCCAGGCCGCATGCAAGGCCTGTCGCGGAACGGAGCGCTCGAGCGCCTCGGCCTCGGCGCGTGTGACGTCGCCGCGGCGGTGCGCGCCGGCGCCGTACACCGCGTCGCCGACGACGGGGTGCCCGATGGACTGGAGGTGCACGCGAATCTGGTGGGTCCGACCGGTCTCGAGCGCGGCGCGGCAGAGGTCCGCCACGCCGCCGCGGGCCACGGTCCGCACGCGGGTCACCGCGCGGCGCCCACCCCGCTCCACGATCGCCATCCGCTTGCGGTCCGCGGCGTGCCGGGCCAGCGAGGCGTCGATGCGGCGCTCCTCGGCGCCGACGTGGCCCCAGGCGAGCACGGCGTAGCGGCGCTCGATGCGCCGCGCCGCCATCGCCGCCCCGAGCTTCTCGTGGGCCTTCTCGGTCTTCGCCACCACCAGCAGCCCCGACGTGTCCTTGTCGAGGCGGTGCACGATCCCGGGCCGCGCCTCCGCGCCGCCCGCGAGCTTGAGGCCGCGCGCCGCGAGGGCGTTGACGAGGGTGCCCTCCCAGTGCCCGGGTGCCGGATGCACCACGAGCCCGGCGGGCTTGTCCACGACCGCCAGGTCGTCGTCCTCGTACGCGACGATGAGGGGGATGTCCGACGGCGTCACGGGGCGGAGGGGCCGCTCGGGGAAGGTGACCTCGACGAGGGCGCCGCGCTCGGGCTGGAGGGAGGCGCGCGCCTTCACCCCGTCCACGAGCACGCCCCCCTCGGCGATGAGGCGGGCGGTGGTGGTACGGGAGAGCTGAAGCTGGTCGGCGAGAAAACTGTCGAGGCGTTCGGCCCGCGGCACCGCGACCGAGAAGCGAGTGGCCGGCGCGGCGGTCACGGCGGGGCTAGCCGCGCTCCGGCGGCGCCGTGGCCCCGGGCGGCGCGGCCGCCTCGTGGGGGCGCCCTTCGCGCCACAGCGCCAGCGCCAGCGCGACGGCGCCGCAGCTCACCGCCATGTCCGCCACGTTGAAGTTCGGCCAGCGCAGCGGCCCCACGGTGAAGAGCAGGTAGTCCACCACCCCGCGCGCCGAGCGCACGCGGTCGATCAGATTGCCCGTGGCGCCGGCCATGATGCAGGCGATGGCGTAGAAGCGCAGCCGGTCGCCGGGCTTGGTGTGCCGCGCCATGACGGCGAGCACCCCGAGCGCGACGAGGGAGAGGACGAGGAAGAACCAGCGCGAGTACGGGCCCACATGGATGCCGAAGGCCGCCCCGGGGTTGTAGACGAGCTGGAGCTGGAAGAAATCGCCGAGGACCGGAACGCTCCGCCAGCGCGGGAGCCGGGCCTCGGCGATGGACTTCGTGACGAGATCGAGGACGAGCACCGCGGCGACGACGCCGGCGAAGCGGCGCTTCTCAGCGGTGTTTGCCATTCTCCTCTTTTTCCTTGCAGTTGATGCACAGCCGGGCGTGGGGGAGCGCGTCGAGCCGCTCGTAGGAGATCTCCTCGCCGCAGTTCTCGCACTTGCCGTATTTCTCGGGGGTGCCGTACAGCCGGCGCAGTGCCTGGTTGAGGTGCCAGAGGAACCGCCCCTCCTTCGACGCCATCAGGAACGCCTTCTCGCGCTCCATCGCGTCGGTCCCCTGGTCGGCCATGTGGAACGAGTACGACGAGAGGTCCCCGTCCGCGGCCTGCAGCGTCGCGTCGAAGCTCTCGCCGTAGTGACCGAGCTCCTTGAGGGCGCGCGCGCGCTCCTCCAGCAGCCGCTTCTCGAAGTGCCCGAGCTGTTTCTTGTTCATCGCCGTCGTCCCCGATCGCTGCTCGTGTCAGCCGCCGGCGCGCCGGACCGCCAGGTGCGCCCTGCATCCGTCCAGCTCCACGTCCTGCTCCGCGTCGGCCGCGCCGTCGGGCGCGCCGGTCCGGACCCGCCCCGCGAGCGTCTCGCCGGCGATGTAGCCGCCGTGCCGCTCCGCCGCCGCCAGGACCGCCGCGTCCCCGCCGACCCACAGGTCGATCCGGTCGGAGACCGTGTAGCCCGCCTCGCGACGAAGGCGCTGCACCCGGCTCACGATCTCCCGGGCGAGGCCCTCCTGGCGCAGGTCGTCGGTCAGCGCCGGATCGAGCGCCGCCACCACCACGCCGTCGGCACGGACCACCACGTCCCCCCGTGCCTGCCGGTGCACCACGAGGTCGTCCGCCTGGAGCCGCGCCGCGCGGCCCTCGACGGTGATCTCGACCGGCTCTCCCGCCTCGAACCGGGCCAGCTGGTCCGAGGTGAGCGCCCGGACCGCCTCGGCGGCCGCGGGCGTCGCCTTCCCGAATCGCTTTCCGAGGGCACGAAAACTAGGGCGCGCCTCCAGAGAGACAAGGTCCGTCCCCGCGTGCACCAGCTCCACCTGCTTGACATTGACCTCGGCCGCGAGTAACGGCACCAGCGCGTCGAACAGCGCGCGGTCCACGTCGGCCGGGATCGCGGCCAGGAGCCGCGCCAGCGGCTGGCGCACGCGGATCCCGACGTCCTCGCGGGCGCTCCGCGCCAGCGACGCGAGCCGCCGCACCGCGTCCATCGCCCGCTCCAGGGCCTCGTCCTCGTGCCCCACGGCCGGCACGGGGAAGGGCGCCAGGTGGACCGACGTCCCCGTCAGCGCGCGGTGGATCGCGTCGGGGAGGAAGGGCGCCGCGGGCGCGAGGAGCCGCGCCGTGATCGCGAGCACGTCGTGGAGGGTCGCCAGCGCGGCCGGGTCCGCGGAGCCCCCCGGCACCCAGAAGCGCGCCCGGCTCTGCCGCACCCACCAGTTCGAGAGGTCGTCCACCACGAACTCGACGATGGCGCGCGCCCCCGCCGTGACGTCGTACCCCTCCCAGGCGGCGGTCACCGTGCGGATGGTCCGCGAGAGCCGCCCGTGCAGCCAGCGGTCGGCGAGGGGCCGCGCCGCGAGCGGCGGCGCGCCGTCCTCCCGCCGCCACCCCTCGGCGTAGAGCTGGAACAGGTTGTAGGTGTGCCGCAGCTTCTCGAGCACGCTCCCCGCGACGTCCGCGAGCGCCTTCTCGTCGAACCGCTTCGGCAGCCAGACCTGGCTCGACGTGAGCAGGAAGAGCCGCACCGCGTCGGCGCCGTACTTCTCGAGGACCGCGAACGGCTCGACCACGTTGCCGCGGCTCTTCGACATCTTCTGGCCGGCGCCGTCGAGCACCAGCTCGTTGACGATGACGTGCCGGTACGCCGGCGCGTCGAACACCGTGGCCGCGATGGCGAGGAGCGAGTAGAACCAGCCGCGGGTCTGGTCCACGCCCTCGGCGATGAAGTCCGCCGGGAAGTGCGCGTGGAACTCCGCCTCGTGCTCGAAGGGATAGTGCCACTGCGCCACCGGCATCGCGCCCGAGTCGAACCAGGTGTCGATCACCTCGGGCATCCGCCGCATCGTCCCGCCGCAGGTCCGGCAGGCCCAGGTGTAGCCGTCGATGTGCGGCTTGTGCGGGTCGAAGTCCGCGGGGAGGGGCTGCCCCCACCGCGCCGCGAGCTCGGCGTAGCCGCCGATGACCTCGACGTGCTCCGCGTCGTTCTCGCACACCCACGCCGGGAGGGGCGTGCCCCAGAACCGGTCGCGGGAGAGGGCCCAGTCCACGTTGTTCTCGAGCCACTCGCCGAACCGGCCGCTGCCGATCTCCGGCGGGTGCCAGCCGATGTGGCGATTGAGGTCGAGGAGCCGCTCGCGCACCGCCGTCGTGCGGATGAACCACGAGGCGCGCGGGTAGTAGAGGAGCGGCGTGTCGCAGCGCCAGCAGAAGGGGTAGGTGTGCTCCACCGTCTCGCGGCGGAAGAGGACCCCCTGCTCCTTGAGGCGCTGGATGATCGCGGCGTCCGCCTCCTTGACGAACACCCCTTCGATCGCGTCCCACGTCGTCCCGGTGAACTTGCCGGCGAGGTCCACCGGCACGTCGAACGCCAGGCCGTGGGCCCGCGCCACCGCGTAGTCGTCGGCGCCGAAGGGGGCCATGTGCACCAGGCCGGTGCCATCCTCCGCCGTGACGAACTCCCCCGGCACCACGACCTGCGTCGCCTCCCCCGCCGGCTCCGCCACGACGTCGAGCGGCCGGCGGTAGCGCAGGCCGACCAGGTCGCGCCCGGTGTAGCGCGCCACCACCGGGTAATGCGACAGCGGCTCCGCCTCGCCGCCCGGCGCGAGGTGCGGCGCGCGTGCCTCGGCGACGATGACCCGCTTCCCCTTGAAGTCCACCTCGACGTAGGCCAGGTCGGGGTGCACCGCCACGGCGAAGTTCGCCACGAGGGTCCACGGCGTGGTGGTCCAGATCAGGAGGTAGCGCTCCGGTCCCTCCACCAGCGGGTAGAGGACGTAGACCGACGGGTCCTTCGCGGTGTCGTAGCCGAGCGCCAGCTCGTGGCTCGAGAGGGCCGTGCCGCAGCGCGGGCAGTAGGGGAGGATCTTGTGGCCGCGCTCCAGCAGCCCCTTCTCGTACAGGCGGCGGAGGAGCCACCACACCGTCTCGATGTAGTCGTTGGAGTAGGTGACGTACGGATGGTCGTAGTCGAGCCAGTAGCCGATGCGCGCGGAGAGGGTCTCCCACTCCGCCTTGTACTTCCAGACGCTCTCGCGGCAGAGGCGGTTGAACTCGGCCGTCGAGACCTTCGCGCCCGGGTGGTCGCCGATCTCCGTCTTGCCGGTGATGCCGAGCTGCTTCTCGACCTCGATCTCGACCGGGAGGCCGTGCGTGTCCCAGCCCGCGATCCGCGTGACCTGGCGCCCCTGCATCACGCGGAAGCGGCAGATCAGGTCCTTGATCGTGCGGGCGAAGGCGTGATGGATGCCGGGCCGGCCGTTGGCGGTGGGCGGCCCCTCGTAGAAGACGAAGGGCTCTCCCCCGGCGGTGCGGCGCTGCGTGGCGTGGAAGAGGTCCTCCTCCCGCCACGTGTCGAGCAGCGCGCGCTCCTGCACGTCGGCGCGCACGTCGGTCGGGAGGACGGGATAGCGGGACGGCTTCACGCCGCGAGTCTCCGGAGGACGCCGCGCACGAGGCCCGTGAGCTTCGGCTCCGCGGCCGCGGCGGTGGCGATGATGCGCTGCAGCGACGCCGGCTCGAGCGCGTCGGGGAGGCCGAGGTCGGTGATGACCGCGAGGCCGAGGACCTTCATCCCCTCGTGCACCGCGGCGATGACCTCGGGGACGGTGCTCATCCCGACGACGTCGGCGCCCAGCGCGCGGAGGAACCGGTACTCGGCGCGGGTCTCGAGGCTGGGTCCCTGGACCGCGACGTACACCCCCTCGCGCAACGTCGTCCCCTGCTCCAGCGCGACGGCGCGCGCCAGCGCGGCGAGCGCCAGGTCGTACGGGGCGCTCATGTCGGGGAAGCGCGGACCGAGGGCGTCGTCGTTGGGACCCACGAGCGGGTTGTCCCCCAGCAGGTTGATGTGGTCGGCGATCAGCATCACGTCCCCGGCCGCCCAGAGCGGGTGCATCCCCCCGACGGCCGTGGAGACGACGAGCGTCCCGGCGCCGAGGGCGTGGAGCACGCGGACCGGCAGGGCGATCCGGTCGAGGGGATAGCCCTCGTAGCGGTGGAACCGGCCCGCCAGCGCCGCCACGGGCCGCCCCTCGAGCGTGCCGAGGAGGAGCTTGCCGGCGTGCGACTCGACGGTGGAGAGGGGGAAGCCGGGGATGTCGCGGTAGGGCACCTCGACGTCCACGGCGATCTCGCGGCCGAGGCCGCCGAGGCCGGTGCCGATGATGATCCCGACGTCGGGCCGCCGGGGCCAGCGCGCGCGCACCGCCTCGGCGGCGCGCGCGACGTCGGCGCGGGTCACTCCTCGACGATCGACTTGATCCATCGCGGCGACGACTTGCTCCGCCCCTCGCGGCCCTTCTCCCCCTCGCCTTCCGCGGCGGGGGCGATCATCCCGGCGATCTTCCCGAAGGGCGCGGGCTCGTTGGCGGCGAACGCGTCCAGTTCCGCCTTCTGCCGCTCCACGATGCTGCGCAGCACCGCCAGGTAGGCGTGGTGCTGGCGCGAGAGGTTCTCGGCCGAATCCTGGAGCTTCTCGATCTCGCGGTGCGCCCGCTCGAGACGCGTCTCCGCCACCGCCTCGGCGGCGCGGATGATCATCTGGGCCTCACGCTCCGCCTGCTCCTTCGTCTCCGCGCGGAGCTGCTGCGCGGCGACGAGGGCCTCGTTCATCGCCTTCTCGCGGTCCCGGTAGGTCGCCAGCTGCTCCGCGAGGCCGCGGTACTTCTCCTCGAAGGCGTTCTTCTCCCGGACCAGGCGCTCCATCTCGTCGGCGACCCGCGCGCGGAAGTCCTCGACCTCCAGCGCCTCGTAGCCGCGCATCGCCTTCTTGAACTCCTGCTTGCGCACGTCCAGCGGGGTGAGACGGAAGGTGTCGTCACTCATTGGGGCCTCTCCCCGAAGAGGGCCGTGCCGAGGCGCACCATCGTGGCGCCCTCCTCGACCGCGGCCTCGAAGTCGTTCGTCATCCCCATCGACAGCTCGGGCAGCCGGAAGCCCTGCCCCACGAGGTCCTCGCGGAGCGTGCGGAGCGCGGCGAACACCCGCCGCTGCTCGCGCCGGTCCGCGGTGAGCGGCGCCATCGCCATCAGGCCGCGGACGCTCATGTGCGGCAGCCCGGCTGCGTGCTCCACCAGCGCCGCCAGCTCCGCCGGCGCGCACCCCGCCTTCTGCGCTTCGCCGGCGACGTTCACCTCGACCAGCACGTCCTGCTCCACGCCAATCGCCCCCGCCTCCGCCTCGATGGCGTCGGCGAGCCGCGCGGAATCCAGCGAGTGGATCAGCGCGAACCGGCCGACGGCGTGCTTCGCCTTGTTGCGCTGCAGGTGGCCGACGAGATGCCAGCGCACCGCGGCCTGCGGCCAGGCGTCCATCTTCTCGAGCGCCTCCGGGACCCGGTTCTCGCCGAGGTCCAGCAGACCCGCCGTCACGGCGTCCAGCGCCGTGGTGAGCGGATGCCCCTTCGTCACGGCCACGATGCGCACCGCTGCCGCGTCGCGTCCGGCGCGGGCGGCGGCGGCCTCGACCCGGGACCGCACGGCCAGGAGGCGTTCGTGGAGGAGTGCGAGCGGCATAGCCTGAAAAGTTAACCGGCCCCCCGCCGGGCGGCGAGGGGCCGGTCCACTTCCCCACCGCCTCCGCTCAGCGCCGGGCGGGTGCCCGCCGGGCGGTATCGCGGACGCCCTGCCGCCCCGCAGTGTCCGTCCCCGGCAACACCGGGGTGCGCTGCAGGGCGTCGTACTGCTTCAGCCAGGCCGAGAGCTCCGGCGTGGGCGAGAGATGCACCGCCTTCCGGTAGTTCAGCAGCATCGAGTCCACCTGGCCCCTGACGCGGTACGCCTCTCCGAGCCCCAGGAAGGGGAAGGAGAGGTTCCCGGCGATGTTCGCGGTCGTCGGCTCCAGGTCGAGGGAGTCCGTCTCGAAGAGCCGGGCGTAGCGGTAGAGGTCCCACAGCAGCGCGCGCGTGCGCTCGAGGTCCATCAGCGAGTTCCAGATCCCCGGCACCAGGTTGGGCCCCGCCTGCACCGAGTCGGTGGTCAACTTGAACACCATCCCCTGCTGCACGACGAACCGGTCGAGCCCGAGCCGCGCCCCGCCCCCCGCGGTGAGCGCGAAGTAGATCGGCCGCCGCCCCAGGTTCTCCTGGATGAGCCGGAGCGTCATGATGTCCTTCACGTACATCGGCGTGTTGGCGGGGTAGCTGTGCACGACGTTCCCCACGCGCAGCACCAGCTCGCGGGGGAGGAGCATCGGCTCCAGGGTGGCCACCTGGTCGTCGGTGAGGGTGTGGAGGCAGGCTGGCGTGCCCAGCTTCGGTTCCGGCGGCCGGCGATGCACTCGGCGCGCCCACGCGGTGAGCGTGTCCACCCACGCGGGGCTGCATCCCGGCAGCGTCGCGGGCCCCGGGCCGTAGAGCCGCCGGGCCAGGCTGTCGGGCCGGTACGGGCGCACCGGATTGTCACGGAGCTGGCGGATGTACCAGTCGGTGTTCACCAGCGACAGGTTCACGTTCACGACGTCCTGCCGGATGCCTTCCACCTCCTGCGCGTACCAGAGGGGGAAGGTGTCGTTGTCGCCGTTGGTGAACAGGATGCCGTACGGCTCCACCGAATTGAGCAGGTCGTAGGCGAAGTCGTGGGCGAGCATCGCGTCGGGCGTCTGCCGGCGCGTGGCCGCGTGGAAGTTGAGCACCAGCGGCAGCAGCGCGAGGGCGAGGACGGGCGCGGCGGAGAGCGCGGGGCCCCCGCTGAGGCGCTCGCGCAGCCGGCGGAACAGGGCGGCGATGCCGAGGCCGGCCCACAGGCCCCAGGCGAGCCACGAGATGGTGAAGAAGTAGTCGCGCTCCCGGACCTCGTGCATGTCGCGGTCGGGGAACCCGCCGAATCCGATCGAGAACCCTGGCTTGAAGTTCAGGTACAGCACCAGGCCGATGCTGGTCGTCGCGAAGAGCCCGGCGAGGAACCACCAGCTCGTGCGGTCCCACTTGCGGTGCTCGAGGCAGCCGAAGAGGCCCAGCCCGGCGAACAGCGCCGTGAAGGGGATCCGCGCCGGCGCGAGGAGCGACGAGGCGCGCTGCAGGCCGTTCGACCATTGCCAGTCGAAGTACTGCAGCCAGTTGAGGAGCTGGAGCCCGAAGATCTGGATCGTGCGGCCCGGATTGTCGGGGCCGCTCGGGTAGATCGGGTTGTCGAACGGCGAGCGCGGCGGGTACTGCTCGCGGCCGATGACCGCCCACAGGTTCCGGAGCGTCGAGGCGTCGGCCTCGTTCACGTAGGGGTGCAGCCCGGCGCGGATGTAGAGGAACAGGTAGGTGCTGATGCCGAGCAGCGCCACCACCAGGGCCGAGACGCCGAAGAGGCCGGTCCCGACGCGGAACGCGTACACGGCCGCCGCGAGGTAGAGGAGGAGGCCGAGGATGAGGATCGCCTTCCCCGCGCCCCCCTGGCTCAGCCCGACCAGCGTCACCCACAGCGCGACCATCACGAAGAACTGCGCCCACTGCACCTTGCGCTCGGCGGGGTCCTTGGCCGGCTGGGTCTTCAGCACGTGGAACATGAACGAGAAGAGCGCCGGGCCGCTCAGGAGGCCGATGAGGTGGTTGGCGAGCGCCAGCCCGAGCGTGTACTGGATCAGCAGGAGGAGGTGCGCCCCTTCGGGCCCGCCCCGCTCGCGCCGCCACAGCCAGACCATCCACGCGGCGGCCCCGATGAGGAAGAGCGCGATCGGGTAGACCTTGCCGGCGTCGTTCGAGATCTGCCACACCGTGAACGCGAAGCCCGAGCAGAGCGTGGCGGCGAACGCGCCCCCCACCCTGAAGAGCCGCGCGCCCGCCTCGTCCATCCCCGCCGCGCCGCGCCGCAGCGCCTCGTAGACGAAGAGGAAGAAGAAGGCCGACGCGCCCGCGCTGAAGATCGCGCTCATCAGGTTGAGCTTGGTCGCGGTCCCGAGGCCGGGAACAAGGGCGTCCCAGGTGTGCGCGATCAAGATGTAGAGCGGCGTCCCCGGCGGATGCGGGATGCCGAGGATGTGGGCCGACGCGATGAACTCGCCCGCGTCCCAGAAGGTGACCGAGGGGGCCAGCGTGAGGACGTAGCCCGCCAGCAGGATGAGGGCCGCGAGGCACGCGAGGAGATAGGGAGGCCGCTCGGCCGCCGCGGGGGATGCGGGAGGATTCGTCATGGCTCGGGGTCGGGGACGACCGGCGCGAGGCCGGCGGCCGGCAGGCGCGCGAACGGCCCGCTGGCCAGGAGTTCACGAAGGCGCGGGAGCGCGATGCCCCGCTCGAGCGCGCCGCGGCGCGCCACGGAGATGGCGGAGGTCTCCTCGGAGACGACGACCACCACGGCGTCCGTCTCTTCCGAGAGGCCCAGGGCCGCGCGGTGGCGCGTGCCGAGGCTCTTGTCCTCCACCGGGAACTGCGTCAGCGGCAGGATGCACCCCGCGCCGATGATCGTATCGCCGCGGATCAGCACGGCGCCGTCGTGGAGCGGCGAGTAGGGGGTGAAGATCGTGGTGATCAGGTCGGCCGAGACCTTCGCGGTGAGGGGCGTGCCGCTCTCGAGGTAGTCCCCGAGGCCGACCTCCCCCTCCACGGCGATGATGGCGCCGGTGCCCGCGCGGCTCAGCCGGTCCACCGCCTCCGCCACTTCCTCCGCCACCTGCAGCGCCTCGCCGCGGTGGAAGAAGCGCATCACCCGCGACTGACCGAGGCGCGCCAGGGCGGCCCGCAGCTCCGGCTGGAAGACGATCAGCAGCGCGAAGGCGCCGTAGGTGAAGACCAGCCCGAGCAGATACGTGATCATGTCGAACTTGAGGACCAGCGCGATCACGTAGGCGACGCCGAGGAGCAGCAGCCCGAAGAGGATGTGGAGCGCTCGGGTCCCGACCACCAGCAGCAGCACGCGGTACAACAGGAACGCGACGATCAGGATCTGGACGATGTCGCGCCAGCCGGGCTGGAGGAACGGGAAGCGTTCCACGGCTACCCCGCCAGCACCGCGTCGGCCACGGCGAGCGCCTCGCGCACCGCCGCGACGTCGTGGACCCGGAAGAGCGCCGCCCCGCGGAGCCGCGCCGCCACACAGACGGCGGCCGTGGCCGCGTCGCGCTCGTGCACCGGCCGCCCCGTCGCCGCGCCGAGGAAGCGCTTGCGCGAGGGACCGACCAGCACCGGCTGGCCGAGGGCGGCGAGGGTCTCGAGGCGGTTCACGAGGGCGTAGCTCTGCTCCGGGGTCTTGGCGAAACCGATGCCGGGGTCGAGGACGATGGCGTCGCGCGCGATGCCGGCGGCGAGCGCCGCGTCGCGCCGGGCCGCCAGCTCCGCCGCCACCTCCAGCGCCACATCGGCGTAGCGGGCCTCGGCGTCCATCGTCAGCGGCGTGCCGCGCATGTGCATCAGGACCACGCCGGCGCCGGCGCGCTCCACCACACCAGCCATCGCGGGGTCGTGCGTCAGCGCGGAGACGTCGTTCACGATCTCCGCCCCCGCCGCGAGCGCCGCGGCGGCCACGGCGGCCCGCCGCGTGTCCACGCTCACCGGCAGGCCGACCTCCGCCACCAGCCGCTCCACCACCGGCACGACCCGCCGCCGCTCCTCGTCCGCGTCCGGCGCCACGGCGCCCGGCCGCGGGGACTCCCCGCCCACGTCGAGGACGTCCGCCCCCGCC
>JADGQW010000121.1 GCA_017881505.1 Gemmatimonadales bacterium
GCGGCCCGCGACACCGCGCGACATCCGATGATGGGCGGCCAGATGGCCGGCCAGGGGATGGCGGGCATGATGGGAGGGCAGGCCGGCGGGATGGGCTGCTCGATGATGGGCGGGATGATGCACGACAGCGCGATGGGCGGGATGATGGGCGCGATGATGCGGGAGATGGCCCTCGCGCCCGAGCACCTGCTGGCGCGCAAGGCGGCGCTCGGACTCACGGCCGACCAGGAACGCCGCCTCACGGCGATCCGCGACGCTGCGCGCCCCGCGCACGACGCGGGCATGAGCGCCGCGATGCACCACCAGCAGGAGATCGACGACGTGATGCGCGCGGCCGCGCCCGATACGGCGGCGGTGACGCACCACTTCACCGCGGCGCACGCCGCGATGGGCCAGGCCCACCTCGCGATGCTCCAGTCCGCGGCGCTGGCCCGGGCCGTCCTCACCGACGCGCAGCGACAGCAGGCCGACAGCGTGGCGACGGCGATGGGGTGTGGGATGATGGGCGGGGCGTCGGCCGGCGCGGCGGCGCACAGCCGCTAGCGGGGGGACGCGCCGATGGCGATGGGCCGGCTCCCTTGGGCGATCGCCGGGACCGCGGTCGTGGCGATCGCCGCGATCGTGGTCCTCTCCTCCTCGTCCGGCGGCCGCGGGCACCCCGAGCCGCGGCCGGGCGTCACCGCCGCGGGCGTGCTCCCCTCCGCCACCTTCGCCGGCTACGACCGGATCGTGCGCTCGTACGAGGCGGCCCGGCAGATGCCGGAGGTGCTCGACGGCCTCTACTGCTACTGCGATTGCCGCCACCACTTCAATCATCGCTCGCTGCTGACGTGCTTCCAGTCGGAGCACGGCGCGTCGTGCGACATCTGTCTCGACGAGGCGTGGATGGCGGCGGAGATGCACCGGCAGGGGAAGTCGCTCGGGGAGATCCGCCGCGCGGTGGACGCCCAGTTCGGCAGCTAGCGTGCGCAGTCGCGTGACGGTGCGCCGCCGGGCCCGTGCCCGGCGGCGCTCATGCGTCAGGGCCGGAAGAACGCGGAGCGCGACTCGAGCCCCAGGCGGGGCATCCCCGAGAGCCGGACCAGGAGCCGCCGCACTCCGCGGCCCAGCGAGTTGCCCACGTCCCCCTTGGTGGAGAGCGCCGGACCGAGGTCGCCGCGCAGCCAGCGCTCGGCCTCGTCCAGCTCGGAGAGGGAGAGGGACTCGATCAGCAGGCTCGCGACGTAGTAGTACTGCTCCCTCCCGCGGGGCAGCAGGTCCACGCTGAAGGGGGTCGCGAGGGCCTTCTCCAGCGCCGCCTGGGTCGCGAAGTGCTCCTCCCCGCCGCCGCTCCGCACCAGGTCGTACTCGTTGGTGAGCGGATCGAGGAGGACGACCGCCTCCCACTCCACCTGGCTCTCGAGGCGGTCGGGGAGGATGCGGATGCTGCGGTGGAGCTCGAGGCGGAAGTTGTAGCGCACGGGGAAGCCGTCGTGCAGCGCTTCGGCGAAAACTCCGCCCGCGAGCGCGCCCCCCGCCCGGATCACCGGGGAGCGCAGCGCTCCGTCGGCGTCCCGGGAGAGGTTCACCCCGATCCGCGGCGGCCCCGTCGGCACGGAGTCGGGCGGCATCTGGGCGCCGGCCGCGGCGACCGCCGCGGCCAGGACCACCGGGAGCAGCCCGACGCCGCGGACCACGCGCCTAGAAGCGACGGCCCATGCGGACGCTGAACGTCACGTCGTTCATCCCGTGCTGCAGCGGTTTCGCGAGATAGAACCCGAGCGGTCCGAAATCGAGCCCGAGCCCGAGGTCCGCGCGGAAGCTCCCGAGCGCGGGGAGCTTCCCCGCCGGGATGCTCCCCGGTGCCGTGCCGACGAGCCACGCGTTCCCCGCGTCGGCGAAGACCACGAGGTCCGGGCCGCTCACGTGGAACGGCTCGTACCGCTCGGTCTGGTCGCCGCCCCAGTCGGTGCTCGCCCAATCGGGCCCGATGTCGAGGCCCAAGTGCGTCCGGAATTCTGCCTGGCCGAGCAGCAGCCGGTCGCACAGCGCCGGTGTGCCGGGGACGCCCCCGCCGCCGCAGCTGAGCTGCCGGAAGCCGTAGCCGGGGAGCGGGTCGGGATAGCCGAGGGCGACGCGGCGCTGCAGCGGCAGCGGGTCGCCGCTCGCCCAGCCGCCCCCCGCCACCCGGAGGTTGAGACGGCCCGAGGGAGAGAGCCGCGTGTAGCTGCGCGCGTCGAAGAAGACGCGCTGGTAGGTGAGCGACGCGGTGGGGGCCGGGTAGAGCGCCGCGCAGGCGAGGCCCGGCAGGCTGCACGCCGACACGTCGCTGCCGTGCCCCAGCTCCCACTCCCCGGTGACGAAGAACCCCGCCGTCGGTGCGCGCAGGTCGTTCCGCGTGTCGTACCGCAGCGACGTCGTCAGGATCTCGAAATGCCCGTCGTTGATCGCGAGGTTCGGCCGGAAGGTGCCGTCGCTGCGGAACAGCGTGAACGGCTCGCGCGCCAGCACCGACGCCTCCTTCTCGGAGCGGCCCTCGATCGTCGCGGAGAACCGCCGGGAGCTGCGCAGCGTCACGAAGGCGCTCGCCCCCTGCCGGCGGAAGTAGTCGCGATAGTCGCGATGGAAGAGGAACGTCGACCAGCCGACCTCGAAGTCCTTGAGGGGCCAGGGCTCGATCGAGTTCACGACGTCGAACGCGCGCATGCCGAGGCCGACATTGCTCTCGCGGCCGCCGAACACCAACTCGGCGCGGGTGCGGTAGCCGAAGTCCCCGGTCGAGAGGGACCAGTCCCCCGCGGTGCGGAAGATCCCCCGCGCCTCGACCTGCAGGCGCGCACCGCTCCCCACGCGCAGGTCGGCGTTGGGTCCGAAGAAGAGGGGTAGCCCCTCGACCCGATTGTAGATCCCGCCGAGCGACACGTCGAAGCTGGAGCGATTGTCGTCGAGGGCGTCGTCGCGCGGACGGAGCCACGACGGGCGGAACTCGCGGCGCGGCGCGTACGCGATCTCGGGGCCGACGCGCCGGTAGCGGAGCGGATCGCGGTAGGTACGGATCTCCCCCGCGATCTGCGCGACGGTCGCCCCCTCGATCACGCCTCCCACCACGGTGACGTTGCCGCTGACCACCGCCCCGGGTTCGAAGTAGAGGTCGCCGTTGACCACCATCAGCGAGCCCGAGACCCGCCCCGCGACCGAGACGGGGCCCCCCAGGACCGCGACGTCCCCGTCCACGCCGCGCGCCGTGGGGATGCGCGTCTGGCCGGCGAACCGCACCGTCTCCGCGGCGTTGTAATACCGCACCACCTCGTCGGCCACATCGCGCGGCAGCTGCCGCACGAGGATGTGTTCCTCCACGATCCCCCGGCGATGCGGACGGATCGTGATGATGGAATCCTGCGCCCAGGCCGGCAGGGCAACGGCGGCCAGAAGGGCCGCGATCAGCGTGCTTCGCATCGGAAGCTCCTCGACGGGTCCAGCTCCGGGGCGGGCATCCATCGTGCCCCGTACGCCCTTCCCGCTAACCGCAATCTCGAAATATGCTTACGCAAAGGCTCCCGGGCTGGTTCGGGTATCGCGTGTCCCCTGTGCGACCCATCACCAGCGTGTCGTTCCGACACGTCATCCCCCTTGGGGGATTCCGAGTCGCTTCATCCGCCGGTACAGGTTGGCGCGGTCGGTCGCGAGCCGCCGCGCGGCCTCGGCGACGTTGCCGTCGGCCGAGGAGAGGGCGCGGGTGATGAGCGTCCGCTCGAAGCGGTCGAGCTCGTCCACGAGGACGACGTCGCGCTCGGCCGGCGTCGGCAGCGGTCCCTGATGCGCCGTCGCCGGCGGCAGGGCGGCCGCGACGTCGCCGGCGCCGATGCTCGCCTGGGCGGAGAGGATGATCAGCCGTTCGACGATGTTGGCGAGCTCGCGCACGTTCCCCGGCCACGCGTGGCGCACGAGGGCGTCCATCGCCTCCGGCGTCACGTGCGCGGGAGGGCGACCGATCCGCTCGGTGAGCAGCGCCACGAAGTGCCGCACCAGCTCGGGGACGTCCCCCGGCCGCTCGCGCAGCGGCGGGATGTGGATCGGGAAGACGTTGAGGCGGTAGAGCAGGTCCTCCCGGAACCGTCCGTGCTGCGCCGCGCGGGCGAGGTCCTTGTTCGTGGCCGAGACGACGCGGACGTCCACCGGGATGGGGCGCTCGCCGCCGACCCGCTCGACCTCGCCCCCCTCGAGCGCGCGCAGCAGCTTGGCCTGCGCCTCGACCCCGAGGTCCCCCACCTCGTCGAGGAACAGGGTCCCGTTGTCGGCGAGCTCGAAGCGGCCGGTGCGCCGCTCCGACGCGCCGGTGAACGACCCCTTCTCGTGGCCGAACATCTCCGACTCGATGAGCTCGCGGGGGATCGCGGCGCAGTTGACCCGCACGAACGCGGCGCCCGCGCGCGCGCTCGAGGCGTGGATGGCCGCGGCGACGAGCTCCTTGCCCGTTCCCGACTCGCCGGTGATCAGGACCCGCGTCTCGGTGGGGCCGGCGCGCGCGATGAGCGCCCGCACCTCTGCCATCTGGCGGCTCGAGCCAACGAGCGTCGCGGAGGGGCCCAGCGCCTCCCGCAGCGCCTGCGCTTCGGCCCTGGCGCGCGCCAGCTCGAGCGCGGAGCGCAACGTGAGCAGCACCGCCTCTGGCGCGAGCGGCTTCTCGAGGAAGTGGTACGCGCCCAGCTTGGTCGCGCGCACCGCGTCTTGGAGTCCCGCGCGCCCGCTCATCATGATGACCGGGACGCCGGGCGCCTCGACCACCAGCCGCTCGAGGGTCTCGAGGCCGTCGGGGCCGCCCGGCATCTGGAGGTCGAGGAACACGGCGTCGGGCCGGCGTCCCCGGACCGCCTCCACGGCCTGGGTGCCCGAGGACGCCTCCGTCACCGCGTACCCCTCGGACGCGAGGACCGCGCCGAGCATCCGGCGGAGATTCGCCTCGTCGTCCACCAGCAGGACCAGCGGCGCGCGCATCACGCCGGCTCTCCCGGCAGCGTGACCGTGAAGACGGCGCCGCCGCCGGGGGCGTTCGACGCGGTGATGGTGCCGCCGTGATCGAGCACCGTCTGGCGCACGATCGCGAGGCCGAGGCCGGTGCCGTGCGCCTTGGTCGTGAAGTACGGCTCGAACACCCGCCCCAGCGACTCGGGGGCGATGCCGGGCCCGCGGTCGGCGATCGCCACCCGCACCGCCCGCCGGCCCGCGAGCTCGGCCGGCGCCAGGGTCAGGGTGATCGGCGCGCCCGCGTCCGGACTCCCTCCGTTCCCCTGCGCCCCCGCGCCGGCCGGCGTCCCCACGGCGTCCACCGCGTTCAGGAGCAGGTTCTGGAAGGCGCGCCGCAGCGGCTCGTAGTGGCCGAGGACCATCGGCGTGGCGCCGTCGCGCTCGACGCGGGCCTGCACGCCCGCGGGGAGGGTGGACCGCGCCAGGCCGTCGAGCAGCTCGCCGATGTCCACCAGCGCCGGCGGGCCCTCGGGAAGACGGCCGAGGGAGGAGAAGTCGCGCGCCATCTGCTCGATCCGCTGCGACTCGCCGTCGAGGATCTCGAGCAGCTCCGCCTGCCCCGGCGCGGCCTGCTGGCGCAGCCGCCCCACGGCGAAGCGGAGCGGGGTGAGGGGGTTCTTGAGCTCGTGCGCGACTTGGCGTGCCACGTCCCGGAAGGTCCGCAGCTGCGCCGCCTCGACCTCGCGGGAGCGCGCCGCCTCGAGGTCCCCCGCCATGCGGCGGAAGGCGTCGCGGAGGATCTGGAACTCGGGGGCGCCCTTCACCTCGGGGCCCGCGGGAAGGGACTCGCCGCGCGCGATGCGGCCGGTCCACTCCACCAGGTCGTCGATCGGGCGGGAGAGCTGCCGCGAGAGGTGCCCCGCGAGGCGCACCGCGCCGCCGGTCACCAGGACCGCGAGCCCCGCCAGGAGCCCGGCGAGCGTGCCGGAGATGGCGTAGCGGAACGCCTGCACCTGTCGCGCGCGCCGCACCGAACGGGAGATCTCCTCGCCGTGCCGGTCCACGGCGGCGCGCGTCGCGGGGGAGAGGCGGCGCACGTCGAGGTGGCGGACGGCCTCGCGCCAGGTGTCCCCCGCCCGCTCCCACGCTTCGACGCCGCCGACGGGCGGGACGAGGTCGGGGGAGAGGAGGGAGACGGACACGGCGACCGCGGCCGGCACGGTCGCGATGACCACCAGCCACACGAAGATGCGGTGACGGAAGGCGAGGGCCACGCGGCAATATTGACCGCGCGGGGGCCTGGTCTCAAGGGACGCCTTCCGGCGCGCTGGTCGGAGGGGCGCCGTCCGGCTATCATTCACGGCTGGTGTTGAGCTCTGCAGTACCCGCGGATCCGGTCCACCTGGCGGATGTCTTCGACGCCGCCAGCGTCCGGCACGCCGACCGCCCAATGGTGGTGTTCGGGGACCGGCGGCTGACCTACGCCGAGGTCCGCCGCGAGGTCGTGGCGCTGGCAGCGGCGCTGGCCGAATTGGGGACCGTGCCCGGGGCCCGCGTCGCGGTCAACCTCCCCAACTGGCCCGAGTGGCTCACCACCGCGCTCGCCACGGCCCGGCTCGGCGCGACGCTCGTGCCGGTGAATCCCGGCCTCGGGTTCCACGAGCTGAAGTACCAGCTGCGTCACGCCGAGGCGACCGTCGTCGTCACGGCCGAGGCGTGGGAGGGGCACGACTTCCTCGAGGTGTTCGACGAGCTGGCCGGGGAGCTGCCGGAGCTCAAGGTGCTGGTGACGGTGGGCTCCCAGGAGTTGTGGACCGACCGTACCACGTACCGCTATGCCGACCTCGTGGAGCGCGGCGCGCGCGGCGGGCCCGCGGCGGCGTCGCGGGGCGCGGTGGAGTACCCCCTGGCGATCCTCTACACCTCGGGGACGATGGGGAAGCCGAAGGGCGTGAGCCTGACACACCGCGCGCTCGTGGAGACGGCGCGGCTTGGCGGGGCGGCGATGGCGGTGGGGCCGGAGGACGTGGTGCTGGTGGCGGTGCCCTGCTTCACGGTGTTCGGGACGAGCGTCGTGATCGGGACACTGGCGGCGGGCGCCTCGCTGGTCCTGGCGGACCGGTTCGTGGCCGGCGACATCGTCGAGCTGATGGCGCGCGAGCGGGTGAGCGTGTGCCACGGCGTGCCCACGATGTTCCAGCTGCTGGTCCGCGAGCCGGGGTTCAGCCGGGAGCGGCTGCCGGCGCTCCGCACCGGCACCATCGCGGGGAGCCCTGTCCCCCCGGACCTCGTGACGCGGGTCCGGGCGACGTGCGATGTCCAGATCGCGTACGGCCTCACCGAGACCGGCCCCACGGTCACGATGACGCGGTTCGACGACCCCGCGCCGCAGCGCGTCGAGACGGTGGGCCGCCCCCTGCCGGGGGTCGAGGTGCGGATCGTGGACGTGGGCACCGGGGAGCTGCACGGGCCCGAGGCGGTGGGGGAGTTGGCGGTACGGGGCCCGAACGTGATGAGCGGCTACGACCGGATGCCGGGCGAGACGCGCCGCGCCTTCACGCCGGAGGGGTTCTTCCTGACGGGGGACCTCGCCATGCTCGACGAGGACGGCTACGTGCGGATCGTGGGCCGTCGCAAGGAGATGATCATCCGCAACGGGTACAACGTCTATCCCCGCGAAGTCGAGGACGTCCTGCGCGCGCATCCCGCGATCGAGGATGTGTGCGTGGTGGGGGCGCCCCACGAGATCCTCGGGGAGATGATCTGTGCCTGCATCGTCCCGGTCGAAGGCGCCGTCGTGCGCGGGGAGGACGTCCTGCAGTACGCCCGCGAACAGATGGCCGATTACAAACTGCCTGACCTGGTGCGCTTCTTCGATGCCCTCCCGATGACGGCGAGCGGCAAGGTGAAGCGGCGCGAGCTGGCCCAGATCGTGGCGCTCGAACACACCGTGTCGTGAAGGAACCCATGAACCAACCGTCGTTCCGGCCTGCCTCGAAGCAGCCGCCGGCCCACGCGCCCAATGCGGCGCTGCTGATCGACTTCGACAACGTCACGATGGGCATCCGCTCGGACTTGCAGCGGGAGCTGCAGAGCCTGATGAACTCGGAGATGATCCGGGGGAAGGTCTCGGTCCAGCGGGCGTACGCCGACTGGCGGCGCTACCCGCAGTACATCGTGCCGCTCTCCGAGGCCTCGATCGACCTCATCTTCGCCCCGGCGTTCGGGTCGAACAAGAAGAACGCCACCGACATCCGTCTCGCGATCGACGCGCTGGAGCTGATCTTCACGCGGCCCGAGATCGGGACCTTCATCCTCCTCTCGGGGGACAGCGATTTCTCCTCGCTGGTGATCAAGCTGAAGGAGTACGGGAAGTACGTGATCGGCGTGGGGATCCGCGAGTCGTCGTCGGACCTGCTGATCCAGAACTGCGACGAGTACTACTCGTACAACGAGCTGGCGGGCCTCACGCGCGTGGCCGACGAGTCCACGCCGAACCGCGATCCCTGGGAGCTGGTGGTGGACGCGCTCCTCGAGATGCGCAAGCGCAGCGACGTGATGCGCTCCGACCGCCTCAAGCAGGTGATGCAGGAGCTGGACCCGGCGTTCGACGAGAAGAACGTGGGGATGAGCCGGTTCTCGAAGTTCGTCGAGGAGGCGCGCCGGCGCGGCCTGCTGGTGGCGACCAAGCTCGACAACGGGCAGTACGAGATCGACCTCGGGGCCTCGGCGCCGGGCGGGACGAAGGCCCTGCCGGCGATCCCGGGGGACGCCGACGAGCGCCGCGAGAAGGAGCGGGCCGAGGGCGACCGGGCGCCGCGTGGGCGTCGCGGCGGTCGCGGCGGGCGTGGAGGCCGGGGCGGGCGGAGC
>JADGQW010000287.1 GCA_017881505.1 Gemmatimonadales bacterium
CACCAACGACCTCCCGCGCAGCGGAGCGCTGTGGATCGGCCGGGGGCGCAACGTCACGTATGGCGGCCATCTCCTCTGGCGGCCGGTCGGCGGTCTGCTCTTCGGCGTGGAGTTCCGGCGGATCCAGACGACGTGGCAGACGGTGGCGGCGCACGGCGTCGCCACCAGCGATCACGTCAACGCCTACGCGGGGGTCGCCTTCTAGCGTGCCGCGCGGGGCTCGGCGCCCCTAGACGACGATCGCGTCGAGAAGGTCGTGCAGCTCGGCGGCGGAGCCGGGGCGCATCGCGCGGTCCTTGCTCAGCGCCCGGATCACGAGGTCGGAGAGCGCCTTGGGCACGTCGGCGTTGAGCGCCGAGGGCGCGGGCGGCTGTTCCTCCAGCTGCTTCGCCACCAGCGTCACCGGCGTGTCGGCGAGGAAGGGCGTCCGGCCGGTGAGGCACTCGAAGAGCACGACGCCCGCCGCGTAGAGGTCGGCCCGGAAGTCCACGTCGCCCCCGAGCAACTGCTCCGGCGCCATGTACTCGGGTGTGCCGATCGCCATCCCCGCCTGGGTCATTCCCTCGGTGCGCGTCGCCAGCCGCGCGATGCCGAAGTCCATCACCTTGAGCGTGCCCGACGGCTCCACGATGAGGTTCTGCGGCTTGATGTCGCGGTGGATGACACCTTCTTCGTGGGCCACCTGCAGCGCGCGGCAGAGCTGCTTGCCGATCGTGAGGACCACCGGGACGGGGAGGCAGCCCCGCGCCGCGATGACGTGCTTCAGCGACTGCCCCTCGACGAATTCCATCGTGATGAAGTACAGCCCGCCCATCTCGCCAAGATCGTAGGTCCGCACCACGTTCCGGTGCGCGATCCGCCGCGCGAGCTTGATCTCCTGCTTGAAGCGCTCCAGAGCGGAGGAGTCGGTCCGCAGCACCTCGGAGAGGAGCGTCTTGATCGCCACCGCCTCCTTGAGCTCGCGGTCCCACGCACGGTATACGACCCCCATCCCGCCCACCCCGAGCACGCCCTTGATCTCGTAGCGGCCGGCGAGCACCTCGCCCGGCTGCAGCGCGCCGGGCGAGCGCTCCGCCTGGCGGACCATCGCGGTGGAGGCAACGGCCCCGTCGCGCAGGTACATCGGCTGCGTCGCGCCGGAGTTGGGCGCACTGAGGAACTCCACCAGCTCCTGCTTGGCCTTCAGTTCTTCGACCATCCGCTGGAACGCCCCCGCCAGCTCGCCGATCTCGTCGCGGCTGCGCACCTCGACCCTGGCGGAGAAATCGCCGTCCGCGACGCGGCGCGTGAGCTCCACCAGCGCGCGCACCGGCCGGCCGATCTGGCGGGCGACGAAGGCCGCGGCGGCGAGCGCGAGCGCCAGGCCCCCGAGCATCGCGAGGAGCAAGGTGCGCTGCAGTCGGCGGAAGCCGGCCAGCTCGGCGTCGCGCGAGCGCAGGACGAGGATCCCGCCGAGGGGCTGGCCGCCGCGATTCGCCATCGGGACGCCGACCCCGACCAGCCGCTCCCCGCCCCAGCGCACCTCCGCCGGGGCCATGTCGTCCCCCACGCGACCGCCGACCACGCCGGCGACGGCCTGCGTCAGCTCGCCCGAGCGCGGCACCGTGCTGCCGACCACGACGGACTTCCCGTCCGCGGTGAGGAGGTAGAAGACCACCTCGGAGCCGGTGGCGCGCTTCACCTGCTCCGCGAGGGTATCCGACACCTGGTGCGCCGCGAGGAGCACGCCGAGGACGACGCCGCTCGTGAGATCCTTGAAGGGGGTGGCGACCACGAGGAAGAGGCGCTGATCGTCCTGCACCTGGACGCCGCTCGTCTGCTCGCCGCCGAGCGCGCGCCCGATCAGCGGGCCCCCGAGGGTGTCGCCCGACGCGCCTGGCCGGTCGGTGCGCGCGCGCAGCACGCCGTTGCGGTCGGTGATCAGTGTGTAGCCGGCGCCCAGGATCTCCTGGAACTGGATCGCTTCGTCGAGGACCGAGGGGGTGTCCCCGTTGACGATCGCCGCGAGGAAGGCCGGCACCTGCACCGCGGCAGCCGCGCCGCTGGCGAGCTTCGCCTGCTCCGCCTGCACGAACAGCCGCGCCGCCTCGCGCGAGCTCGCGAGGGCCCGCGCCAGCGCCTCGTCCGCCGTGCGGTCGGCGCCCGCGGCCGCCAGCGCGAGGAATCCCGCCAGGACGACCGTGACCACGGCCGCCATCGCACCGAAGATCTTGACGGTCAGGCCCAGCCGGACGCCGCTAGTAGCGCTCACGCGCCCCGCCGGCGTTGTAGTCCTTGCCGTACTTGTTGAGGTGATCCACCCAGCGGTACCCGGCGGCGTCGAGGGTGTCGGCGAGGCCGGCCAGGCCCCCGGCGGGGACCACGATCGCGCGCGTCACCTCCACCCCGGCCCGCTCGTGCCAGAGGTGGAGCACGTAGCGGCCGGGCGGCACGGCGGGGATCTGCCACGTGCCGTCGGCGTCGGGCTGCGTGTACCAGGGATTGTCGCGCACCAGCACGAAGGCGCTCATCCGCGGGTGGATGTTGCAGT
>JADGQW010000122.1 GCA_017881505.1 Gemmatimonadales bacterium
CGCCTTCCTGCCGGCCACCGCCGACTCGCTGGGGCGCATCAACCTCGTCGCGCTCCTGCGGACGGGGACGGATCACGCCACCGCCTACGCGCACGTCTATGTCTGGTCGCCGACCGAGCGCACGCTGCTGCTGGTGATGGACAGTGACGACGACCTCGTGGCGTACGTGAACGGCCAGCGCGTATGGGTGGACTTCGTCGCGCGCGGCGTGGGTACGGGCCGCGACACCGCGACGGTGCGGTTCGCCGCAGGGTGGAACAGCGTGCTCCTCAAGCCGGTCAATCGCACCGGGGGCTTCGACGTGCTGGGCCGCCTCGCGGCCATCCCCGCCATCGGCTCCCTCGAGGGCGTGCGGACGCAGGCGCGCCGCCCCGCCGAGGTGCGCCCCGGCGTCCACAACTACCCGTCGGCGACGGTCACGGTCTCGCCGCTGCGCCTCGAGGGCCCCCTGACCTGGACGGGCAACGAGCTCGACCTCGTCGCGAACGCCGAGGTCACGGCGTGGGGCCGCGACACCCTCCGTGGCGCCAGCGTGCGCTTCGTGCAAGGCAGCGCCGCCTGGACCGGCGACTCGGTCGCGGTACTCCCTCCCGGCGTCCCGACGCCGGTGCGTCTCCGTCCGACGTTCGAGGAGCTGCGCAACGCCGCGCTCGGCACCAGCCCGCTGCGCGCGACGATCAGCTGGGCGCGGATGAGCGCTCCCGAGCCGGCGGCGCCACGGCAGCCCCTCCCCGGCCAGCCCGCCGCCGCCCCGGTCGCGCCCGGCATCGAGAGCACCGTGAGCGTCGACGCCGGCCGGCTCCTCCAGCTCGCCGGCTCGCGCCTCGCGCTCGGATCGTGGATCGCCGACTCGAGCGGCGATCAACGCCACTTCCAGGTCCGGCTCGTCGTGCCCGCCTCCCTCACCGGCCAGCCGGTGGACCTCCTGGCGCCGGAGTTCGGCCCGCGGGCCACCTACCTCGTGGACGGCGGCGCGCGCGCGTGGCGGACGGGAGCGGTCGAGCTCTGCGCCCCCTGCCGCGCCGGCGACACCCTCCGCGTGGCGATCACGCTCGAGCCCGGGCGCGCCTGGTGGACGCTGCCGACGGCCCGCGTGCGGGATGCTGGGTTCATCGAGTACGCGGTGGGCTACGGCTACGCGCGCGCCCTCGCCGGCCGCGCGCCTGCCATCGCGCCCCCCGACGCCCGTGAATGGCTCACCGCGCTGGGCGCCAGGGACGGCAGCGACTACGCCGCACTCCAGGCCCGGTACCAGGGCGCCTACGCCCCCCTCGCGGCGCTGATCCGGCAGGACACGCTTCACCTCGTCGGCAATTCCCACATCGACGCCGCGTGGCTCTGGCCGTGGAGCGAGACCGAAGAGGTCATCCGCAACACCTGGCGGACCTCCCTCAAGCTCGCGGCGATGTTCCCCGGGTACGTCTTCACCGGCAGCTCGGGCGCGTTCTACGACTATCTCGACCGCCGGATCCCGGCCCTCGCCGACTCGATACGACGCGCGGCGCAGGCGGGGCAATGGGCCACGGTCGGCGGGATGTGGGTGGAGCCGGACCTCAACTCCCCCTCGGGCGAGTCGCTCGTGCGCCAGGGGCTGTACGGGCAGCGGTACTTCCAGCGGCATTTCGGCACCCGCTCGACGGTCTCGTGGATCCCCGACTCGTTCGGCTTCCCCTGGACGCTGCCGCAGATTTTCCGCCAGCTCGGGTTCGATGCCTTCGTCACCCAGAAGATCCGCTGGAACGACTCGACGGTGCTGCGCTACAACGCCTTCTTCTGGGAGGGCCGCGACGGCACGCGGATCTTCAGCTACAACCCCTACGGCTACACCCACGACCTCGACCCCGGCGACCTGGTGCACGAGCGGCTCGAGGACCGCCAGCGCACCGGCGGACACCAGCAGGTCGTGCTCTACGGCGTGGGGGACCACGGCGGCGGCCCGACGATCGAGATGCTGCAGCGCGCGGAGGATCTGCGGCGTGTACCGACCTTCCCGGCGATGCGCTACGCCTTCCCCGACAGCGCGCTCGCGACCGTGCGCCACGCCCTTGGGGACAGCGCCTTCGCCGTCTGGCACGACGAGTTGTACTTGGAGTACCACCGCGGCACCTACACGACGCAGGCGCGGCAGAAGTGGTCCCTCGCGCGGAGCGAGGCGCTGCTCCGCACCACGGAGGCGCTCGCCGCCGTGGACACCGCGGCCTACCCGCGCCGGCCGCTCGAGGCGGCGTGGCGGCGGGTGCTCTTCAACCAGTTCCACGACGTCCTCCCCGGCTCGGGGATCCACCAGATCTACCTCGACGCCAACGCGCAGTACGACACCGCCTGGGCCGCGCTGGACACCCTGGCGGGGCGCGGCTTCGCGGACCTGCGCGCGCGGATGGACACGCGCGGCGGCGCGCGCGGGAGCGTACCGGTGGTGGTCTTCAACCCGCTGACGTGGCCGCGCACCGCGTTCGTGCGGGTGGCCCGCGGCGCGGGGGACACGGTGCTCCTCGCCGCGCGCGACATCCCGGCCCTCGGTGCGCGCGTCGTCCAGATGCCGCGCACCGGCGCGCCCGCGCTCGGGAGCGCGCTCCCCGCGCCGACGGCGGGACCCACCTGGATCGAGAACGCCTACCTCCGGGTCGAGGTGGACACGGCGACAGGGGCCATCACGCGCCTCTACGACAAGCGCACGCGCCGCGAGGTGCTCGCCGCCGGCGCGCGCGGCAACGTCCTCCAGGTCTTCGGGGACCTCCCGCGCACCTGGGATGCGTGGGACATCGGCTACACCGGCGAGCAGTGGGAAGTGACCGAGACGGCGCACGTCAGCCGGAGCGCCGACGCCGCCGAGGCGCGCCTCGGCTTCACCCGCCGGTGGGGCGCCTCCCAGCTCGCGCAGACACTGGTGCTGGGCCGCGAGAGCCCCTTCCTCGAGGTGCGCAACGAGGCCGACTGGCACGAGACCCACAAGCTTCTCAAGGTCGGCTTCACGCTGGGCGTGGGCGCCGACTCCGCCACCTTCGCGATCCCCTACGGCACCATCGGCCGGTCGGGGACCCCGCGCACGCAGGCGGAGCGCGCCAAGTACGAGGTGCCAGGCCAGCGGTGGGCCGACGTCTCCGACTCGGCCTTCGGTGTCAGCATCGTGACCGACAGCAAGTACGGCTGGGACTACCACGGCAACGTGCTGCGGCTCTCGCTGCTGCGCTCGCCGGTGTGGCCCGACTCGCTCGCCGACCGCGGCCATCACGCCTTCCGGTTCCTCGTCTACCCGCACGCCGGCGACTGGCGCGCGGCGGGGACGGTGCGCCGGGCGGCGGAGATCACGGCGCCGCTCGTGGCCGGGGTCGAGCCCGTGCATCCCGGCCCGCTGGGTCGCGCCGCCGGCTTCGCGTCGGTGGACGTGCCCGGGGTGGAGCTCTCCTGGGTGAAGCGCGCCGAGGACTCGGACGCGCTCGTCCTGCGCCTGGTGGAATGGGAGGGGCGCGCCGAGACGGCCACCGTGACGCTGCGCGCGCCGATCCGCTCCGCGCGCCGCGCCAACCTGCTGGAGGATGCGGGCGAGGCCATTCCCGCGAAGGGGCGGACCTTCCGCCTCGCCCTTCGGCCCTACGAGATCGCGACCGTGCTCGTCGAGCCGGTCCGCTGACAGGAGCGTCCCCGTGCCGACCCGCACCCCCCTCGCCGTGCGCTGCGCGGCCGCCGCGCTCCTCGCGGCAGCCGTCCTCGGCGGCTGCGCCAAGAAGGCCGCGACCACCCGCCCGCAGGTGGGCGTCACCCTGCTCACCGAGGCGCACGTCTTCTACCAGGACCTCAAGCGCGGGATGCAGCACGCCGCCGACAGCCTGGGCGTGGACCTGCACATCGTCGCCGGAGAATGGGACCTCGCGCGGCAGACGTCGCAGGTCGAGAACTTCATCACCCAGGGGATGGACGCGATCGTCATCGCGCCGGTGGACTCCCGCGGGATCGTGAGCGCCGTGGAGGAGGCGAACCGCGCGAAGATCCCCGTCTTCACCGCGGACATCGCGGCGGCGGGGGGCGACGTCACGGCGCACATCGCCTCCGACAACGCCCAGGGTGGGCGGCTGGTGGGCGAGTTCCTCGCGCGCCGCCTGAACGGGCGGGGGAAGGTGGCGATCCTCGACCAGCCGACGGTGATGTCGGTCGTGGACCGGGTCCGCGGGTTCCGCGAGGCGCTGGCCCGCTATCCCGGCATCCAGATCGTGGCCGCGCCGGCGGTGGAGCGCGGGCTGCGGGAGGTCGCCAAGCAGAAGACCGACAACCTCCTGCAGTCGCATCCCGACCTCACCGCCATCTTCGGCAGCAACGACGACTGCGCGCTCGGCGCCCTCGCCTCGATCCGCGCGGCGGGGAAGAGCGGGATCGTGATCGTGGGCTTCGACGCGACCCCGGAAGCGCAGGCCGCGATCCGCGAGGGCTCCCCCCTCCTCGCCGACGCGATCCAGTACCCGGAGGCGATCGGACGGAAGACCGTCGAGGCGATCGTGGCACGCCTCCACGGCCAGACGGTGCCCCGGCAGATCCCGATCACCGTCGGCCTCGTGGACCGGGACTCCCTGGCGCGGGTCCCCGCGGCGGCGGCGCACTGACGCCGGAAGGGCCGGGTTGCCCACCGGCGGGCACCCTCTAGATTGCGATCATGACAGGGGTGCCCGCTCCGGCGGGCTGAGATCACACCCTCCGAACCTGACCCGGTTCGTACCGGCGTAGGGAGTCACATTCCAGTCCAGGACGCCTTCGCAGCGGACCCCCTGCCGCCGCGAGGGCGTTCGCCTTGCCAGGGAGCCGCCACCATGCCCACCACCGTCACCCAGATGCACTTCGCCCGGCGCGGCGAGACCACCGACGCCATGCGCACCGTCGCCGAGCGGGAGGGGATCTCCCCCGACCTGGTCCGCGCCGAGGTCGCCCGCGGCCGCCTGGTCATCCCGGCCAACGTGCGGCACCTGGCGGGGTGCCTGGCGCCGATGGGGATCGGAACGGTGGCGAGCGTGAAGATCAACGCCAATATCGGCAACTCGGCGGTGACGTCGGACATCGCGGGGGAATTGTGCAAGCTCGCCCTGGCGGTGCGGTACGGGGCCGACACGGTGATGGACCTCTCGACGGGCGGCGGGATCGACGAGATCCGCGAGGCCATCCTCGCGGCGAGCACCGTGCCGATCGGGACGGTGCCGATCTACCAGACGATCCTCGCCGTGGAGGAGCTCGCGGCGCTCACGCCGCAGATGCTCCTCGACAACATCGAGCACCAGGCGCAGCAGGGTGTGGACTACGTCACCGTCCATTGCGGCGTGCTGCGCTCCCACGTGCCCCTCGCGATGAAGCGGGTCACGGGGATCGTGAGCCGCGGGGGCGCCCTGATGGCGGGGTGGATGACGGCCCGGAGGGAGGAGAACCCCCTCTACACGCACTACGACGAGCTCCTCGAGATCGCCGCCGCGTACGACGTCACCCTCTCCCTCGGCGACGGCCTGCGTCCGGGCTCGCTCGCCGACGCCTCCGATGCGGCGCAGTTCGCCGAGCTCAGGACCCTGGGCGAGCTGGTCGAGCGCGCGTGGCGCCGCGACGTGCAGGTCATGGTGGAGGGGCCGGGCCACATCCCGATGCACCAGATCGAGATGAACGTGCGGATGGAGCAGGAGATCTGCCACGAAGCGCCCTTCTACACCCTGGGGCCGCTCGTCACCGACATCGCGCCCGCGTACGACCACATCACCAGCGCCATCGGCGCGGCGATGATCGGCTGGTTCGGCGCCTCGATGCTCTGCTACGTCACGCCGAAGGAGCACCTCGGCCTGCCCGACGCCGAGGACGTGCGCCAGGGGGTGATCGCCTACAAGATCGCGGCGCACGCGGCCGACATCGCGCGCGGCCGCCCCGGCGCGCGGGACCGCGACGACGCCCTGAGCCGCGCCCGCTTCGCCTTCGATTGGGAGGCGCAGTTCGCGCTCTCCCTCGACCCCGAGCGCGCCCGGGAGTACCACGACGCGACGCTCCCCGCCGAGTACTTCAAGTCAGCGGAGTTCTGCTCGATGTGCGGCCCCAAGTTCTGTTCGATGCACCTGACGCGGGACCTGCAGCGCGCCGCCGCGGCCGCCGACTGAGCGCCCGCCGGACGTTGACGATCCGGTGATGGGCCCCGCCTAGCTTCGTCCCGCGGTCGCGCCGCACGGCCGCACGAGCGAAGCGCCGACGGCCCTTCCCGATGTCGCGGGGAGGGCCGTCTTCACTCCCGGAACCCCGCGGCGCGCGCCGTTCGGGATTCCCCGCGGTCGCACTTGACAGTGCGGAAGGCCGCGAGCCAATGTTCGCGGACCTGAGCCGTATCGAGTCCGCCGTACCTGGAGGAGCCCCGATGCCGTACATCGTTTGCGAGCCCTGCATCAACGTGAAGGACAAGGCCTGCGTCGAGGTCTGCCCCGTCGATTGCTTCTATGAAGACGAGAAGATGCTGTACATCCACCCCGACGAGTGCATCGACTGCGGGGCGTGCGAGCCGGAGTGCCCGGTGAGCGCGATCTTCCCGGAGGAGGACGTGCCGCCGCAGTGGAAGGACTACATCGCGCTCAACAAGGACATCTTCCAGGGCCCGAACCCGCCCGGCAAGCCGACGAAGAAGGAACACTAGGCGCCACGCGCGGTCCTGACGCAGCGAAGCCCCGGGGCGATCCCCCGGGGCTTCGTCGTCTCGCGCCGGCGCAGGCCGCCGCTCAGCTGCCGCGGCCGCGCCCTTCCTTCCCCGCGACGTCCCGGAGCCCGTCCACCACCGTGCGCATGTCCTGCTGGAGGCGGTCCAGTTCGTGGGCGGCGCGCGCCCGGTCCATCTCGCCCGAGGCGACGCGCACGGCGATGCGGTTGAGCTGCCGCCCCTTCTCGAGGAGGTCGTCGAGGAGCGCGCGCAGCGCGAAGTAGCGGCGCCGCTCGTCGAACGACTCCTTCAGCCGCCGGAGGATATCCTCGTGCGCGAGGGCGCGCGCCTGGCTGAGCACGTCCTCCGCGGAAGCGCTGACGATCTCCTGCTTGTCCCACACCTCGGTACCGCCGCGCTCGGAGAACCACAGCCGGCCGCGCCACCAGGTCTCCTTGTCGAGGCGCAGGCGGATCATCACGCGCCACTGGAACCCCTCGGCGTTGAAATAGCCGATGAAGCCCTGGCGGTCGAAGTCGGCGGCCCCGTCGGGCACGCCTTCGGGGGGCTGGCCCGTCGCACCGGAGCGGCGCATGCCGTCGGGGGTGTTGCGGTTCACGCGACCGCGTCGCGCACGTGCTCGAGGAACTCGGCCATCACGCGGCTCACTGCGGTCGGCGCCTCGAGGGGTGCCAGATGACCCGCCCCGGAGATGACGGTCATCGCCGCCGACGGGAGGCCGCGCGTCAGCGCCTTCGCCGCCTCCGGCGGCGTGAGCTCGTCCTCCTGCCCGACCACCACCAGCGTCGGCACGTCGATGGACGAGAGCAGCGGCGTCGCGTCGGCGCGGTCCCGCATCGCCTGCAGCGCGCCCACCATCCCCGCGACGGGGGTGCGCGCCATCATCTCCCGCACCTGCTCGACGACGACCGGCTGGGTCTGCTGGGTGGACCGGCCGAGGACCCGCGGCAACATCCGCTCCGCGACGGCGCGCGCGCCCTCCCTCTGCGCGACCTCGATCATCCGGTCGCGTCCAGCGCGGCCCTCGGTGCTGTCGGCGTCGGCGCGCGTGTCCACGAGCACCACCCCCGCGATGCGGTCCCGGTGACGCCGCAGCATCTCGAACAGCACGTACCCACCCATCGAGAGACCCGCCACGACCGCCCGTTCGACTCCGAGGCGGTCGAGGAGCCGGACGAGGTCGTCGGCGTATGTGGCCATGGTATAGCCGTCCGCCGGCGCGTCGGACGCCCCCATGCCGCGGAGGTCGGGCGCGATGCGCCGCCACCCCGCCAGCGTCGCCACCTGGTGCGCCCAGATCGTCCGGTCGAGCGGGAACCCGTGCACCAACAGGAGGGCCGGCCCATCTCCGCGCACATCCGCCGCGAGCGCGACGTCGCCGACGTCGTAGCGCAGCATCTCCCCCGGCCGCGACGACATCCGGCCGCCGAACACCGCCGCCACCTCCTCGGGTACCGCTACCGGACGCCCCGCCGCGTCGATCATCACGAACGTCAGCTGCACCTCGGCCAGCAGCGTCCCGTCGGCGACGCGCACCGCGCGCTGCGAGAGGGCGATGGAGGTGCGGCCGAGCTTCTCGAGACGCAGGTCCACCGCCAGCCGGTCGCCGGGGAACGCGGGCTTGTGGTACTCGATGCTCGCCCGCCGCACCGCCGGCCAGATACCCAGCTTCTTGAAGAAGTCTGAGCCTGGGCCGAGGGCGAGCGCCTCCCACCTCGCGCGCTCGAAGACGGTCAGGTAAGCGGCCTGGTTCAGGTGGCCGTACGCGTCACACTCGTACGGATAGACGGTGATCTCTACGGAGGGCAGTCGGCTCACGGGCTCGCTGGGTCGGGTAGGGGAACGAGAGGGCGGCTTCGCCGCCGGACGCCCTAACTTATGCGCCAGCTATCGGCCGCGCACCTCCGTGGCGATGCGGCGCTCTCGCCACGGTGCGCACCCTCCGCCGGCGGCGCGAAGAGGCGGACGTGTCGACCGCCAATCCACGACGGTGGTAACGCATATCTATG
>JADGQW010000123.1 GCA_017881505.1 Gemmatimonadales bacterium
CGGCGGCTATTTGGGCTGGGCCGGCTGGGTGAAGAGGTGCTCCATCGCCGACGAATGCCCCGGCGCGAACTTCGCCTCCGGGTGGATGAACTTCACGGCGCCGTTCACGGCGACCGCGGCTTCCGCCACCGCGGTGGCGATGAGCTTCAGCTTGCCCGGGTACGCGACGATGTCGCCGGCGGCATAGATGCCCGGCCGCTTCGTCTCCATCGCGGAATTGACGAGCAGTTCGTCCTTCTCGATCGCGAGGCCCCACGAGGCCACCGCGCCCAGGCGCGAGATGAACCCCAGCAGCGCGAGGACCGCGTCCGTCTCCACGCGCTCGAGCGCCTTCGTCCTGGTGTTGACCAGCGTCGCGGCTTCGACGCTCCCGGCGCCGTGCAGCGCCTGGACCTCCCAGAACGTCCTGAGCTCCATCGCCCGTGCCGCGGAGAGCGCTTGCACCTGCTGCACCGTGGCCGTGTGGGCCTTGAAGTTCGCGCTGCGGTGGATCTGCAGCACCGACGCCGCCACGCCGTGCAGGTTCGCCGCCCAGTCGAACGCCGAATCGCCGCCACCGACGATCAGGACCCGCTTGCCGCGGAACGCCTCGGGGTGCACCACCCGGTCGTAGAGGCCGTGGCCCAGCCACTGCGCCTCGTCGGTGAGCCCGAGGCGCCGCGGCGCGAAGGGCCCGATCCCGGCGGCGACGAGCAGGGTCCGCGTGCCGTGGCGGCCGCTCGGCGTGTCGAGGACGAACATCGCTTCGCCCTCCACCGCCTCGCGCGTCAGCCCCGTCACCTCCTGGTTCAGGAGGACCTGCGCCCCGAACTGCAGGGCCTGCTCGGCGAGCCCCTTCACGAGGTCCTTCGCGAGGATCTTCGGGAAGCCGGCGACGTCGTAGATGTACTTCTCGGGATAGAGGGCGGTGAGCTGGCCGCCGAGCTCGGGAAGGGTGTCGATGATCCGGCACGACGCGCCCCGCATCCCTGCGTAGAAGGCGCCGAAGAGGCCCGTGGGGCCGCCTCCGATGATCGTGATGTCCCGGACGTCGAGCATCGCGCGCACTCCGTCGGTCGGAAGGTCAGGGTATAGGCTATCCAGGCCGGAGGCGGGGAGCCAGTGCCCGCGCCCGCCCTCTATCTCCCGGCCCGCACCTCCACCTACCTTTCGCCGGAGCGGACCGTCCGGGTCCGCCCTACGTCCCGGAGCGCCATGGCCTCCATCCTCCGTCCCGCCGACCGCCCTTCCCCGGCCTCCGCCCCCGGCCTCGCCGCCGAGGCGGCCCGCATCTTCGCCGCGCAGCAGGAGAACCGCTGGCGCGTCGCGGCCACCGGCGCCCGCGAGCGCGCGGCGAAGCTCGAGCGGCTCGCCGGCGCCATCGCCGCGCAGCGGAGCGCCATCGCCGCCGCCGCGTTCGCCGACTTCCGCAAGCCGGCCCCCGAGGTGGAGCTCACCGAGATCCATCCCGTCCTCGCGGAGATCCGGGTCTCGGTGCGGCACCTCGAGGCGTGGATGCGCCCGCGCCCGGTCGCCACCCCGCTCCTCCTCGCCGGCACCGCGAGCGAGGTGCGGAGCGAGCCGCGGGGCGTCGTCCTCATCATGGCCCCGTGGAACTACGCCTTCTCCCTCGTCGTCGCGCCCCTCGTCGCGGCCGTCGCCGCCGGGAACTGCGCGGTGCTCAAGCCCTCCGAGAAGACCCCCGCGACCTCCGCCTTCCTCAAGCGCTTCATCGCGGAGCTGTTCGACGAGGGGGAGGTCGCCGTCGTGGAGGGCGGGGCCGAGGCCGCGGAGGCGCTCCTCGATCTCCCCTTCGACCACGTCTTCTTCACCGGGGGCACGCGCATCGGCCGCGCGGTCATGGCCGCCGCGGCGAGGCACCTCGCGAGCGTCACCCTCGAGCTCGGCGGGAAGTCGCCGACCATCGTGGACGAGACGGCGGACGTGCGCACGGCCGCGCAGCGGGTGGTCTGGGGGAAGTTCGTCAACGCCGGACAGACGTGCGTCGCGCCCGACTTCGTCCTGGTCCACGCGTCGCGCGCGGCGGCGTTCGTGGCGGAGGCGAAGCGCGCGCTCGACGCGCGCTACGGCCCCGAGGGCGCGGCCCGCGCGGCGACGCCCGACTTCTGCCGCATCGTGGACGCCGGCCACTTCGCACGCCTCGTGGACGTCCTCGAGCGCGCGGTGGCCGCCGGGGCGGTCGTGGAGACCGGCGGCGAGCACGAGGACGGCGAGCGGTACCTGGCGCCCACCATCCTCTCCGCGGTGACGTTCGACTCGCCGGTGATGGAGGAGGAGATTTTCGGGCCCATCCTGCCGGTGCTCGCCTACACCGACCTCGACGCCGCGCTGGTCCGGCTGAGGGCGCTGGGGAAGCCCCTTGCGCTCTATCTCTTCAGCCGGAGCCGGCACGTCGTCGAGCATATCCTCGCCAACACCACCGCCGGGGGCACCAGCGTCAACGCCACGATGATGCACTACGGGAACCCGTACCTCCCCTTCGGCGGCGTCGGCGCGTCGGGGCACGGCAGCTACCACGGGGAGTACGGCTTCCGCGCCTTCTCGCACGAGCGGGCGGTGCTCCGGCAGCGGGAGCCCTCGCTGGCGCGGTTCCTCTTCCCCCCGTACCGCGGTCTCGTGCACGCGATCGGGCGGCGGTTCCTCCGGCTCCTCGAGTAGCCGGCCACCCGGCCCTGGACGCGTTCGGGCCCCCGGCCGTACCTTGCCCGGCGTGAGGATCTACACGAAGACCGGTGACGGCGGCGAGACCGCGCTCCTCGGCGGCGGCCGCGTGTCCAAGGACAACATCCGCGTGGACGCGTACGGCGAGGTGGACGAGGCCAACGCGGCCCTCGGGGTCGCCCGCGGCACGGCCCCCACCGAGCTCGCCGACGACCTGCTGGCCGCGATCCAGCGCGACCTCTTCGCCATCGGCGGACGGCTCGCCACGCCGACGCCGGAACGCCTCGCGGCGCCGCAGCGCGCCCGCGTGGCCGTGACCCCCGACCGGATCGCCGCGCTCGAGAAGGCCATCGACGACGCCGAAGCGGACCTCACGCCCCTCACGGCGTTCGTCCTCCCCGGAGGGACGCCCAAGGCCGCCGCCCTCCATCTCGCGCGGGCGGTGAGCCGGCGCGCCGAGCGCGCGGTGGTGCGCCTCGGCCACGTGGAAGAGGTCCCCCCCGAAGTGCTCGTCTACCTGAATCGCCTCTCCGACCTGCTCTTCGTCCTGGCGCGCGTCGCCAACCACCGCGCCGGCGCGGGGGACGTCGCGTGGTAGGCCGCGGCCTCCTCCGCGAGCTGCCGCGCATCCTCGGCGAGCTGTGCCCCGCGCACACCTACGCGGTCATCAGCGACAGCCGGGTCGCCGAGCTCTACGGGCTGCGCGTGATCGAGGAGGTGCGCGCCGCGGGACGGCGGGCGGAGCTCTTCACCTTCCCCTGCGGCGAGTGGAACAAGACACGCGACACCTGGGCGGAGCTGACCGACGCCCTGCTCCACGCGGGCATCGGTCGCGACGGCGCGGTCGTCGCGCTCGGGGGCGGGGTCACGGGGGATCTCGCGGGCTTCGTGGCCGCGACCTTCCTGCGCGGCGTCCCCTTCGTGCAGGTGCCGACCAGCCTCCTCGCGATGCTCGACGCCGCCATCGGCGGCAAGACGGGCGTGGACGTCGCCGCCGGCAAGAACCTGGTGGGCGCGTTCCACCTCCCGCGCTTCGTCCTCACCGACGTGGACACCCTCGCCACCCTCCCCAAGGCGCACATCGCCGCGGGGATGGCGGAGGCGATCAAGCACGCCGTGGTCGCCGACGCGAGCTACCTGGAGGCCATCCTCGCCGACGCGCCCCTCATCCGCGAGCGGGACCTCCCCGCCCTCGAGCGCGTGGTGATGCGCAGCGTCACCATCAAGGAGGAGGTCGTCGCCGCCGATCCCCGCGAGTCGGGCCGCCGCCAAGTCCTCAACTTCGGGCACACCATCGGGCACGCCATCGAGGCGCGGAGCGGCTACAGCCTCACCCACGGCGAGGCGGTCGCGATCGGGATGGTCGCCGAGTCCACCCTGGCCGAATCCCTCGGCGTCGCGGCGCCCGGCCTCACCGCCGCGGTCCGCGCCGCCCTGAAGACCTTCGCGCTCCCCATCGCCGTCCCCGAGGAGCTGTCCGATGCCGACCTCCTCGAGTCGGTGCAGGCCGACAAGAAGGTCCGCGCGGGGAAGGTGCGCTTCGCGCTCCCCGAGAGCATCGGCTCGCTGCCGCAGCGCGCCGACGGTGCATGGACCGTGGAGGTGGGTCCGGAAGCGATCCTGCAGGCGCTCGCCGCGAGCCGTTGACGACATCACCGACACATCTTGTAGACATCCCGCTTTTCGATGACTGACTAACACATTGTCAAGTAACAGTTTGCGGAGATACGCGCAGCTGTCATCGTATTTTTACGATGAATGAATGTTGACGGAACACCCAAGCTGCTGATTTCTAACAACTTCGTGATGTGGATAACATTTCCACATTGACAGCGGACGCGACACTTCCCATTATGGGCGCCCATTTCGGTCGGTCCTGTCCCAGGCGATTCGACGCGTCAGCGCGAAGGGGATGTGGATGCTCCGTACTCGCGAGGCCAAGGCGAAGGGCTTCTTCCGCCAGTCCGCTTCTGGCGCGTTCGACCAGTACCTCCAGGACATCCAGAAGCTCCCGCTGATCAGCGATCCCGCCGAGGAGAAGCGGCTGGCCCGGCTCGCCCAGAAGGGCGACACCGCGGCGGCCGAACGCCTCGTCACGGCGAACCTGCGGTTCGTGATCTCCTACGTGAAGAAGTACCAGGGGCACGGGCTGGACCTCTCGGAACTGGTGGCGATCGGCAACGAGGGGCTCCTCAAGGCGGTGCGGAAGTTCGATCCCGACCAGGGAGTGAAGTTCATCTCCTACGCGGTGTGGTGGGTGCGGCAGGCGGTGCTGAAGGCGCTCGCGGAGCAGACGCGCAGCGTGCGGATCCCGTTGAACCAGAACGCGCACCTCATCAAGATGTCGCGCACGGAGACGGTGCTCGCGCAGGAGCTGGGGCGCGAGCCGACCGACTCGGAGATCGCCCGGGCCCTCGGCGACTCGGTGGACAACGTCCGCTCGGCGCGCCGGATGACCTCGGCCGAGCTCTCCCTCGACGCACCGGTGGACCGGACGGACCGGGACGCCGCGACCCTCGGCGAGCGGTTCGCGGGGGTCGAGGGGAGCGAGATCGAGGAGAAGACCGACGCCAACCTGATGCGGGGGTTCATCGAGCAGGTGTTCCGGAAGTACCTGACCCCGCGCGAGCGGAAGATCCTCTATCTGTATTACGGTCTCGAGGAGGGGTCGGAGGCGATGACGCTGGAGAAGATCGGGGCGCTGATGGGGGTCACCCGTGAGCGCATCCGCCAGATCCGCGAACGCGCCTTCGAGAAGCTCCGCGAGTGTCCCGACGGCCGTGCGCTGATGAGCTTCTGGCGGGCGGCCTAGCCTTCTTCCTTCACAGCCATACTCCCCAGTACGGCACGGGCGGCTCGCGAGAGCCGCCCGTTTCGTCTCGAGCTCCCCGGCGGTTCAGTCGCCGGCGAGCACCGGGGGCGCCAGCGGGGCGTGGGCCGGCGCCGTGAGGAACCCGATCCGCCGCAGCGCCCCGCGCACCCGGTTCTGCGCGCTGTCGAGGTAGGTGTAGAAGACCGGCGTCACGTAGAGGGTGATGACCTGCGAGAACGCGAGGCCCCCCACCACCGCGAGGCCGAGCGGGCGCCGCGCCTCCGCGCCCGCGCCCCAACCGAGCGCGATCGGGAGGGTCGCCATCAGCGCCGACATCGTGGTCATCATGATCGGCCGGAACCGGATGCTGCACGCCTGCACGATGGCGTCCCGCGGCGACATCCCCTCGTTCCGCTCGGCGTCCAGCGCGAAGTCGATCATCATGATGGCGTTCTTCTTCACGAGGCCGATCAGCATGATGATGCCGACGAACGCGTACACGTTGAGGTCGGTGTGGAAGATCATCAGCGTGAGGAGGGCGCCGAACCCCGCGAAGGGCAGGCCGGAGAGGATCGTGATGGGGTGGATGAAGCTCTCGTACAGCACCCCGAGCACGAGGTAGATGACGAGCACCGCGAGCACCAGGAGGAAGAGGAGACCGGTCTGGCTCGACTGGAACGCCTGTGCGGTGCCGGCGAAGTTGGTCGTGATGGAGGAGGGGAGCGTCTGGTCGGCCACCCGCTGCACCTCGGCCACCGCCTGGCTCAGCGAGACCCCCTGCTTCGTGTCGAAGGAGATGGTGACCGACGGTAGCTGCCCGGAGTGGTTCACCGACAGGGGGCCCACCGTCGTGGTGGCGTGGGTCATCGCCCCCAGCGGCACCAGAGGCCCGCTGACCGAGTGGATGTAGAGCATGTTGAGCGCGTTCGGGTCCCGCTGGTACTGGGGCTTCATCCCCATGATGACGTAGTACTGGTTGTTCGGCGTCAGGATCGTGGAGACCTGGCGGTCGCCGTAGGCGTTGTAGAGTGCGTTCTCCAGCGCGTCCACGCTCACCCCGAGCGCGGCGGCGCGGTCGCGGTCGATGTCGATGTGGAGCTGCGGGTTCTTGATCTGCAGGTCGCTCGTGACGTTCTGCAGGAGGGGCACGTCCCGCAGCCGCGTCTGCAACTGCCCGGCGCCCTCGTACAGCGCGTCGATGTCGGTGCTCTGGAGTGTGAACTGGTACATCGCCTTCGAGGACCGCCCGCCGATGCGGATGGCCGGGGGGTTCTGGAGGAAGACCTGCATCCCCGGCACCCGCGCGAGTTTGGGCGCCAGCTCGCGGATCACGCCGTCGGCGTCGAGCTTCCGCTCCCCGCGCGCCTTGAGCCGGATGGTGACCCGCCCCTGGTTCCCGCCACCGAGGGACGACATGAAGTCGGCGACGTTGGGGTCGTTCCGGAGGATCGCGTTCACCTGCACCTGGTGCTGCACCATCGCATCGTAGCTGGTGCCTTCCGCCGCCTCCGTCGTGCCCGAGATCATCCCCGTGTCCACCGTCGGGATGAAGCCCTTCGGCACCTTGAGGAAGAGGCCGACGGTGCCGAGGAGGATCACGCCGGAGAAGGCGAGCGCGCTGCGGCGGTGCTCCATCACCCACGCGAGGCTCTCCTCGTACGCCGTCAGCACCCGCGTGTACACCCGCTCCGAGGCGTTGAAGAGGCGGCCGTGCTGCTGGTCGTGCTGCGCGCGGAGGAAGCGGCTGCCGAGCATCGGGGTCAGCGTCAGCGAGACGACCCCCGACACGAGGATGGCCACGCCGATGGTGACGGCGAACTCGTTGAACAGCCGGCCCACGATCCCGCCCATGAAGATGACGGGGATGAACACCGCCACGAGCGAGAGCGTCATCGAGAGGATGGTGAAGCCGATCTCCTTCGAGCCGTCGAGCGCCGCCTGGAGCGCCGTCTTCCCCATCTCGAGGTGGCGGACGATGTTCTCGAGCATGACGATGGCGTCGTCCACCACGAAGCCCACCGCGAGCGTCAGGGCCATCAGCGACAGATTGTCGAGGCTGTAGCCCAGCAGGTACATGACGCTGAACGTGCCGACGATGGACATCGGCAGCGCGAGGCTGGGGATGATCGTCGCCGAGACATTGCGGAGGAAGAGGAAGATCACCATCACGACGAGGCACAGCGTCAGGAGCAGCGTCGCCTTCACGTCCGCGACCGAGTCGCGGATGGATTCGGAGCGGTCCCACAGCGTGCGGAGCTCCACCGACGCCGGGAGCTGCGACTTGAGCTGGCCCACGAGCACCTGCACGGCGTCCGACACCGCCACGGTGTTGGTGCCGGGCTGGCGCTGCACGGCCAGAATGATCCCGCGGGTGTCCTTGAGCCAGCTCGCCGACTTCTCGTTCTGCACGCTGTCGACGACGGAGGCCACGTCCTCGAGGCGCACCGGGGAGCCGTTGCGGAAGGCCACGATGAGCCGCCGGTACTCCTTGGCGTTGCTCATCTGCCCGTTGGCCTCGAGGGTCAGCGCCTTGAAGCGCCCGTAGAGCACACCGTTGGGCATGTTGACGTTGCCGGCGCTGATCGCGTTCGACACGTCGTCCAACCCCACGTCGCGCGACGCCATCGCCTGCGGGTCGAGGCGCACCCGCACGGCATACTTCATCGAGCCGTACACGTTCACCGCGGCGACGCCCGACACCATCGAGATCCGCTGGGCGAGGAACGTCTCCGCGTACTCGTTCAGGGCCGTGAGGGGGAGCGTCTTCGACGTCAGCGCCAGCATCAGGATCGGCGAATCGGCCGGGTTCTGCTTGTTGAACGACGGGGGCTGCATGTCGCGCGGGAAGGAGCGCTGCACGCGCGAGAGCTGCGCCTGGACGTCCTGGGCCGCACCGTCGATGTCGCGGCTGAGGTTGAACTGCAGCGTGACGTTGGTGCCCCCTTGGCTGCTGGACGACGTCATCTGGTCCAGGCCCGGGATGGTCGAGAACGCCTTCTCGAGGGGCGTGGCCACCACGGCGGCCATCGTCTCGGGGCTCGCCCCCGAGAGGCCCGCGCTCACGCTGATGGTCGGGAAGTCCACATTCGGCAGGTCGCTCACCGGCAGGAGCCGGTAGCCCATGATGC
>JADGQW010000124.1 GCA_017881505.1 Gemmatimonadales bacterium
GTCCACTTCGTCCACGTGCTCGTCCACGCCGAACAGGCCGCGCGCCACCAGGTCGAGGTACGCGCCCGCCGAGAACTGGAACAGCCCGTTGTTGTCGCCCCGCTCCCCGGGGCGCCCGTAGTTCACGCGCAGGATGCGGTCGGCCTCCACGGAGAGGAGCCGCCACGCGGCCGCGTGCTGCGCCGGCACGGACGCGAACCGGAGCACCGCCTCCATCGCCTTGAAGTCCATGATGTGCCACCCCCAGCCGCGCCAGTAGCTCGCCATGTCGTGCCAGGGGTCGGTGTTGGGCACCGTGAAGAACCCGCGGCCCGTCCCGTCCCACCATTCGGGGCGGAGCACCTGCCGCACCATCGCCGCCTGGATCGCGGTGTCGGCCACGCCGTCGAACACCAGCGCGTCCACCGGCTGCAGGTGGAAGTGGTCCCAGCTCCGGGTGCCGTCGGGGGTCGCGTGGTACGCGAACCACTGCATCGCCGGGCGCCAGAGGGCCGGGAGCGCGGTGCGGATCCGCGCCGCCGCCGTGCGCCACTGCGCGGCACTGTCGGGGGCCTGGACCGCGGTCCACGTCGCCGCGTCCTCCAGCTCCGCGAGCCGGTCGAGCGCGTAGGCCGTCAGCGCGTTGACGTACGGGTCTTCCGTCGCGTACGGCTCGTCCTGGGCGGAGAGGGGGGACATCTCGGAGTAGGTGGCGGAGCTCATCCCCTCCACCAGGCCGTCCCCGTCGGCGTCGGTCGCCAGCACGTACCGGGCGATGCGCCGCAGCGCCGGAAGCTGCGCGGCGAGCCAGGTGCTGTCGCGCGTGGCGCGGTAGCACGCGTAGCCCTTGAGGATCTGATAGGCGTCCTTGTCCCCCATCCAGCGACCGCCCCAGTCGTCGGTCCACACGTACTGCCCGCCGGCCCCGAGGCGGTTCCAGATCTCGTGCCGCTGCGCGCCCGAGGGGTCGGCCAGGCGGTCGAAGAGGCGGTACTCGGAGCACACCACGCCGGCGTCGCCGAGCTGCACCGCCGCCGTGGCGCCGTACCAGCCGTCGCGGTCGAATGCCGCGAGGAAGGTGTAGGCGCCGGCCGGGGTGTGGCGGAGGCCGCCGATCCGGTCATAGTCGAGCATCGGCCGGTCGGCCGCCAGGACATGGCCGAGGAGCAGGTCCACGGCGGGGGAGGGTGTGGCGATGCGTGGACCGGGCGCGCCGGCGACCGGCACCGGTGACGCGGCGACCGCCGCCAGCGCGCGCGCGGCGTCGTCCTCGCTCGTGCCGAGGGCGAAGTCCAGCTCCCAGCGTGCCCCGCCTTCGGCGTCGCGCGCGGGCTCGAGGGCGAACACCAGCGCTCCGACGGACCGCCGCTCCCGGCCGACCGCGTCGCCGAACCGGCGCTCCATAATCATCGAGCTCGCGTCGGTGCGGATGCCGCCGCTCGTCCCGGGGCCGATGCCGATCGCGATGACGGTGTTGCGCACCGTGCTGTCGGAGAGGAAGGCGGTGCTGCGGCGATCGTCCACGCGGATGCGGTCCCGCACCCCGTAGCCGACGGAGCGCCAGCGGTGCTCGTACAGGTCGGCGGGGTCGATGGTGATGACCAGGAGCCGGTGGAGGGGCCAGTCCGATGCCGTCACGACGAGCCGGCCGCCGCTCGCGTTCACGGCGCCCATCGGCTGCACCACGAGGGGCGCGCGGATCGCGCTGTCGGCGAGGAGGAGCGTCACCTGGCCGTCGCCGCCGAACCGCACGCTGTCGGCGAAGGGGGAGGGCTCGCTGACGCGGGCGCCGAGCTGCTGCCCCTCGATGCGGACGGTCCCGGTGAAGGTCACCGGGGCGATGGTCAGGTCGCGGAGGATCGCGCCGCCGGCACCGGAGTCCGCGGCCACCCAGAACTGGAAGTGCGGGAGGAGCACGGCGGTGGGGCGGAACGCGCTCGTGGCGACCACCGTGAGGTCGGCGGGGCGCTCCTGCGCGCGGAGCGGGCCGCACAGGCAGGTGGACGATCCGATCCCCAGGATCGCCAGCGCCCTGAGCCTGCGGTGGCTCCACGGCTTCGGCCCACCCGGCCAGCCGCCCCCGACCTGGGTGCGTCGGTGCGTCGGTGCGTCGGTGCGCTCTGTCATGTGCCTACCATAGCGTACGCGGCGCGCCCTTGCCAGCGCCGGGCCGGGGGCGCACATTCGCCGGAACCTCCCTCCGGACGAGTATCCCATGTGGTTCCCGCTGATCCTCATCGTCGTGGTCCTCGCCTGGGTCGCGATGGCGTACAACGGCCTCATCGCCCTCAAGAACCAGACGGTCAACGCGTGGAAGCAGATCGACGTGCAGCTCAAGCGGCGGCACGACCTCATCCCCAACCTCGTCAACACCGTCAAAGGGTCCATGGAGTTCGAGAAGGACACCCTGCAGGCGGTGATCGACGCCCGCTCCAAGGCGATGGCGGGCGGCGGCGGCGGGGTGAAGGGCACCGCGGCGGCGGAAGGCGCCCTCTCGGGGGCCCTCGGCAAGCTGTTCGTCGTGATGGAGCAGTACCCCGACCTCAAGTCGTCGCAGAACGTGCGCGACCTGCAGGAGGAGCTTTCCTCGACCGAGAACAAGATCGCCTTCGCGCGCCAGCTCTATAACGACGTCGCGACCCAGTTCAACACGAAGCAGCAGCAGTTCCCCACCAACTTCGTGGCGGGGCTCGCCAAGGCCCAGATCGCCGAGCTGTGGGAGATCGAGGACCAGGCCGAGCGCGCCGTGCCGCAGGTGGACCTCTCGCTGAAGCCGAAGCCCCAGGCGTGAGCGCGGCGCCGAACCTCTTCGAACAGCAGGCGCGGAACCGCCGCCAGACGGCGGCCTGGGTCATGCTGTTCGTCCTCTTCTTCGCCTGGCTCGGCTTCGGCGGGGACGCCGCACTCTACTTCGGGTCGGTGGACCAGCTGGGCCAGGCCCACTACACGGTGCCGTGGATCGGCATCGCCGTGACCGTGGTCGCCTGCGGCGTGGCGTGGTACTCGTGGGTGAACGGCCCGAAGCAGGTGCTCTGGTCCACGGGGGCGGCGGAGCTCGTGACCCCCCAGACGTTCGAGGAGAAGCAGCTCGTGAACGTGGTCGAGGAGATGGCGATCGCGGCGGGCGTGCCGCGACCGCGCATCTACCTCGTCCCCGACGCCGACCCCAACGCCTTCGCCACGGGGCACGGCCCCGGCGCCGCGTCCATCGCCGTCACGACCGGGCTCCTCCAGGGGCTGAGCCGCGAGGAGCTGCAGGGCGTCGTGGGCCACGAGATGGGGCACATCCGCAACTTCGACGTGCGCCTGATGACGACGATCGCGGCGCTGGTCGGTGTGATCGTCCTCCTCTCCGACGGGATGGGACGGATGTTCCGCGGGGGCGGGGGCCGCGGCGTCGGGGCGCTCCTCGGGGGCCGCGGGAAGAAAGGGGGCGCCGGCGCCATCGCGCTGGTGATCTTCGTCCTCTGGCTGGTCACGCTCATCCTGGCGCCCCTGATCTCGCGGCTGATGGCGATGGCCATCTCGCGCAACCGCGAGTACCTCGCCGACGCCACGAGCGCCGAGCTCACGCGCAATCCGGGGGGGCTCGCCGCCGCGCTCCAGAAGATCGACGCGGCCGACACGCCGACCACCTCCATCAAGAGCGGCGTGGCGCATCTGTGCATCGCCGACCCGCTGGGGCGGAGCGCCAACCTCAAGGAGGGGCGGTTCGCCGACCTGTTCGGCACCCACCCCCCGATGGCCAAGCGGATCACCATCCTGAAGGGGATGGCCTACCAGCAGCTGAAGGCGTCTGGACAGACGCCCATCGGCTGATCCGCGGGCGCGCCGCTCGGCCTGGCGGCCGACGGGCGTGCCGTTCCGCCCAACCCGCCCCCGGGCGATATTTCGGGGGTGACCATCCCTCCGATCGACCTCACGGCCCTGACCGCCGGCGCGCGCGTGCAGGACACCTTCCTCGTGTGGGAGGTGGAGACGCGGAGCCAGAACGACGGCAGCCGCTTCGCCATCCTCACCTTCGCCAACGCCTCCGGCCGCATCAAGAGCGCGCCCTTCTGGTCGTCGGAGATGCACAAGGTGGAGGGCCTCGCGCGGGGCGCCATCGTCCGGGTGACGGGCGACGTCGGCGAATACCGCGGCGACCGCCAGCTCAAGGTCACCGCCATCGACGCGGTCCCGAAGAGCGGGGCCGACCTCACGCGGCTCGTCCCCTCCGTCGAGGGGGGGGTCGCGAAGTACTGGACCACCCTCGACAAGTGGCGCGGGGAGATGAAGGAGGGGCCGTGGAGGCGGGCGGTGAACGCCTTCTACGAGGACCCTGACTTCCGCCGCGACTACGAACAGTGCCCCGGGTCCACGGGGAACCACCACGCGGCGCTCGGCGGCCTGCTGCAGCACACCGTCGAGGTCGGCGCCATCGCGCGGACCATCGCCAAGACCTGCGACGCCGATCCGGACCTGGTCCTCGCCGGCGTCCTCCTTCACGATATCGGGAAGCTCGAGTCGTACCGCTGGGGGGGCGTCTTCGAGATGACCGACGCCGGCTTCCTCGTCGGCCACGTCGTCCTCGGCTCGCACGCCCTGGACCGGCGCCTCGCCGAGCTGGAGCCGCCGCTCGACGAACGGGAGGAGTGGCTGCTGCAGCACCTCGTGCTCTCGCACCACGGCGAGCTCGAGTTCGGCAGCCCGGTCCGCCCGATGACCGTCGAGGCCGAGGTGCTCCACGTCGCCGACCACGCCTCGGCGACGACCCGCAACATGGCCGACGCCATCGACGCCGCCGAGAACTTCGGCGAGGGGGAGCACGTGTCGAAGCGGATCTGGACGCTGGAGCGGAAGGTGTACCGCGGGCCCACGGAAGGGCGGCCCGCGTGAGCGGAGAGAACGCGCCCCGGACCACCGTCGAGCTCGAGATGCGCGAGGACGCGCTGGCGGAGTTCCTGCGGGCCGCCGGGGACGCGCCGCGGCTCCTCACCCCCGACGACAGCGCCGGCTGCAGCATCGTCATGGCGCTCGCCGCGCTGCACTGGTCCGCGGAGACGGGGTTGGTGCGCCCCGACGACCGCCTCCACGCCGCCTGCTTCCTCGGCGAGACGGGGGCCGCCGTCATCGAGCGGCGCAAGGACGGGGAGACAGTGTACCGCTACGTCGGACCGCAGCTCGAGATGCCGCCCAAAGCCCCGGTGGACGGCGTGCAAGTGCTCGACCAGTTGTTCGTCAGCGGCGCGGAGTTCCACGAACGCTGGAGCGCCGTCGCCCACTTCCTGGTGACGACGCAGGCCCGCGGCGCCCTCCTCGCCCTCTTCGGCGCGCGGGCGCCGGAGGTCGCGCACATCCAGCGCTGGCTCCTCGCCCTCCTCGAGGGCCCGCTCCCCGAGGGCGCGGACCACCTCCACGCCGCGTGGTTCTCCACGACCGGCGCCGGCTTCCTCTTCCCCCCCGCGGCGTTCGCCGCGCGCGCCGGGAGGGGCTGGAGCTACGTCGAGCTGGGCACGCGCCGCGACGACTGACCCGCTCCACGGTCCCGGACGCACGACGGCCCGATGAGGTCTCCCCCATCGGGCCGTCGCCGGAGCAGTTACCCGGGGCCGAAGGATTGCTCCTTCGTTTTTCTTCCTCGAGCCACCGGTTGTCTTGGTAGGTTCCCGGTAGGGCCCGCTTGGAAGCTCCGGCTTCCATCCGTGCGCAGCGTGGCCGCGCCGCGCAGTTCACCGCTCCGAGCGCTTCGGATCCAGCCGGCTCGCTGACCGGCCTCCCGTTTCGCACCCCGCTGCGCCACGGCGAGGTGGACAAGGCGCGCGATCGCCTTGCCTACCCGAGTCACTGGGCTTGCCCTGGGATCGACGGACGCCTGTGCCCTTAGTTGCGTCGGCGCCCTCCCCCAAGCTTGCGCTCGGGCCCGCCTGCGGGCGTTGACCGGGACGAGCCCGATCTCTTCCCCGCCTGCGACACGCCCAAGATAGGGATCGCCGAAGACCGCGCAAGTGCCGGAATTGCTTCGGGTTACGACGCTGCGACGTGCATTCTCTGTGGACTTTAAGTGCCGCTCCCAGAATGCGTTCCCGCGACTGTCCCCATAATGTCGAGATGTGTATCCACAGTGATGTGGACAGCGGCGAGCTTGCTGCGATCCGTTCGGCGCGCTACACTCGGGCCGCCCTTCACCGGCAGAGTCCGATGTCCCGTCCGCTGGCCCGCTCCTTCGCCGTCCTCGCGACCCTCGTCGCCCTTTCTCCCTTCAGCCTCCAGGCCCAGCAGCGCGCTTCCGCCATCACCCGAGTGACCGCCGCCCTGCGGCCCGGAGAGGTGTGGGCCCCGCTCCGCTTCCTCTCCGACGATCTCCTCGAGGGACGCGGCACCGGCGCGCGGGGGGGCGAGCTCGCGGTGCAGTACATCGCCTCGCAGTTCCTCGCCCTCGGTCTCCAGCCCGCGGGGGACAGCGGCACCTTCTTCCAGCGCGTGCCGATCGTGGCGCAGAATCCCACCGCGACACTGGACTACACGGCGGGCGCGGAGTCGCACCCGCTGCGCTTCCGGCAGGACTTCGTGGCGTGGTCGGAGCAGATCCCCGCGGCGCCGGCGACCGGCCGGCCGGCCGCCGCCACGTCCGCCTCGGTCGAGGGGATGGGGGAGATCGTATTCGTGGGATTCGGGATCGCCGCCCCGCAGTACCAGTGGGACGACTACAAGGGCACGGACCTCAACGGCAAGATCCTGCTCATGCTGGTGAACGACCCGGGGATGCGTGACCCCGCGCTCTTCCGCGGCACGACCCTCACCTACTACGGCCGCTGGACGTACAAGCTCGAGGAGGCGGCCCGGCGCGGCGCCGCCGGCGTCCTCATGGTCCACAACGACACGATGGCGACGTACGGCTGGAACACCGTCGTCAACTCGTGGACCGGCGACCAGGTGCGCCTGATCAAGCCGAACACCTCGCTGATGTGGGCGGGCTGGATCACGCAGGCGGCGGCGACGGCGATGCTGCACGACCGCAACCTCGATCTCTCGCAGCTCATGGCCGCCGCGACCCGGCGCGACTTCCGGCCCGTCGCCACCGGCATCACCGTGCACGGCACCGTGACGTCGTCGGTGCGCCGCACCACCACGGCGAACGTCGTGGCGCGGCTGCCGGGGAGCGATCCGGCGCTGCGCGACCAGGTCGTCGTGATCGGTGCGCACTGGGACCACCACGGCATCAGCCGGCCGGTGAACGGCGACTCCATCCTGAACGGCGCGCTCGACAACGCGTCGGGGGTGGCGGTGATGCTCTCGCTCGCCGACGCCTTCACGCGGGCCGGCGTGGCGCCGCGCCGCTCGATCCTGTTCGTGAGCTTCACGGCGGAGGAGAAGGGCCTCCTCGGCTCCCAGGCGTTCGCCGAGCAGCCGCCGGTCCCGCTGCGCGACGTGGCCGCGATCCTCAACGTGGACGGCGCGAACCTCTGGGGCGCCACCCGGGACATCGGCGCGCTCGGCACCGACCAGTCGGCGCTCGGGGACGTGTTCGCGCAGGCGGCCCGGGCGGAGCACCTCGCGGTCACGACGAGTGTGGACGCGCTGAAGTCGGGGAGCTTCTTCCGGTCGGACCATTTCCCGCTCGCGCGCGTCGGCGTGCCGGGGCTCAGCTTCCAGACGGGGGACGACTTCGTGGGGAAGCCGCGGGGGTGGGGCGAGCAGCAGCGGGTGGAGTACAACCGGCTGCGCTACCACCAGCCGGGCGACGAGATCCTGCCCTGGTACACGGTGGACGGCGCGCTGCAGCAGGCGCGCGTCATCGCGCGGGTGGCGTGGCTGGTGGGGGAGGCGCCGCAGCAGCCGCGCTGGAACACCGCGTCGGAGTTCCGGGCCGCCGGGGAACGCCGGCTGGCACGCTAGCGGGGGACCGCCTGGACGAGGTTGAACGCCCGGCGGACGCCCAGGAGGCGCGCCTCGTAGGGCGCGAGGCCGTCCACCGCGTCACGGGTGAAGGCCCAGATGCCGCGCCGCAGCGTGGCGGCGGGCTCCTTGGCGCGGAGATCCTGATCCATCCGGGTGGAGCACCGCGTCCCGACCTGGGCCACCGTGGGGAGGATCGCGCGGTACGCGTCCACCGCGCGCTGGGCGTTTGCGCCGAAGCAGCGCCGGCACAGCCGAGCCGGGGCTACGCGCGCGACCTCCGTCAGGTCCTGGCAGCTCCGGCGCATCGCCTGCATCTGCTGCACGACCACGGCGTCGGAGGAGTTGAACACGGCGCGGCGGAGCGCGTCGTGGGCCGTCCGGAAATCCGCGACCCCCTTCCCGACATCCATGATGGCCTGGCGCGACTCGGTGACGGCCGAGTCGCGCGCGGCGGGCGACAGGGCCGGTCCCAGGGGGACCTGCTGCGGCAGGAGCAGCACGGCGGCGAGGACGAGAGGGATCATGGGCAGGGAATGTAAGAGGGACGGGGCCGAGACGCGCAGGGGCCGCACCCGGCGGCCCCCGCCTCTCACGCCGCGCCGGTCCGGCGCTCAGCGGATGACGGCTCCCGCGTAGGGCGGTGTCCTCGGCAGCCCCGGAGGGACGGGGAGGGCG
>JADGQW010000020.1 GCA_017881505.1 Gemmatimonadales bacterium
GAAGCCGCCCCCTTCGGAGATGCCGTTCTGCACCGCCAGCATCATCATCGGCCCGACCTCGCAGTGCTCGTCGCTCTCGATCTCCAGCACCGGGGGCTTGAACGTGACGAACGTGCGGTAGATGGACGCGAGGTAGACGAGGATGCCCTTGAGGTGGCGGATCTTGTTCGCGTTGCGGACGACCTCGGCGTCGAACCCCATCCCGAGGACGTTGGCGAAGTACTCGCCGTCGGCCTTGCCGACGTCGAAGAGCCGCTCCTCGGCACGCGCCATCCGGGCGGCCGCCACCTCGGGGGGAAGCTTGTACGTGTTCAGGAGCTTCGCGAAGTCGTCGCCCGTGCCGAGGGGGATGCAGCCGAGGGCCGCCTGGGTGGCGCCGTCGGCGGCGAGGGGCGCCTGGAGGAGGCCGTTCACCGCCTCGTGGACGGTGCCGTCGCCCCCGACGGCGATGACGCGGGTGAAGCCGTTCTTCGCGGCGTCGCGGGCGAGCCCGATGGCGTGGCCGGGACCGGTCGTCTCCACCAGCTCGTACTGCACGCCGGCGTCGCGCAGTCCGTGCTCGACGCGGTTGCGGTTCCGGGCGCACTTGCCGCGGCCGGCGGCGGGGTTGAGGATGACGAGGGTGTTCATCGCGCCGACTGGCGGGAGCGTGTGGGAATCGAACCCACCAAGGCCCGCAATGCGGGCCCCAGCTGGTTTTGAAGACCAGTCAGGCCACCGGGCCCGATCCGCCCCCGCGTCATCGGCATGGACCTAGAGTACCGCGACGCAGTCGATCTCGACAAGCGCGTTCTTGGGGAGCGTCTTCACCGCCACGGTGGAGCGCGCCGGCCGGTGCTCGCCGAAGTGCTTCGCGTAGACTTCGTTCATCGCGGCGAAGTCGTCCATCGAGGCGAGGAAGACGGTCGTCTTCACGACCTTCCCCAGGGACGCCCCGGCCTCCTCGAGGACCGCGCGCAGATTGAGGAACACGCGGTCGGTCTGCGCCTTCACGTCCCCCGGCACGAGCGCCATCGTCGCCGGGTCGAGGGCCACCTGCCCCGCCGTGTAGAGGACGCCGTTCGCGATCACGCCCTGGCTGTACGGCCCGATGGCCTTGGGTGCCTGCGCCGTCGCCACGAAGTGCACGTCGCTCATCTCAGTCTCCCGCTCCGAGGGTCTCGTCCGGCAGGTGGAAGAGCCGGCGCGCGTTGGCGCCGGTGAGGGCCGCCAGGCGCTCCGGGGTGGTCCCGCGCAGCTCCGCGACGCGCGCCGCCGTGAGGCCGACGTGCGCCGGCTCGTTGCGGCGCCCGCGGTGGGGCGCGGGGGCGAGGTAGGGCGCGTCGGTCTCGACGAGCAGCGCCTCGTCCGGCACGCGCTCCAGCGCCCAGCGCGCGTCCCAGTTCCTGAACGTCACCATCCCCGACCACGACACCGCCAGCCCGCGCGCCAGCGCGGCGTCGAGCACCGCGGGGCCCGCACTGAAGCAGTGCAGCACGCCGGTGAGCCCCGCCGGCGCGTCGGCGAGGAGCCGGGCCGTGTCCTCGTCGGCCTCCCGGGAGTGGACGACCACCGGCTTCCCCGCGGCCGCGGCGCGCGCCAGGTGCCACGCGAACGCCTCGCGCTGCGCGTCCCGCGGCGAGAGGTCGTAGTGGTAGTCGAGCCCCGTCTCGCCCACCGCGACGACGCGCGGCTCGCGGAGCAGCGCCTCCACCCGGTCCGCCGCCGCCGCGTCGAACGCGGACGCGCGGTGGGGATGCACGCCCGCGGTCGCGAAGAGGCCGGGCCGCGCCGCCAGCGCGAGGCAGCGCTCGGCCGTGTCCACGCCGTCGGCCACGACCACCACCGCGCCGACGCCCGCCTCCCTGGCCCGAGACAGCACCACCTCGCGGTCGGCGTCGAACGCCGGATCCGCGAGGTGGCAGTGGGAATCGACCAGGCCCGCGAGCGTCACCGGGCCGCCGGCGTGCCGGGCGCTAGCCGAGCAGCGGGCGTGCGGACGGCGTGCCGTGCGTCGCCGGGGCGACGCGCGCCTTCACCCCCCGCGCCTCGTGTCCCGGCCACTTCTTCTCGATCCACAGCAGGATCGGCCCCGCGATGTAGATGGACGAGAAGGTGCCGGTGAAGATACCGAACGTCATCACCCAGGCGAACGGCCGGATCACCTCGCCCGCGAAGACCAGCAGGGCCAGCGTCGTGGCGATGGTCGTGCCGTGGGTGAGCACGCTGCGCGGCAGCGTCTCGTTGATGGACCGGTTGAGGATCCCGCCGAGGTCGTCGCGCTTGTACTTGTGCAGGTTCTCCCGCGTCCGGTCGAAGATGATGATCGTGTCGTTCAGCGAGTAGCCCACCACCGTCAGGATGGCGGCGACGACGACGAGCGACACCTCGAGGTTCATGTACTTGATGAACGCCAGCGTCGTCAGGATGTCGTGGGCCGTGGCCACGACGGCGGCGACGCCGAACCGGAACTCGAAGCGGAACGCCAGGTAGACGAGGGTCGCGACGAACGAGAGGAGGATGGCGACCAGCGCCTTCTGCCGCAGCTCGCCTCCGACTTTCGGGCCGACGGCGTCGCGGCCCTCCAACCGGTAGGCGGCCTCGCCGAACCGCTGGGTGAGCGCCTGCTGGACGGCCGCCGCGATGCGCTGCGACTCCTCCTGCGTGCCCGCACCGACCTCGCCGAGGCGGGCGATGATCTTGAACTCCCGCGCCGACCCGAAGTTCTGCACCTCGGCGCCCTTCAGGCCGCCCGCGTCGAGCGCCGAGCGGATCTCCCCCGCGCCGATCACCTTGTCCCCGAGGGTCGTGATGTGCACCTGGGCGCCCCCGGTGAACTCGATGCTGTAGTTGAGGCCGGTGATCGCCAGGAGGACCAGCCCCGGGATCATGATGACCGCCGTCAGGGCGTACGCGTACTTGCGGACCGCGATGAAGTCGTAATTGGCGTTCGCGAAGAAGCGGATCATCAGATGCTCAGCGTCTGGAGCCCGGGCCGGCGCTCCACGTAGAAGTTGAAGAAGGTCCGCGTCACGTAGATCGCCGTGACCATCGAGGCCAGGATGCCGAGGATCAGCGTGATGGCGAAGCCCTTCACCGGGCCCGTGCCGAACTGGAACAGGAACGCCGCCGTGAGGATGGTGGAGACGTTGGAGTCCACGATGGCGTTCATCGCCATGCGGAAGCCGGCGTCGATCGCGAGCCGCACGGACTTCCCGTGCGCCAGCTCCTCCCGGATGCGTTCGAAGATCAGCACGTTGGCGTCCACCGCGATGCCGATCGAGAGCGCGAAGCCCGCCATGCCCGGGAGCGTCAGCGTGAAGCCGAGACCCGCCAGGCCGCCGAAGGTGAAGAGCACGTACAGGCCCAGGGCGATGACCGCGAGCAGCCCCGCGAACCGGTAGTAGGTCAGCATGATGAGGATCACGAGCGCGACGCCGACGACGCCGGCGAGGATCCCCTTGTGGATCGAGTCCGCGCCGAGGGTCGGACCCACCGACCGCTCCTCGACGATCATCAGCGGCGCCGGGAGCGAGCCCGCCTTGAGGACCAGCGCGAGGTCCTGCGCTTCCTGGAGGTTCGACTTCCCCAGCTCGATCTGGCCGTGCTCCGCGATGGCGCCGCGGATCACCGGCGGCTGGCTCTGGACCATCTGGTCGAGCACGATCGCCATGTTGTCGCCGATGTGGGCGGTCGTCTCGCGCTCGAACAGCCGCCCGCCGCGGCGGGTCAGGGTGAAGTCCACGACCGACTGGTTGTAGAGCGGGTCGATGCGCGCCTTGGCGTCGGTGAGGTACTCGCCGGTGATGATCGGCCGCTGCTCGAGGATGTAGAGGGGCCGGAACTCGCGCGCGCCGCGGGACACCGGGTTGGAGCCCCAGCGCCGCACGTAGCCGCGCGGCATCAGGCGGTCCGCCTCGGGCCGCGCCAGCATCGCCTCCACGACCGTCACCTTCTCCTCGGGCACCAGGAACTCGCCGTTCATCGAGCCCGCGAAGAGGAGCGGCGTGAGCGGTCCCTGGCCGAGCGCCGAGCCGAGGGTGTCCGCCTGCGCCGTGTCGCGCTTCGCGCCCCCCTTCGCCCCGCCCCGTCCAGCGGCCGCGCCCGTGTCGGCCGCGCCCGCCTTGGTCGCGCCACCGAGGATGCTCTCCACCGCCGACGCGGGCGCCGCCGCCGCCCGGGTCGTGTCGGCCGAGCGCGCCGAGCCGACCGTCCGCTCGGTCACCCCCGCCGCGGTGAGCGCGCGGTCGATGGCCGGCAGCGCGGCGCGGAAGAGGTTGTTCTTGTCCGTCATCTGGAATTCGAGGAACGCCGTGCGGAGCACGATCTCCCTCGCCCGCGCCGCGTCCTTGATGCCGGGCAGCTCCACCACGATGCGGCTCGTGCCGACCTTCTGCACCAGCGGCTCCGCCACCCCGAACTCGTCGATGCGGGTCCGGATCACCTTCAGCGCCCGGTCGATCGCGTCCGCCTCGTTCGCCACCTTGCCGCGGCTCTGGTCGATCTCGAGGCCGAGGTGCATCCCGCCGCTCAGGTCGAGTCCCTTCTTGATGGGCACGCGCACCACGATGGTGTCCCGCATGCGGCGGTCCGTGCCGAGCGTCCGGATGGTGATCTGACGCGGCCACAAGCTCCAGATCGACAGGACGATCAGGATGCCGATGACGATGAATCTGGCCTTCAGAGAATCAAGCATAGAAGTCCGTTAAGTTTGGCAAACACTAGAGGTTAACCGCACCCGGCGGTGGCGTCAACGCGGCCATCGCCTCCTGCCGGTCCGTTTCCAGCTGGCGCCGCAGCGCCTCGGCCGAATCGAACCGCACCACGTCCCGAAGCCGCCGCACGAAATCCACCGTGACCGTCTCGCCATACAGCTCTCCGGCGAAGTCGAAGAGGTGCGCCTCGAGCGCCCGCGCCTGCTCGCCGAAGGTCGGCCGCGCGCCGAGGTTCACCATCGCGCCGTGCACCCCGCCCCGCCACGCGACCCGCGCGGCGTACACCCCGTCGGGCGGAAGGAGCTTCCGCGGATGCGGCGGCGCCAGGTTCACCGTCGGCACGCCGATCGTGCGCCCTCGCCCCGCTCCCCGCACCACCGCACCCGTCACCCCGTAGGGGCGCCCGAGCGCCTGCGCCGCGGAGACCATGTCCCCGCCCGCCACCGCCCGGCGGATCAGCGTGCTCGAGACCGGCCGTCCGTCCATCACGACCGCCGGCACCACGTCCACCGCGAACCCGTCCGTCTCTCCCAGCGCCCGAAGGAAGGCCACGTCCCCCGACCGCCCGCGCCCGAAGCCGTGGTCGTGGCCGATGACCAGCTCCGCCACGCCGTACTCCCGCTCCAGCACCTCCCGCACGAACCGCTCCGGCGTGAACTCGGCCAGCGCGTGCGTGAACCGCACGAAGGCGACCCGGTCCACCGGCGACTGTGCCAGGATGAGGCGCTTCTCCTCGGGCGTCGTGAGGAGGAGGGGTGCCGCCTGCGGGTTGACCACCTCGAGGGGGTGCGGATCGAACGTCACCAGCAGGCTCGTCCCGCCCCGCGCCGCCGCGCGGCGCGCGATCTCCGCCAGTACCGCCCAGTGTCCCCGGTGCACCCCGTCGAAGGTGCCGACGGTGGCGACGACGCTCATCCGACCAGCACCACCGCGGGCGCGTACAGGCCGTCCCGGTACTCGGCCACCGCGAGCAGCTCCCCCGCGGACGCCAGCGCGACGGGCCCCTCGACCACCCGCTCGTCGGCGATCTTCGCCCCGTGGCGCAGCCGCTCCGCCGCCTCCGGGCCGATCTCGATCCGCGGCAGGTGCGCCACGATCTCCTCCATCGGGCGGAGCGCCGCCGCGAGCGAGGAGGGCGTGGCGCCGGCGAGGGGCGTGGCCGCCTCGACGCTCCACGGCCCGATCCCCGTGCGCCGCAGCGCCGTGAGGTGGGCCCGCGTGCCGAGGAGGCGCCCCGCGTCGCGCGCGATGGCCCGCACGTACGTGCCGGCCGAGCACTCCACCGCGAAGTCCACCTCGGGGAGGGCGATCCGCCGCACGTCGAGCCGGTGGATCGTCACCGCGGACGGCGCCAGATCGGCCGCCTCGCCGCGGCGCGCCAGCTTGTACGCCCGCTCCCCCGCCACCTTCTTCGCCGAGACCGCCGGCGGGACCTGCTCGCCCTGCGCGGCGACCTCCGCCAGCGCGCGCCGCACCGCGTCCTCGGTCAGCCCCCGCCAGGCGTCGTCCTCCGCGGTCACGGCGCCCCCCGCGTCGTCCGTCGTCGTCTCGGCGCCGCAGCGCAGCGTCGCCTCGTAGCGCTTGGGGAGGACGCCGGTGAACCGGGCGAGCCGGGTCGCGCGTCCCACCAGCACCAGCAGCAGCCCGCTGGCGAGCGGGTCGAGGGTCCCGGCGTGGCCCACGCGCGACGCGCCGAGGAGCCGGCGGACCGTGGCGACGGCGTCGTGCGACGTCGGACCCATCGGCTTGTCGAGGAGGAGCAGGCCGTCGGTCAGTGGTCCGTGCCCTCGGTGCGCCGCAGCTCCGCGAGCACCGCCTCGATGCGGCTCGCGTGGTCGGCGCCCTTGTCGATCTCGAAGTGGATCGCCGGAGCCGACTTCAGGTCGAGCTTCCGCGCCACCTCGTGCCGCGCCAGGCCGGTGGCGCTCTGCAGCCCTTCCATCGTGCGCTCGCGCTCCGCCGCCTCGCCGTGGAGGGCGACGCCGACGACGCAGTGCTTGAGGTCGGGCGTGACGTGCACCGTGGTCACGGTGACGAGCGCGGTGATGCGCGGATCGCGCAGCGCGTGCTGCAGGAAGGGCGCGATGATCTCGCGGATCGCCTCCGCGACGCGCTGCGGACGCCGGCCGGGGGTCTTCACCGCCACTCCAGCGCGCTGGCGATCACGTCCACGAGGGGGTTCCCCGCCACCAGGCCGTCACAGGCCGTGAGGACCTCCTCGGCGTGCCGGCGGTCCGTGGTCACCACGCTGCAGGCCAGCGCCGCCCGCTGCCAGACGTCCTGATGGTCCACCTCGGCGGCCGAGACGTTGAAACGCTGGTGGAGCCGGTCCTTCAGGCTCTTCACGATCCGGCGCTTGTCCTTGAGCGACTGGCAGCCGGCGAGGTGCAGGTCCCAGGTCCGCACGCCGACGACCATCCGCTCACTCCGCGCGCGCCGGCCCCGCGCTCTCGAGGCTCCGGGCCACGGTGTCGACGCGGTACGACTCGATCACGTCGCCGACCTTGAGGTCGTTGAAGTTCTCGATGCCGATGCCGCACTCGAGGCCGTCCTTGACCTCCTTGACGTCGTCCTTGAACCGGCGGAGGGACGCCAGCCCGCCGGCGAACGCCTCCACCCCGTCGCGCACCACGCGCACCTTGCCGCTGCGCAGGATGGTGCCGCTCCGGACGAAGCACCCGGCGATGGTCCCGACGCCGGAGATCTTGAACAGCAGGCGGACCTCGGCCTCGCCGAGGATCACTTCCTTCTGCACCGGCTTGAGGAGGCCTTCGAGCGCCGCCTTCACGTCCTCGACCGCCTCGTAGATGACGCGGTAGAGGCGGATGTCCACGTGCTCCCGCGCGGCGGAGGCGCGGGCGTTGGAGTCGGGCCGGACGTGGAAGCCGATGACGATGGCCCCCGACGCCTTGGCGAGCAGCACGTCGCTGTCGGTGATGGCGCCGACGCCGCGGTGCACCACGTCCACCCGGACCTCGCTGGTGGAGAGCTGGCTGAGCGCGTCGGCCAGCGCCTCGGCGGGGCCCCCCTGGTCGGACTTGATGATCAGCGGCAGGACGCCGGTCTCGCCCGCGGCCCGCTGCGCGAAGAACTCCTCCAGCGTGACGCCCGCGCGGCTGGTGCGCCGGTTCTGCGCCTCGCGGTCGAGCCGCTGGCGCTTCTGGGCGATGTCGCGCGCCTGCACGCTGTCGGTGACGACCGAGAACGCGTCGCCCGCCTGCGGGATCCCCTCGAAGCCGAGCACCTGCACCGGCGTGGAGGGGCCGGCCTCCGTGAGCGGGCGGCCGCGCTCGTCCTGCAGCGCGCGCACCCGGCCCGCGAAGAGGCCGCAGATGAAGCTGTCGCCCGGCTTGAGCGTCCCGCCCGTGACGAGGACCGTCGCGACGGGGCCCTTCCCCGGATCGAGCTGCGCCTCGAGCACCGTGCCGAGCGCCGGCTTGTGCGGGTTGGCCTTGAGGTCGAGGAGCTCCGCCTGGAGGAGGATCTGGTCGAGGAGCTGCTCGACGTTGGTGCCCTTCTTGGCGGAGATGGGCGTGCAGAGCGTGGTCCCGCCGTACTCCTCGAGCACCACCTGCTGCTCCAGCAGCTCGCGCTTGACCTTCTCCACGTCGGCCGCGGGGAGGTCGATCTTGTTGATGGCCACGACCATCGGCACGCCGGCGTTCTTGGCGTGGCTGATGGCCTCGACCGTCTGCGGCATGACCTGGTCGTCGGCGGCGACCACCAGCACGACGATGTCGGTGACCTGCGCGCCGCGGGCCCGCATGGCGGTGAACGCCTCGTGGCCCGGCGTGTCGAGGAAGGTGATGCGCTTCCCGTTGGCGAGGACGACGTTGTGGGCGCCGATGTGCTGCGTGATCCCGCCCGCCTCGCCCGCGATGACGTTGGTCTTGCGGATGAAGTCGAGGAGCGAGGTCTTGCCGTGGTCCACGTGGCCCATCACGGTCACGACCGGCGGGCGCGTCTCCAGGTCCTCCGCGGCCTCCGGCGCCGCGGCCTCCGGCGCCTCGGCGACGTACTCCGCCTCGCGCACCGCCTGGAAGCCGTACTCCGAGCAGATCAGCTCGATCTGGTCGAAGTCGAGCCGCTGGTTCACCGTGACCATCAGCCCCAGTTCCTTGAAGGCGAAGGCCACGAGCTGCGAGGAGGGGACCTTGATGCTCTGCGCCAGCTCGGCCACCGAGATGAACTCGTTGACGTGGACCAGCGTCTTCTCCCGCTCCTTCTCCTCCGCGACGCGCTGCGCCTCCTGGTCGCGGAACGACGGCTCGTCGTCGCGGCGGCGGCCGCCCTTCTTGCCGGGGCCGCGGATGGACGCGAGGGTCTTGGCGACGTTGGCCGCCACGGCCTCCTGGTCCACCGCCCACTTCTTCCCCTTCTTGCGCTTCCCCCCGCCCTTCTTGTCGAGGCGACGGCGGTCGTCGGTGGTCGCGGCGCCGGGGGCGGCGGAAGCGACGGGGCGCGGCGGCGTCATCGCGCCGGGCACGCCGCTGGCGACCGGCTTCGGGCGCGCGGACGGCAGGCGCTCGACGCGCTGCGGGACGAAGGGCAGGGGCCGGTGCGGCGCGGGCGACACGTAGGCGCCCATCATCGGCACCGCGGCGTGCGGCGGCTCGGCGGCGGGAGCGGCCGGCGGGGCGGCGCCGTCCGCGGCGGGCGTCGGCTCCGCCTCGGCGGCGGCCTCGGTCTCCGGCGCCGGCGCCACGATGGTGCCCGGCTCGGGCTCGGTGCGCGGCTGCAGCTCCGGCGGGAAGAGGTCGTGCTCCGCCAGCTCCGGCTCGAGGGTCTCCTCGACCGTCTCGTCCTTGAAGAGCTGGACCACGACGGGCGGGCGGGCGGCGGCTTCGGCGGCGGCCTGCGCGGCGACATCGGCCTCGTGGGCCGCCATCTCCGCGGCGGTGCGCCGGCGACGCTTGGGCTGGGCCTGCTCCGCCGCCGCCTCCTCGTCCTTCTTCTTCTTCTCGGCCTCGGCGGCGGCAGTCGCCGCCTTCGGCTTCGCGGTGCGGCGGCGCCCCTTCGCCGGGGTGGCGGCCTGCCGGTCCTTGCGCTTCTCCCGCTCGTAGCGCGCCCGGACCCGCGAGACCTTGTCGTCCTCGAGGGTGCTCAGGTGGCTCCGGACGAAGATGTCCATCTCGCGCAGGGTCGCGATCAGCTCCTCGCTGGTCACGCCGAATTCCGCCGCGATATCGTGCACCCGCATGCTCATACCGTGACCTTCTCCCCGCGGTCTTCCGCCTCCAGGTACGCGCGCAGGCCGCGCGCCAACTGCCGGTCCAGCACCGCCACGCCGTGCACCGGGGGCCGGCCCAGCAGCAGCCCGAACTCCTCGGCGAGCGGCCCGACGAGCACCGTCACGCCCCGGTGCATCGCCAGCGGGAGCAGCTTCTCCCGCGCCCGCGGGCTCGCGTCCGCCGCGATCACCAGCCCTTCGGCGGCCCCGCGCTGCAACGCGGCGCGCGCCGCCTCCACCCCGATGGCGAGCCGCCGCGCCTTCGCGCCGAGCCCCAGGAGGCCCGTCCCGGCCCGCATCCGGTCGGCCGTCACGCCTCCGGCGGCGCCTCGCCGCCCGGCGCGCCACCCTCGGCGGCCGGCGGCTCCTCGTGCGGCTCCTCGTGCGGCGCCGCGTCCGGCTCCGACGGCGCGGCGGCGTCGCCCTTCGCCTCCGCCGGCTCGTCCTCGTCGGTGCTCAGCTCGTCCACCAGCGTCACCAGGCGCTCCACCATCTCGGGCGTCATCGCCGGGATCCGCCCCATCTCGTCGCGGTCGAGGTCGATGATGTCGGAGAAGGCGCGGTACCCGGCGGCGTCGAGCACCGCCAGGAGGTCGGGGGCCAGCCCGCCCAGCTCGGCGAGCGGCACGTCCGCCACCTCATCTTCCTCCGCGCGGACCGGGGGCAGCGGCGCGAAGAGCGGGCCCTCCCCGCCGCGCTCCAGCCACTCGCGGCTGGAGTAGAGGTCGATCTTCCAGCCCGTCAGCTCCGAGGCGAGGCGCACGTTCTGGCCGTTGCGGCCGATGGCCAGGCTCAGCTGGTCCTCGTCCACGATGGCCTGCACCGTCTTGGCGTCGGGGTCGGAGAAGACCCGCGCCACCCGCGACGGCGCCAGGCTGAGTTTCGCGAACCGCTCCGGGTCCGAGCTCCAGGGCACGATGTCGATCCGCTCGCCCCCCAGCTCGTTCACCACCGCCTGCACCCGGCTCCCCTTGAGCCCGACGCACGCGCCCACCGGGTCGATGCCGTCGTCCCGGCTGAAGACCGCGATCTTCGTCCGGCTCCCCACCTCGCGCGCCGTGGCGCGGATCTCCACGATCCCCTGCTGGATCTCGGGGACCTCGAGCTTGAAGAGCGCCTTCACGAACAGCGGGTCGCCGCGGCTCAGGATGAGGCGCGGCCCCTTCGGCGTCTCCTCCAGCCGCTTCAGCACCGCGCGGATCGAGTCGTTCTGGTGGAAGTGCTCCCGGTGGTTCTGCTCGCGGTAGGGGATGATCGCCTCGGCCTCGCGGAACTTCGCGAGCATCACGACGATCTTCCCGCGCTCGATCTGCTGCACCTCGCCCATCAGCAGCTCGCCGACGCGGTCGGCGAACTCCTCGCGGATCCGCGAGCGCTCCCCTTCCCGCACCCGCTGGATGATCCGCTGCTTCGCCGCCTGCACCGCCGTGCGGCCGAACTCGGCGAACTCCACGTCCCGCTCCAGGACGTCGCCGACCTGGAAGGCGGGGTCGTCGAACCGCGCCTCCTCGAGGGTGACCTGGCGGCTCGGGTCCTCGACGTCCTCGACCACCTCGAAGAGCGCCGTGATCTTGATCTTCCCGGTCATCTCGTCGATGTCGATCTCGGCCCGCACGTTGGGCCCGAACTTCTTGGCCAGCGCCGCCAGCACCCCGTCGCGCAGCAGGTCGCGCAGTTCCCCGCGCTCCAGCTGCTTCGTGGTCGCCAACTCACGGAACGCCGACAGCAGGTCCGGATTGCTCATCCCTGTCGCTCCACGCGCGCCTACCAGTCCACCGCGAGACGCGCTTCCTTGATCTCCGCCAATTTCACCGTCCGCAGAACCCCCTTGGGGAACTCGAGCTCCACCGAGGGTTCGGGGTCCTCCACCACCTGTACGATCCGCACCGCGAACCGGCCGCCCAGCGCCGGCACCAGCACCTCCGCCAGCCGGCCGGCGAACCGCCGCCACTCGTCGGGCCGCCGCAGCGCCCGGTCGAGGCCCGGCGAGCTCACTTCCAGCACGTACTGCCCCTGCCCGAGGCCCGTGCCGTCCAGCCACGCCTCCAGGGCCCGGCTCGCCACGGCGCAGTCGTCCACCGTGACCCCGCGGTCCCCCCCCATCTCCGCCCGCTCGATGCGGACCTGGAGGAGGGGCCGGCGCGCCGTCCCGCCCTGACGCAGCTCGACCAGGTCGAAGCCGAGCTCGGCCAGCCGGGCCGCCGTCTGCTGCTCGATATCGGGGAGGAATGCCACGGAAAACCCCGAAAAAAAAAGAAGTGGGGCCGTCAACCCCACGTCCACACCAGCAGGAACAACCGCCCGACAGAGCTAAAACGTACCCGCGCCTCAGCTTGGCGTCAAGCGCCGGAGCGCGGGACCACGCGGTACGCTTCCATCGCGAAATACTCGGCCAGACCGAGGCGGTCGGCCCGCGCGGCGGTGTCCTCGTTCCGCGCCTCCACCCGCTGCCAGAACTCCCGCTCGTCGTAGGCGCCCGGGAAGGGCGCGGTGTCCTTCTGCGACTGGTGCTTGAAGATGGCGAAGATCTTGGCCCGCAGCTCGTCCTGCGAGAGCGGGACGAGCACGTCCGCCTCGGTGAGCGTCCACTCCTGCCACGCCCCCCGGTATAGCCACACCTCCGGCCGGGGCCCCGGGATGCCGGCGAGCGCGCGGTCCACCGCTTCCTTGCACATCCGGTGCGTGCCGTGCGGGTCGGAGAGGTCTCCCGCGACGAAGACGAGGTCCGGCTTCAGCTCCTCGAGCAGGCCGCGCACGAGGGCGACGTCCTCCTCCCCTACGGGGCGCTTGTGGACCTCCCCCGTCCGGTAGAAGGGCAGGTTCAGGAACCGCGCGGCCGCCGCGGGGAGCCCCACCGCCGCCAGCGCCGCCACCGCCTCCGACTCCCGGATCATCCGCTTGAGCTCCTGCACCGCCGCCGCGTCCACGTCGCCGGGGTGCTTGGTGTCGAGCGCCGCCGCCACCTCCTCCCGCAGCCGCCGCACGACCGCGCCGTCCACGCCCAGCACCGCGGCCGCGCGGTCCACGAAGTCGAGGTGCCGCCGCACGTCGTGGTCGAAGACCGCGATGTTGCCGCTGGTCATGTACGCCACGGTGATGCGGTTCCCATTCTCGAGGAGCTTCCGCAGGGCGCCCCCCATCGCGATCACGTCGTCGTCGGGGTGCGGGGAGAAGACCACGACCGTCCGCTCGCGCGGCAGGCGGGCGCGGCCGCGGATCTTCTCCCGCAGGCGGTTGAAGACCTCGCCGTTGACGGGCCCCGGCGCGCCGTGCAGCGCCAGCAGGCTGCTCAGGTGGTGCTCCGCGTAGTCGCGCCCGGTGAGCTTGAGGATGGCCTTGCCGGACTGCTCCGCCAGCCAGACCACCGCGCACTCCGTCAGCTCCCCCGTCCACTCCACGCTCTCGAGGAGCCACGGGGTGCGGACGCGCGTCAGGTCCGCCGCGGCGGCGCGGTCGAGCCAGGCGGTGGCGTTGGCGTGGCGCTGGAGGAAGGTCGCCGCCACCTGCACCGAGACGTCGCCCTCCACCGCCTGCCGGACGATGGCGGCCTTGTGCTCCCCCGTGGCGATGAGCGCGATCTCCCGCGCCTCGAGGATCGTCGCGACCCCCATCGTCACGGCCTCGCGCGGCACCCCGTCCTCGCCGAAGAAGTCGGCGGCGGCCTCGCGGCGGGTGAGGGTGTCGAGGGTCACGAGGCGCGTCCGCGACGCGGCGGAGGAACCGGGCTCGTTGAAGCCGATGTGCCCCGTCCGCCCGATGCCGAGGATCTGGAAGTCGATCCCCCCCGCGGCCGCGATGGCGGCCTCGTACGCCGCGCACGCCTCCGCCAGCCCCTCGCGCGGCACCGCGCCGTCGGGGACGTGGACGTGCGCCGGAGCGATGTTCACGTGCGCGAAGAGGTTCTCCCACATGTAGCGCCGGTAGCTGTGGATGCTGTCCGGCGCCATCGGCCAGTACTCGTCGAGGTTGAAGCTCACGACGCGGGAGAAGTCCAGCGTCCCCGCCTGGTGCAGGCGGATGAGGTGGCGGTAGATGCCGATGGGGGTGCTACCGGTGGCGAGGCCGAGGACGCACCGCCCGCTCGCGGCGACCTCGCGCCGCACCACCGCCGCGATCCGCTCGGCGAGGAGGAGGGCCAGGCCGTCGTGGTCGTCGACGACGACCGTCCGGATCCGCTCCCGGTCGCGCGGGCCCTCGAGGGTCGCCACCCCGCCGCGGGGCGCTGCGTCGCCGTTCACGTCACGCTCCTCCCGGCCTGCCGAGATACGCCACCATCCGCCCGCCGTCGCCGCCGGACCCGCGATGCGAGAAGAAGCGTCCGCCGTCGTGCGCGGTGCAGTAGCGGGAGACCGTGACCTCCTCCACCCCGAGCCGCCACGCGCGCCGCGCGAGCTCCGCACGCAGATCGAGGTGGACCGGCCCCGTCGCTCCCTCGCCCCGCACCGCCCAGGCGACCTCGGGGCCCACCTCGTAGCAGGCCCCGCAGATGCCGACGCCCAGGTGCACCGCCAGGTCCGAGGGGGAGCCGCCGGCGCGCTCGCACAGCGCGCGGACGCCCGCCTCCAGCACCCCCCCCGCCGTGCCGCGCCACCCCGCGTGGAGGAGGCCGAGCCCCGGGCCCGCGCGCTCGACGAGGTAGATGGGGATGCAGTCGGCCACCGTGACGACGAGGAGGAGGCCGCGCTCGGCGGTGAGATGGCCGTCGTAGCCGTCGCCGAGGTGCCACCCGGGCTCGGGGGCGCGGTGCCAGCGGACCGACGCGCTGTGGACCTGGTGGGCCATCACGACGGCGGGGAAGCGGGACGCCATCCAGCGGCGGAAGGCACGCCAGCGCTCGGTGACGCCGAGGGCGGGCTCGGCGGACCAGAGCCCCATCGAGAAGTCGCCCCGCTCGCCGCGCTCGGTGATCCCCGCGACGGCGCCGTACCGCTCCGCCCATTCGGCCAGCTCCGCCAGCGGCACCGGCGCGCCGGCGACCGGCACCTCCGCGAGGGGGCGAAGGGCGTTCGCCTGCGGCGCCGGGTCGCCCGGTGTCACCGCTCGCCGCGCTGGATCACGGCGCCCAGGGCCGCCAGGCGCTCGTGGATGCGCTCGTACCCCCGCTCGATCTGGCCCGCGTTGTGGATGGTGCTGGTGCCCTCGGCCGCAAGGGCGGCGAGGAGCATCGCCATCCCGGCGCGGATATCGGGGCTCTCCACCGTGCCCGCGTGCAGCCTGGCGGGCCCGGACACGACCGCGCGGTGCGGGTCGCACAGCACGATGCGCGCCCCCATCCCGATCAGCTTGTCCACGAAGAAGAGGCGCGACTCGAACATCTTCTCGAACAGCAGGATCATCCCTTCGCACTGCGTGGCCGTCACGAGGGCGATGCTCATCGCGTCGGCGGGGAACGCCGGCCAGGGACCGTCCTCGAGCTTGGGGACGTGCCCGCCGATGTCGGCCGCGACGCGGCGCGGCTGGCCCGCGGCGCAGTGGAGGCGCTCGCCGTCGATGCGCGGGGCGACGCCGAGCCGCTCGAATCCCAGCAGCGTGGCGCGCAGGTCCGCCGGCCGCACCCCCTCGATCACCAAGTCGGAGTTCGTCACGGCCGCGAGGCCGATGAACGACGCGATCTCGATGTGGTCCGGGCCGATCGTGAAGGTGCCGCCGCCGAGGGGCCGGCCCCCCTCGATGGTGAGGGTGTTCGTGCCGATGCCCTCGATGTGGGCGCCGAGCTCGACCAGGAAGTGGGCGAGGTCCTGGACGTGTGGCTCCGAGGCGGCGTTCCGCAGGATGGTGCGCCCCTTCGCCGCCGCGGCCGCCATCAGCGCGTTCTCGGTGCCGGTGACGCTCGCCTCGTCGAGGAAGATGTCGGCGCCGATCAGGCGCTTCGCCTCGAAGGCGTAGGTGGCGCCGACCTCGATGCGCGCGCCGAGCTGCTCGAGCGCCAGGAGGTGCGTGTCCACCCGCCGCCGGCCGATGACATCGCCGCCGGGGGGCGGCAGGCGCACGCGGCCGAACCGCGCCAGCATCGGGCCCGCCAGGAGGATGGAGGCGCGGATCCGATTGCAGAGCTCCGGGTCGGGGTCGGCGGGGGTCGCGCCGCGCGCGTCCACCTCGACGGTGCGGTCCCCCGTCCACGCGACCTTCGCCCCCTGCGCCTGGAGGAGCGCGATCAGCGTCTCCACGTCGCGGATGCGGGGGACGTTGTGCAGGACGACGGGACCGTCGGCGAGGAGGGTCGCGGCGAGGATCGGCAGGGCGGCGTTCTTGTTGCCGGAGGGACGGACTGTCCCGCGCAACACGTGGCCGCCTTCGACGGTGAAGAAGGGCGCCATGGGGGGGCAAAGTGCGGAACGAAGGCGACAGCGTCAAGCCGAGCCAGCGCCGTCAGTGGTCAGCCGTCAGCCGTCGGAGGAGCGCTCGCTGACGGCTGACGGCTGACGGCCGACAGCCGGATTCTGCTTGACACCCCCCCGACCCGCCGCGACGTTACACCCCATGCCCACCTGGGTCGGTCCCCTCGCCGCCATCTCCCTCGCCGTCATCGCCACGTGCCTCCTCGTGGTGGGCGGCGTCGTCATCGTCATCGGCCTCGGCCTGCGGCGCGCCAAGCGGGAGATCGGCGCGCACCTCGCCGGCTTCACGGCCGACGCCCGCGCCGCGACGGGCCGCGTGCGGGCCGAGATCGAGGGGTTCGCCGACATCTCCGGCGACGCCCGCGCCAAGCTGCGGTCGGCGGTGCACAAGGTGGAGGAGCGGCTCAGCGACCTCGACGCCCTCGTCGAGGTGCTGCAGGAGGAGGCGGAAGAGACCGCCCTCGACGTCGCGGCCCTGGTGCGCACCGCGCGCCGGTCCGCCTCGCTCTTCGGCGTGGCGCGCTCCGCCCTCCGGGCACGACGGCGGCGGGCGTAGCGTTGCGGCCCGGCCGCGCGGCCCTGCTCCTGGTGGCCGCCGTCCTCCTCGTCGCGTTCTTCCCCACCGACGGCTGGGCGTGGTCGCCGGGCACCCACATCTTCCTGGGCCAGGCGGTCCTCGCCAACCTCCAGCTCCTCCCCTCGACGATCGCCGCCGCGCTCCAGGCGTTCCCGGTGGACTTCCTCTACGGCTCCATCGCCGCCGACACCTCCTTCGCCAAGAAGTACGTGCCGGCCGGCCGCCACTCCCATTCGTGGCACGTGGGCGAGGAGATCGCGGAGCTTGCCGGCACCGAGGCCCTGCGCGCCTTCGGCCTCGGCTACCTGGCGCACCTCGCGGCGGACGTCGTCGCCCACAACTACTTCGTCCCCCGGCAGCTGGTCCTGACCTCCTCCACCCGCGCCCTCGGGCACTCCTACTGGGAGGCGCGGTTCGACATGCACGTCGGCGACGAGTCCGCGCGCCGCGCCCGCGAAGTGATCGCCCTCGACCACAGCGCGAGCGACGAGCACCTCGACCGCATCATCTCCCCGACGATCTTCAGTCTCCGCACCAACCGCCGCATCTTCCGCGGCATGGTCCAGCTCACCGACCTCACCAACTGGCAGCGCGTCGTCCAGCTGGCCGCCCAGAACAGCCGCTGGGACCTTCCCGACTCCGACGTCGAGCGCCACATGGGCGCCGCCTTCGACCTGGTGATGGACTTCTTCGTCTCCGGCCAGGCCGCGCAGGCGCGCCGCTTCGACCCCACCGGCGCCGCCGCCCTCCTCTCCGCCAAGCGGATGCGCCGGCATGCCCTCCTCACCGGCGGCCGCGCCGACAAGGACCGCGTCCGCGAGACCGCCGACGAGCACTTCGGCGTGCGCCCCACCGGCCTCGGCCACTGGGACCGGCTCGACATCGCCCGCCCCTGGATCGGGAAGCGCCGCTAGCCGTCAGCCCTGGATCTCGAGCGCCGCCGTGAGCGCGGCGTTCACCAGCCTCGCATCCGCCCTGCCCTTCGACCGCTTCATCACCTGCCCCACGAGGAAGTCGAAGAGCTTCTTCTCGCCGCCCTTGCAGCGCGCCACCTCGCCGGGGTGCGCCGCGAGGACCTCCCGCACCCAGCCGTCGATCGCGCCGGAGTCGGAGACCTGGAGGAGGCCCAGTGCCTGCGCGAGCGCTTCTGCGTCGGCGGCCGGCGTCTCCACCATCCGGGCGAGGAGAGGCTTGAGCGACTGCCGCCCGATCTTCCCCGCCTGCACCAGCTTCACCGCCGCAGCGGCCCGCTCGAGGGGGAGCGGGATCGTCTCACCGTCGGCGCTGAAGGACAGGAGATCGTTGGCGAACCAGTTCCAGGCCTCCTTGCCGTTCGCGGCGCCCGAGAGCGTGACGAACGACTCGAAGGAGCCGGAGAGCGCGGCGGTCGCGGTGACGACGGCCGCCTCCCTGGCCGCGAGCCCGTACTGCCGCTCGAGCCGCGCGCGCTTCGCGGCGGGGAGCTCGGGGAGCGACGCCCGCACCTCCGCCAGCCACTCCGGCTCGAGCACGAGGGGCGGGAGGTCGGGCTCGGGGAAGTAGCGGTAGTCGTGGCTCTCCTCCTTCGCGCGCACGGGGCGCACCTCGCCCGTCGCCGCGTCAAAGGTCATCGTCCGCTGCTCGATCGTCCCGCCGCGCTCGTACGCCGCGATCTGCCGGTCCCGCTCCGCCGTGAGCGCGCGCTCGACGTGGCCGAAGGAGTTGAGGTTCTTGATCTCGCAGCGCGTGCGCAGCTCGGCGCTCCCCGCGGGCCGCACCGACACGTTGGCATCCACCCGCAGGCTCCCCTCCTCCATCGAGCAGTCCGACACCTCGAGGTAGAGGAGCACCTGTTTGAGGGCGGCCAGGTACGCGCGCGCTTCGGCGGGGGAGCGGAGGTCGGGCTCGCCGACGATCTCGATGAGGGGCACGCCGGAGCGGTTGAAGTCCACTGCCGTCATCCCGGGCACCTTGTCGTGGAACGACTTCCCGGCGTCCTCTTCGACGTGGATGCGGGTGATGCCGACGGGGACGGCCCCGCGGTCGGGCGAGGCGACCTCGAGCCTGCCGCGCGTCGAGAGGGGCGCCCGGTGCTGCGTGATCTGGTAGCCCTTCGGCAGGTCGGGATAGAAGTAGTGCTTGCGCGCGAAGCTGCTGCGGGGATGCACCGTGAGCCCCAGGCCGAAGGCGGCGCGCGCCGCGAGGCGGAGGGCGTGCTCGTTCGGGACGGGGAGCGCCCCCGGCAGGCCGAGGCAGACCGGGCAGACGTTGGTGTTGGGCGGATCCCCGAACGCCGCCGAGCAGGCGCAGAACATCTTGGTCCGCGTGAGCAGCTGCACGTGGACCTCGAGGCCCACGACGGTCTCCCACCCGCGCCCGGGGGCGCCGCCGCGCGCCGCGGCCGGCGCGCTCACCGGACCTCCTCGGTGGCGCCCACCACCGGCTCCATCGCCTGCGCGATCCGCACGATCGCGGCCTCCCCCTCGAGTGGCCCGATGAGCTGGCCGCCGATGGGGAGCCCCTCGTCCCGCCCGATCGGGAGGGAGAGCGCGGGGACCTCCGCCAGGTTCGCCGTGCAGACGTAGATGTCGCTCAGGTACATCGCCACCGGGTCGGCGAGGCGCTCCCCCAGCTTGAAGGCCGGGGTGGGCGTCGTCGGCGTGAAGAGGGCGTGGACGCCGGCGCCGAACACCGTGGCGAAGTCGGCGCGGATCCGCTCCCGCGCCCGCTGGGCCTTGGCGTAGTACGCGTCGTGGAAGCCCGCGCTCAGCACGTAGGTGCCCAGGATGATGCGGCGCCGCACCTCCGGACCGAAGCCGCTCCCCCGGGTGGCGCGGTAGAGGGAGCGCACGTCTGGCTCGTCTCCCGGGACACGCCGCCCGTACCGCACGCCGTCGTACCGCGCCAGGTTCGACGAGGCCTCGGCGGGCGCGAGGACGTAGTACGCGGGCACGGCGTAGCGCGTGTGCGGCAGGGACACGTCCCGCAGCTCGGCGCCGAGGCCGCGCAGCCGGTCGGTGGCGCGCCGCATCGCCGCCGCGACGCCGGGATGCAGCCCCTCGCCGTAGTACTCCCGCGGGATGCCGATCACCGTGCCCGCAAGGGAGGCGGGGGCGGACCCGGGAGGCGGGAGCGGATCGCGGTCCAGCGTCGTGGCGTCGAGGGGGTCGCGGCCGCTGATGACCGCGAGGAGCCGCGCCGCCCCCGCCACGTCCCGACCGAAGGTGCCGATCTGGTCGAGGGAGGAGCCGAAGGCCACCAGGCCGTAGCGGCTCACGCGGCCGTAGGTGGGCTTGATCCCCACGACACCGCAGAAGGCCGCAGGCTGGCGCACCGAGCCGCCCGTCTCGGAGCCGAGGGCGAGGGAGACCGCCCCCGCCGCCACCGCCGCCGCCGAGCCGCCGGAGGAGCCCCCCGGCGCGCGCGTGGCGTCGAGGGGGTGGCGCGTGGGGCCGTAGCACGAGAACTCCGTGGACGAGCCCATCGCGAACTCGTCGCAGTTCGTCTTCCCGGCGATCAGCGCGCCGGCCTCGCGCAGCCGCCGCACCGCGGTCGCCTCGAAAGGAGAGCGCCACCCCTCGAGGATCCGCGACCCGCAGGTGGTGCGGAACGTCAGATCACAGATGTTGTCCTTGAGGGCGACCGTCTCGCCCTTCAGCGCGCCGCCCCCCTGGGGACTTGGCGTCTGGGCGTCTGGCTCCTGGGGACTGTAGTCCACGAACGCGTGGACGCCGCGCGCCTCCAGGGCGGCGATCGCCTGCGCGGTGCGGGCGGCGAGGGCGCGCCGCTCGCTCACGGCGCCTCTTCCCCGCCGCTCAGCGCGCCGAGGCGCGGCACGACGAAGAGGCCCTCCTGCATCGGCGCCCCGAACGCCTGCGGCGGGCGGCGCAGGGGGTCGGCCCCCACCACGTCGGGGCGGAGGCGCACCGCGCGGGCGTCGGTCGTGGCCGCCTCGCCGGCCTCGAGCGCCTCGAGCTGGCGTACGTAGTCGAGGATCCGCGTCAGCTGGCCCTCGAGCTCCGCCGCGGCCGCGTCGTCCACCGCGAGTTCCGCGAGCGCCGCGAAGTGCCGGATGTCGTCCCGGCTGACCGCCACGCCTATTCCCACTCCCGCTCGAGGGCCGCGTACGCGGCGAGGAGCTGCTTCTCCCCCACGGCCTCGTCGTCGAATTGCACCGCCACCTTGAGGTCGCGACCCCGCCCGGCGACCGCGGTGATCGTCCCCGCGCCGAACCGCCGGTGCCGGACGCGCTCCCCCTTCACGTAGCGCGGTGCGTCGTCGTTCACCTCCGCGGGCTCGTCGTGCTCCACCACCAGGGCGAGGGGCGCCATCCGCCGGATGGGCCGCCGCGGGATCTCCCGCGCCACGCTCCACGAGGGCCGCGTCACCCGCTCCTCCACCAGCGACGGCGGGACGTCCTGCAGGAAGCGCGAGGGGAACGCGCCCCGGATGTCGCCGCCGCGCCGCCGCGCCGTCGCGTGGCAGAGGAACAGCTTGTCCTTGGCCCGCGTCATCCCGACGTAGCAGAGGCGCCGCTCCTCCTCCACCCCTTCCGGCGTGTCGGCGCGCGAGAGCGGCATCAGCCCCTCCTCGAACCCCGCGATGGCCACCACCGGGAACTCGAGCCCCTTCGCGGCGTGGAGCGTCAGGAGGGTCACGCCCCCGTCCTCGGGGGACGCGTCGGCGGGCGTGGCGAGCGCGGTCTGCTGGAGGAAGCGCTCCACCGGCGTCCCCGCCTCGTCGTCCACGACGGCGCCGAGCTCCTCCGACCACGCGGCCGCGGCGTTGAGGAGCTCCGCCACGTTCTCGAGCCGCTCCGGACCCGTCTCGTCCTCTTCCAGCAGGTGCGCCTCGAACCCGATGCGCGCGATCACCGCGCGCAGCGCCTCGGCGGGCTGGAGGGTGCGCACGTCGGCTGCGAGGGCCGCGAGGAAGGCGGCGAACTGTTCGAAGCTCTCCCGCGCCTTGGGCCTGAGGTCGGGGATCCGGTTCGCGGCCGCCGCCGTGCGGGCCAGGGACCACCCCCACGGCCCCGCCGCCTTCGCCAGGGCCACCAGACTCGTCTCGCCGATGCCCCGCCGCGGGACGGCGACCGCGCGGCGGAACGCCTCGTCGTCGTCGGGGTTCCCGACCAGCCGGAGGTACGCCAGCAGGTCCTTCACCTCGCGCCGCTCGTAGAAGCTCACGGCGCCCACCACCCGGTACGGCACCGCCTGACGGCGCAGCTCCTCCTCGAAGGCGCGGGTCTGCGCGTTGGTCCGCATCAGCACCGCCATCTCGGCGAAGACCTGGCGGCCGTCCCGCGCCCGGGTCACGAATTCCCGCACCAGCCACTCCGCCTCGTCCCGGTCGTCGGAGGCCCGCACGACGGTGATCGGCTCGCCCCCGGGCCGCTGGGTCCACAGCGTCTTCCCGAGCCGTCCCCGGTTCGCGGAGATGACGCTGTTCGCCGCCTCGAGGATCGGCCGGGTGGAGCGGTAGTTCTCCTCCAGGCGCACCAGCCGCGCCGCCGGGAAGTCGCGCTGGAACTCGAGGATGTTCCGGAGGTCGGCGCCCCGCCAGCCGTAGATGGATTGGTCGTCGTCCCCCACCACGAAGAGGTTCCCCTCCCCGCCCGCCAGGGCGCGGAGGAAGAGGTACTGGGCGCGGTTGGTGTCCTGGTACTCGTCCACCAGGAGGAAGCGCAGGCGGTCGCGGTAGGCGGCGAGCCGCTCGGGGTGCTCCTCGAAGAGCCGCAGGGGGTGGAGGAGCAGGTCGTCGAAGTCCATCGCGTTGGCGCGCCGCAGCGCGGCCACCGCCGCCGCGTAGACCCGCGCGACGTTGGCGTGGTAGGGATCGCGCGCGTCGGTGGCGTACGCCTCGGGGCCGATCATCGCGTTCTTGGCGCCGGAGATCTCGTGCGCCACCATCCGCGCGCCGTACAGCTTCGGCGGGAGGCCGAGGTCCTCGACGACGCGGCGCACCAGCGCCTCGGCGTCTTCCGCGTCGTAGATGGTGAACGCCTGCGTGAAGCCGAGGTGCGGCGCCTCGCGGCGCAGCAGCCGCGCGCAGATGGCGTGGAAGGTGCCGATCCAGAGCCCGTCGGGCTCGCGGCCGAGGAGGGTGCCGACGCGGCCCCGCATCTCCCCGGCCGCCTTGTTGGTGAAGGTGACGGCGAGGACGTGCCGGGGGTCCACGCCGTGCACGTCGAGGAGCCGGGCGACGCGCACCGTGAGCACGCGCGTCTTCCCCGAGCCCGCCCCGGCGAGCACCAGCATCGGCCCGTCGAGATGCTCTACCGCCTCCTGCTGCGCGCCGTTCAGCGCCACCGACAGCGTCACGCGGGCGCCGTCTCGCGCGGGAACCGCGCGGCGAAGGTGGCGCCGTGGTCCGACGCCTCGAGCTCGAGCCGCCCGCCGTGCCCCTCCTCCACGATGCGGCGGGCCAGGGCGAGGCCCATCCCCCAGCCGCCCACCTTCGTGGTCGCGCCCGCGTCGAACAGCCGGTGGCGGATCTCCCGCGGCACGCCGGGACCGTCGTCCGTCACGCGCAGCACGACGTCATCGGGCTCGTCCATCACGGAGACGGTGATCCGCCCGCCGCGTCCGGTGAGGGCGTCCACCGCGTTCTTCACCAGCGCCTCGAGCGCCCACTCGAGAAGGAGCGCGTCCCCCTGGACCACCGGTGCGGCGCTGGTGCTGTGCGTCTCGATCGTCACGGCGTGCGCCAGGGTCGGGAGCCGCGGCCGGAAGTACACGGCCACCACCTCCGCGAGGTCCGCGACGTCCACCGGGTCCCGCCGCGCCGGCTGGCCGATGCGCTCGAAGCGGCGCGCGACCCGCTCCAGGCGGGCGTAGTCGTCGGCCAGGTGCTCGCCGATGCGGCGGGCCTCCGCGCCCTCCTGCGCGCGCAGCTGCTCGATCCAGCCCGCGAGGGAGCTGAGCGGCGTCCCCAGCTGGTGCGCCGATTCCCGCGCCATCGCGGCGAACACCCGCGAGCGCTCCCCCCGCAGCGCGAACCGGTAGGCGAGGACCCCCGCGCCCGCCACCCCCGCGAGCGCGAGCAGCTCGAGGATGAGCACCGTCCGGAAGTAGGCGGCCATCGGCGGCGAACCGATGTGGACCATCCCGACACCCGGCTGGTCCACCGGCGGGTTGCCGGCGTCGAGGACGGCGATGAAGCGCTGCAGCTCGGGGGAGTCGTACGCCATCGTGCGGGGGAGGTTCGCAGTGTCGCTCACCGCGCCGCGGACGTCGGTCACGACGAGGGGAATGCCGCCCGCCCGGATCTCGCGGGCGAGGGCGAGGAGCGCGTCGGTGGCGCCGCTCTCGCGGGGGTCCGCGAGGCCGGCGAACACCCGCGCGTACACCGCCGAGGCGTGGCGCGCGTCCGCGGCGAGGTGCCGCGCGACGAGGACCGCGGAGACGAGGCTCAGAGCGGCGGTGAGGCCGACCAGCACCCACACCGCGCGAGGGGTCAGCCGGGCGCCCCACCGCCGCGGCTCACGCGCCGCCGGGGGCAAGCCGCTCCACTCCGACGTACGGCTGCAGCACGGCGGGGATCCGCACCCCGCCATCGGGGTCCTGGTACGCCTCGAGGACGGCGATGAGGGTGCGGGGCAGCGCCAGCGCCGAGCCGTTGAGGGTGTGCACGAACTCCGGCTTCACGCCCTTCGCGGCGCGGAAGCGCGTGTCCATCCGCCGCGCCTGGAAGTCGCCGTAGGTGCTGCAGCTCGACACCTCGAGCCACTTCCCCACCCCCGGCGCCCAGACCTCGAGGTCGTAGGTGCGGCGGTTGGCGAAGCCGAGGTCGCCGGTCGCGAGCTTGAGCACCCGGTACGGCAGGCCCAGCCGCTGCAGGACCGTCTCGGCGTGGTGCGTGAGCACCTCGTGGGACGCATCCGACCGCTCCGGCGTCTCCAGCCAGACGAGCTCCACCTTGTCGAACTGGTGCACCCGGATGAGCCCCCGGGTGTCCGCGCCGTGCGCCCCCGCCTCGCGCCGGAAGCACGGCGTGTAGGCGACGTACCGCTTCGGCAGCTCCTCGGCGGAGAGGATCTCGCCGCGATGCAGGTTCGTGACCGGCACCTCGGCGGTCGGGACGAGGAAGAGGTCGTCGGTCGTCTTGTACTGGTCGTCCTCGAACTTGGGGAGCTGGCCGGTCCCGGTCATCGTCTCCCGGGTGACGAGGTACGGCGGCGACACCTCGACGTAGCCGTGCTCCCGCGTGTGGAGGTCGAGCATGAACTGGATCAGCGCCCGCTCGAGCCGCGCCCCGAGCCCCATGTACAGCGGGAACCCCGAGCCGGCCAGCATCGCCCCGCGCTCGAGATCGAGGATGCCGAGCGACTTGCCGAGGTCCCAGTGCGGCTTGAGGGCCGGATCGGCCGGACGGGGCTCGCCCCAGGTGCGGATCACCTGGTTCGCCGAGGCGTCGCCGTCGGGGACGTCGTCGGCGGGGAGATTGGGCACCTGCCGGAGGAGGAGCGTGAAGGCCTCCTCCGCGGCCTTGGCGGAGGCGCCCGCGGCGTCCACGCGCCTGGAGAGCGCACCCGATTCGGCGAGGAGCGCCGCGGCGTCGGCGCCGGCGCGCTTCGCCTCGCCCACCGCGCGGCTCTTCGCGTTGAGCTCCGCCTTGAGCGCGTC